>NZ_JBEXHW010000003.1:0-143644 GCF_040608235.1 Streptomyces sp. NPDC005202 | reverse complement strand
CGAGGAGTGGGCACGGGTGGACACGCGGTGGGGGCGCAAGACGGGCTGACGACGACCGCGGAACGCGCAAGTCACGCAGGCCGGGACGGATGACGCGGCGCGACCGTCACCGCGCTCGCCCGGCACGATGTGCCCTGATGGTCGGACCGAGCATCGTCATACCCCCTGGGCATGCCACAGAGCCCGGCTCTGCGGCTGGGCTCGGGTTCCGCTGATCGCCGTCACCGGTCCCAGTGGGGTGCGGGGCGCTCCGAGCAAGCGCCCCGGCTGTCGCGGAGCCAGAGCTACAGCGCGCGCTCCAGGCGGTCCGCCACCAGCTTGACGAAGCGTGCGGGTTCCTTCGGCTGACCGCCCTCGGCGAGCACCGCCAGGCCGTGCAGCAGTTCGGCGGTCTCGGCGAGCCCCGTGCGGTCCTCGCGTTCCTTGTACGCCTGGTTCAGGCCCTTGACGAGCACGTGATCGGGGTTCAGCTCGAGGATCCGCTTGGTGCGCGGCACCTCCTGACCCATCGCGCGGTACATGTTCTCCAGCGCCGGGGTGAGGTCGTGCGCGTCCGAGACGATGCAGGCCGGAGACACGGTGAGACGCGACGAGAGACGCACCTCCTTGAGGTCCTCGTCCAGTTGCTCCTTCATCCAGCCGAGCAGACCGGCGTACTCCTCGGTCTGCTTCTGCCGCTCGCCGTCGGTCTTCTCGTCCTTCTGCGCCCCGAGGTCGATCTCGCCCTTGGCCACGGACCGCAGCCGCTTGCCCTCGTACTCACCCACGGCGTCGACCCACACCTCGTCGACGGGGTCGGTGAGCAGCAGCACCTCGATGCCCCGGGCTCGGAACGCCTCCATGTGCGGGGAGTTCTCGATGCTCTGCCGGGACTCGCCGGTCAGGTAGTAGATGTCGTCCTGCCCGTCCTTCATCCGCTCCACGTACTGCTTCAGCGTGGTCGGCTCGTCGTCGCCGTGTGTGGTCGCGAACGACGCGACGGCGAGGATGGCGTCGCGGTTCTCGGCGTCGGTCACCAGTCCCTCCTTCAGGACGGCGCCGAACTCCCGCCAGAACGTCGCGTAGCGCTCCGAGTCGTTGGTCATCATGTCCTTGACCGAGGACAGGACCTTCTTCGTCAGACGACGCTGCATCATCCGGATGTGCCGGTCCTGCTGCAGGATCTCGCGGGACACGTTGAGCGAGAGATCCTGGGCGTCGACGACACCCTTGACGAAGCGGAGGTAGGGCGGCAGCAGCGCCTCGCAGTCGTCCATGATGAAGACGCGCTTCACATACAGCTGCACACCGCGCTGGAAACCCTGCGTGAACAGGTCGTGCGGGGCGTGCGACGGGACGAACAGCAGGGCCTGGTACTCGAAGGTGCCTTCCGCCTGCAGCCGGATCGTCTCCAGCGGATCGCGCCAGTCGTGGCTGATGTGCTTGTACAGCTCGTGGTACTCGTCGTCGGACACCTCCTCGCGCGAGCGCGCCCACAGGGCCTTCATCGAGTTCAGCGTCTCGGGGTCGCGCGCGGCGCCGCCGTCGCCCGCCTCTGCCGCGGCGGGGGTGCGGGAGACCAGCCTGATCGGCCAGGTGATGAAGTCCGAGTACCGCTTGACGATCTCCTTGATCTTCCAGTCGGAGGTGTAGTCGTGGAGCTGGTTCTCGGGGTCCGCCGGCTTGAGGTGCAGGGTGACCGCGGTGCCCTGAGGCGTGTCGTCGACCGTCTCCAGCGTGTACGTGCCCTCACCGCGGGACGTCCAGCGGGTGCCCTGGCTCTCGTCGGCGCGCCTGGTCACCAGGGTCACCTCGTCTGCCACCATGAAGGCGGAGTAGAAGCCGACGCCGAACTGGCCGATGAGCCCCTCGGCTCCGGCCGTGTCCTTGGTCTCCCGCAGCTCCTGGAGGAACCGGGCCGTGCCCGAGTTGGCGATCGTGCCAATGAGCTGCCCGACCTCGTCGTACGACATCCCGATGCCGTTGTCCCGCACCGTGAGGGTACGGGCGTCCTTGTCGATCTCGATCTCGATGTGCAGATCGGACACATCGGCGTCGGGCGTCTCCTCCCGCAGCGCCGCGAGACGCAGCTTGTCCAGCGCGTCGGAGGCGTTGGAGACGAGCTCGCGCAGGAAGACATCCTTGTTCGAGTAGACCGAGTGGATCATCAGCTGCAGCAGCTGACGGGCCTCTACTTGGAACTCAAACGTTTCGGTCGGCATGGTTCGCGATTACCTCACAGGTCCCTGAGTGGCCGGAACTGGTGGCAGTCACTGTAAAACACCAAGTCAGGGCAGAAGCCCAGACTTCCGGCAGGTGGTGGCGGCGATTCGCGCTCCGTTGCGGGACAAGCCCATCTGTGCCCTCCAGCGCCTCGTCGCCCCCGGGGCGTCCCACCGACGCCGGGGTCCGGGTGTCCGACCCGTGACCTTCCGTTGCGACAGGTACCCTTGACAGCGTGCGTACTGTTTCGCGACGTTTGATCCCTGCCGAACAGTTCGGATCTCGGTCGTCGACCCCGCAACCGGCGCGTGGACGGCCCGGATCAGCAGATGTCCAAAGAAATGGCAGGACGCGGACAGCGCGTCATGGGGGGGAGCGGTCGCCCATGCGATCCATGAACAATGAGCCACACGTCATACCGGCCTGTGCCGCGACTGGTACGTCCCTCGTGGAGCCTGCGGAAGGGCGGTTGATCTGAAGTGGACATCACGATCCACAGACTCGACGAGCTGAGCGACTCGCTCCGCCGGGCCTGGCACGGGACGATGGACGAATCGCCCGACTACGCCAACCCTTTCCTGGCACCTGAGTTCGCGATCGGGATCGGCAGGTACCGCGGCCGCTCGCAGGTGGCGGTCCTGTGGGAGAACGGGGAGCCCGTCGGCTTCTTCCCGTACGAGCGCAACGCGATCGGCGTCGGCCGGGCCATCGGTCTCGGCCTCTCCGACTGCCAGGCCCTCGTGCACCGCCCGGGAGCCACCTGGGACGCCCAGGAACTGCTCAGGGCCTGCGGTCTGTCCGTCTTCGAGTTCGACCACCTCGTCGAGGAACAGAAGCCGTTCGGCAGGTACGTCACGGGGACGTTCGCCTCTCCTGTGCTCGACCTGAAGCCCGGCGACGGCAGCTACGCGGAGTGGCTGCGCGGCGCGTACCCGGGGCTGGCCAAGACGGCGCTGAAGAAGGAACGCCGGTTGGGGCGCGACGCCGGTGAGATGCGGTTCGTCTACGACGAGCGCGACCCGCGGGTGCTGCACAGGCTCATGCAGTGGAAGTCGGCCCAGTACCGCAGGACGGGACGGATGGACCGGTTCTCACGACCGTGGATCGTCGACCTGGTGAACCACCTGTTCCACGTTCGCGAGGAGCACTTCACCGGCGTGCTGTCCGTGGTGTACGCCGACGACCGGCCGGTGGCCGCGCACTTCGGACCGAGATCGCGCACGGTGTTCGCGGCATGGTTCACCGCGTACGACCCCGAGTTCCGCTACTACTCGCCCGGGCTGATGATGCACCTTCGGATGGCCGAGGCGGCGGCCCGGGACGGGGTGACGCTCATGGATCTGGGACGCGGCGACAAGGAGTACAAGGACTGGCTCAAGACCCGCGAGCTGCGCGTGGCCGAGGGGTTCGCGAGCCGCCCCCACCCGGTGGCGGCGGCGCACCGGCTGTGGCGCAGACCGGTGCGCGGCCTGCGGAACACGGTCCTGGCCCATCCCGGACTGCGGGAGCCGGCCGACCGGCTGCTGAAGACGGTCGGCACACTGCGCACGTCGGCTCGGGCGGACTCCGGCAGAGCCGTCCCCCGCGCACGCTGAGCAGGCTTCCCCCCTCCCGGCTTTCGCGCCGCGTCCCCGTCGTCTGCTCCGCCCGGCGCAGCCTTCCTCCCCGCCCCATGGCGCCCCGCGACGGCGGGGCCCTCCCTGCCGTAAGCCCGGCCGGCCCTGATCGACGCTCGCCGGAACGCGCTGCGTCCACACGCCCTCGGCACGGCCGGCTCTCCACCCGGCGCTGCGCGGTGCCGTCCCTGCGTCCGGATGGGGCGGCACCATCGACCCGGCCGCCGTACCGGTCCACCTGGCGGAGCGTGGACGCCGCCCTGACCACCGAACCTTTTGTTGCAGCAAAGGGAGTCGGGTCCCACTTGTCCCTGGTTAACCGTCAGTTGCCATGCTAATTTCGCTGTTTGGTCAGGCGGCAGTACCGGCTCATGGGGGAAAGTCGGTGGAGACGGGCGTGGCTTTCGATGAGTCCGGCGGTGGTGCCGGACAGGAGCCGGGTGTCGATCTGCTGCTTCGGCTGACCGAAGCGCTGTGCGAGCTGGGCTGCATGCAGGATGGGTCCGGACGCGAGCAGTTCGCCGTAGTGCTCGGAGACCAGCTGCACCAACACATCGACCTGCGGGGTGTCAGGCTCCGTGAGGACGTCGTGACGCTGGTGCGCACTGCGTTGAGCGTGCCGGGTGGGGAACGCGTACTTGCGTGGGTGGTCGACGTCTGTGAAGGAGCGGGGGCGGCTGCCGACTTGAGAGCGGTGGTCGACTCCGTCACTGCGCCCTCTGCCACAATGCCGCCGCCCGGCCCGCTCTCCGGCTACGACGAGAGCACCGCGCATGCCCTTCTGAACGCCGTCGGAGACGAGGTACCGGCGATCCGGTTACGGGACGAGCTTGCCGAGGAGTTGCTCGGCGTCGACCTGCCCGTCGGGCGGACCGTTGAGCAACTCTTCACCTATGTGGTCGAGTTGAACGTTCAGCCGGACGGACTACCGCCCGCCGTACTGCTCATCGACTACGCTGCCCGTCTCGTCGGGGTGGCCGAGCACCGCAAAGCGCTCTCCGACTGGGTCGAGGCATGGGCACGGCACGGGGGCTTGTTGGAACCCCTGGAGCGGCGCCGCGCCCGGCGCGCGGCCGCCGCGTACGACCCGGAGATCCCTCGCTGTCTGGTCGTGGCCGTCGAACCGGCCCGTGACGGCTCCGACGAGATCGTCGTACGCCCATGGCTCAACACCACGCCCGGCCGCTGGCAACCGCAGCCCGGCGAGCCCGTCACGACGACGCTCGACCGCCTGGGCCCCGCCGTCGAACACGTTCTTCGTCAGGGGGCCCGGCTCTGGGCGCTTGCGCCCGGGCCGAAGCAGGACGACAGGGACCAGCCACCGCCGTACATCGAGTTCGTCCTTCCGTATGACCTCCTCAACCACGATGTGGCCAGGCTGAGGCTCGGTACGAGTGGCGGGAACCCCCTCCCGCTCGGGCTGAAGTACGGGGTGCACTTACGCAGTCTGGATCGCATGCGTACCGATGACGTACTGGTCATGGACCAGTGGCGGGAGCGCTGGCGCACTATGCGGCAACACGGGATCTCGGTGCACAGCTGGGGAGAACTCGACGCCCAGCGCCTCGACGACTGGCAGGTGTCGCTCGCCGAGGAGCTCGGGCGGACGGCTGTGGTGCTCGACGCTCCCGTCAAGCCACCGGCGCTCAAAGCCCTGAAGGCCGCCATCGCCGAGGGCATAGGGCTGGCCGTCTGGGATCGCAGGGGAGTTTTCTTCGACGAACGGCGGGAAGTAGTGACCGCCGTGTTCGCGTCAGTGCCGACGCCCGCGCAGGTCCCGATGGCCGTCCACCGCCTTCGCAGGAAAGCCGAAGCCAATCCCCAAGGTCCCCTGCTGCTGGGCAGGCACATCGCCTTCTTCTGGGACGATCCCACCCGACTCGTCGACATCCAGACCACCGATCCCGGCGATCTCGCCAGCGAGGAGGCTCCGGCATGACCGCACACGAGCAGACGGCCCCGGACGGCTGGCGCGTGTTCGAGGCCACCGGGCTCCCGCCCGGCGACCCGCCGCCGTCGCTGCCCGCGCCCCCGCCCTGGCGCCGGTTCCACGGGTCCCCACTTCAGCCTCCGCCGCCGGACGACGAGGAGGCCGCGCTGCGCCGTCTGGGTCCCGGCGACACCATCCCCCAGCTGGGCCTCGACGAGATCGACATCGTCAACGCCGCGCTGGTGCTGCGCCGCCCGCTGCTGGTCACCGGGCCTCCGGGCATTGGCAAGTCCACACTGGCGTACCTCGTCTCACGTGAATTGGGCCTGGGACGCGTTCTGGAGTGGAACATCGTCAGTCGCACGGTGCTGGGGGACGGTCTGTACACCCACGACGCCATGGGACGCGCGCAAGCCATCGCCGCCTGGCAGGCCGGGCTGAGCAGGGCCGCGGACCCGGAGGTGGTCGCGGCCGCCGGAGAAGGCGGAGAGACCGGCAGTGCGGCACGCTCCGGTGACGGCGGCGGCGAGGCCGGTGCGGCACGGTTACCGGCCGACAGCCGCAAACCGCCCACGCTCGGCGACTTCATCACGCTGGGACCGCTGGGCACGGCGTTGTTGCCCTACGACCGACCCCGTGTCCTGCTCATCGACGAGCTGGACAAGAGCGACATCGATCTGCCGAACGATCTGCTGCACGTACTGGAAAACGGCAGCTACGAGATCCCGGAGCTGGTGCGCGTCGCAGCCCGTAGCGCAGGCGTGCACACCGCCGACCCCGGAGGGCGTGCCGTGGTCCACCACGGCCGGGTCGAGTGTCGCGAGTTCCCGGTCGTGGTGATCACCAGCAACGGTGAGCGGGAATTCCCCGCGGCCTTCCGCAGGCGTTGCCTTCCGCTGGAGATGCGCACCCCCACTCGAGAGCAGCTTCTGGCCATCGTGGAGCGGCACTTGACGACCCGCCCGGAGGGCACGGAGGCCCTCGTCGACCTGTTCTTACAGCGCGTCCAGGCCGGCGGGACGCACGCGCTCGATCAGTTGCTGAACGCGGTCCAGTTGACTACTGCGGGTGGTTTCCAGGCCGACGGGGAGGGGCGTAAGCTCGTGGAACTGCTGCTCCGCGATCTCGCGAAGGGCCGATGAATGACCGGCTTTCCCAGGGAGCGTGCATCCGGCCTCGGCGACACCGATCCCGCCTCGGAGGCGTCGTCGCCCTTGGCGTTCCCTGAGAACGAGGCCGCGCCGCACTGGCAGCAGCTCGCCGACGCAGTCTGGCTGGCGGCCTTGTGGGCCCGCCACGGGCGCACCGGCAGTTCGCGGCCGATCCCGGTACACGGCGGCACTACGCCCGCGCGGCCGCCTCACGACCGCCCGACAGTGCCCGGCGCCGAGGAACGAGGCCGCCCCGGCGACGGTGGACGACCGGCGGACGCACCCTCCGACGACACGGCACGCCCGGCCGCACCACAGCCGCCCGCGGGCCCCGTCGCACGGACGGGTGCATCCAGCGGCTCCTGGCACGGTGCGCGGCCGGGGGATCCCTTCACCGGGGCTCCGGGGCCGCCCCCCAGGCTGTCGCTCGTCGCCGCTCCCGACGGGCCCGACACGATGCACCTGGGGCGGCCTCTGCTGCCCGCCTCCGGGTCCGGGCCGACCAAGCCGGGCCGTGGCAGGCGCACCGCCCAGCTGGCCCGGTCCCTGCACCGGCTCGCGCGTCGCGTACCGTCCCGGCACGCGACGGAGCTGGATGAGCGGACCACGGCGGAGCGAGGCGTCGTGGACCGGCTCTGGCTGCCCTACCACCAGCCCGTCCGCACCTGCGCCTTCGATCTGGTGCTGCTCGTCGACGACGCCCCTACCATGCGGATCTGGGAAGACTCCGTATCCGGCCTCGTCGAGGCAGCCGAGCACAGCGGCGCCTTCCGGGTGGTGCGCACCGTCCGGGTGAAGGTGCCGCTCACAGGCGACCCGACGCTGCGCTGGCCGACGGGACGGTCCGCCACGGACTTGGGCGAGGTGCTGGACGGCCGCCGCGACCGGCTCTTCCTGGTCGTCACCGACGGCTTGGCGCACGGATGGGCCTCCTCGACCGCCGACGCCCTGCTCGGCCGCCTCGCGGGCGCCGGCCCCACCGCTCTGGTGCACCTCCTAACACCCCATCTGCGCCATCGCTCCTCTCTCTACCCGTACCAGGCGGTCCTGGAGGCCGGCGGCTTCGGCGTGGCCAACGCCAGGCTCACGCACCTGGCGCCGTCCGGCGGCCCCGACCCGATTCGCCCGCTGCCCGAGGCGGGCGACGGATCCGTGCCCGTTCCCGTGCTTTCACTGAAGGCGGGCTCCATCGAGGCATGGGCCTGCCTCGTGACCGGTGAGCGGGGGACGCGCCGGGAGCTGCCCGTGGTCCTGGCCGGCACTCTCGCCAAGGGGACGCCGGCGCCAGGACTGCGTGCCCCGCGGATGCCCGGCGCCGTGGATCGGGCAGTGGGCGCGTTCCTCGGACTCGCCACGCCAATCGCTCGTCAGCTCGCCACCCAACTGGCCGTCGTGCCCTTCGAGTTCGACCTGGTCGAGCAGTTACGGAACCGCACCATGCCGCATACCGGGCCCGGCCACCTGGCCGAGATCATGATGGGCGGCCTGATCGACTGGAGCGGCGACCGGCCGGAGTTCGCCGACGGCGTCCGTGAGGCGCTCCTGGCCACCACGACCCGGACTCAACTCGCCCGCACGGTGAGCGTGCTGGGTGACCTTCCAGCCGCCGGGGAGCGCGGCGTGGCCCTGCGCGCCGCGTTGCGCGATCCGGCCGGGACCACGCTCCCCGACCCGGCCGATGCGGCATGGCTGCGGAGCGAACTGGCGGTCATGCGGGCGTTGGCAGGCCCGTACTCCGAACGCGCGAAACGTATTGATCCTGTTGGCAGGAACGGGCCGGGAAATGCGCCCGGTGCGGCAAAAGACCCATCCGGCAGGGGGTCACTCGACGGCGGCCAGGGCAGTGATCAAGCGCCGGAAGTCCCTGATCCATCTGGAGAGCCCGTGCCGATCCCGGTTACCGACGTCTGCCCCGAAGCCCCGGAGGCTGAGCCCCCCATGCAGAGCACCACGACCGGATCACCTGGCGTTCTGGTGAACGTTCCCCTGCGGAACACGTCGTTCGTGGGCCGCACGGAGTTACTCCGATCCGTGGAGGAACAGCTCAGTGCCCAGGACACCGCAGCCGTGTTGCCACACGCCCTGCACGGCATGGGAGGTGTGGGAAAGTCCCAGCTGGCGCTCGAGTACGTCTACCGGCATCAGCAGGACTACAAGGTCATCTGCTGGATCCCCGCCGAGCGGGAACCGCTCATCCTGGCGGCACTGGCGGGTCTGGCCGCCCGGCTGCGGCTCACCCCGCTGGGCGGCGAGGGCAGCACCCCCGCCGCGAACACGGCCGTGCCCGCCGTTCTCGAGGCGCTGGGCACCGGAGGCCAGTACGACGACTGGCTGCTGGTGTTCGACAACGCCGAGAACGTGGACGTCGTGCGCCGGTACTTCCCGGCCAACGGCCCCGGAAAGATCATCGTCACCTCTCGCAATCGTGACTGGGAACGGGTGGCCACGCCGCTGCCGGTGAATGTCTTCGAGCGTGACGAGTCGATCCAGCTGCTGCAAAGGCGCTCCCCGGACCTGTCCGAGGAAGACGCCGACCGGCTCGCCGCAGCGCTGGGCGATCTACCCCTCGCCGTGGAGCAGGCCGGGGCCTGGCGTGCCGTCACGGGGATGCTCGTCGACGACTACCTCGCCCTGCTGAACGAGCGCCGCCCGGAGATCCTCCAGCTCGACCCGTCCCCCGACTATCCCGTCTCCGTCGCCGCGGCATGGGACATCTCGCTGGAACAGATCAAGGAGAACAACCCGGGCGCCCGGCAGCTCCTCGACATCTGCGCCAGCATGGCTCCCGAGCCGGTTCCCCTCTCCATGCTGCGCGGCCGCCGTGCCATCGACATCACCCCCGAGGTCAACCCCCTGCTGAGCGACTCGGTCAAGCTGGGCAAGGCCATCCGCGAACTGAACCGGTTCTCCCTGGTGAAGCTGGATCTACGGTTCGACACCCTGCAGATGCACCGGCTGCTGCAGAACGTGCTCCTCGCCAAGCTGAGTCACGACGAGCGCGAGGGGATGCGTGAAGCCGCCCATCAGCTCCTGTCGGCGGCCAAGCCCGGCCACTACGCCTCGTCCGTGGAGTGGCCCGCCTACCAGACGCTCCTGCCCCACCTCCTCTCGTCCCGGGCGGTGACCAGCGCGGACACGTTCGTGCGTGAACTGGTCTACGACACCGTGCTGTTCCTGTACTTCTGGGGCGACCACGAGACCGCCGTCGACCTCGCGCGGCAGACGCACACCACCTGGCTCGCGGCTTCGGGCGAAGAGAACATCCACGTCATGCGGATCGCCAAGATCCTGGCCTTCCTGCTGCGCGTCATCGGTCAGGTCCCCGAATCCATCCCGCTCAACGAGGGGGCACTGGAGGTCTCACGCCGCACGGGGGTCGAACCGGAGGACCTCATCGACTCCATGTCGCAGATGGCCGGTGCGCTGCGCTACCAGGGTCGGTTCCGGGAAGCGGAACAAGTGGACCGGGAGGCCACCGAGCAGGGCCGGATCCTGATCGGCTCGGAGGACTTCATCACCCTTCAGGCGGCGCACAACTGGGGCGTGTCGCTGCGCCTGTGCGGCGAATTCGGCAACGCCCTGAGTCTGGACCGGGAGACCGCCCGGCAGCGAGAACTGCTGCTCGGCCCCACCAGCAGTCTGACCCTGGGCACACTCAATGGCGTCGGGCTCGACATGCGCGAGGGGGGCGACTACCCGGGAGCCCGTGATTTCCAGGAAGACGTGTACCGCAGGGTTCGCGAATCGCTGGGCGAGGACAACCCCGACACCTTGGGCACCGCCCGGAACCTGGCGGTCTGCAGGCGCCTCGACGGAGCCGTCGCCGAAGCCGCCGAGCTTTCGGAGGAGACGCTGCGCCGTCTGATGACCGGCTACGGCCCCAACCACGGCGAGACGCTCTTGATGGCCGTCGAAGTCGTCATCGACCGCCGGCTCATGAGCGACCTCGACGGCTCGCGCGAACTGGGCCAGGACACCTTGCGGCGCTATGCGAAGAGCCTCGGGGAGAACCACCCGCACACCCTGGTCACCAAGGCCAATCTGGCCGCGACTCTGCGCGTCCTGGGCAATCTCGACGAGGCACGGGACCTGGAGGACGACGCGGTCGCCGGACTGACCGAGTCCCTCGGCCCCGAGCACGTGGCAACCCTGACCGTCGCCCTGGGCCGGGCCGGCACGGCGTACGCGAGCCTCGACTTCGAGCTGGCTCTGGAGATCGATCGGGCCGCCCTGTCGCCCTTGAAGCGGGTCGCGGGTGAGAATCACCCGCTGACCTTCGCGGGCACCGCCAATCTCGCCCTCGACCTGCGGGGGCTCGGTCGCCGGGCCGAGGCGGACGAGTCGGAGGCCACGGCGGTGGAGGGATTCAACCGCGTGGTGCGCGCCGATCACCCCTGGCTGTTGGCGGCCCGTCAACGACGTCGTATCGAGTGCGCCGTTACGCCCCTGCCGATGTAGCGCGATCCTTCGCGGGGCCGCGGTGCGCGGCGCCCGCGGCCCCGGCCTCCTTGCCATACTGGGCATTCGGGGGGCCACGACAGTGGTCGCCGGACCTGGAGCAGGGTCACGGAGGGCGTATGCCATCGGTCGTCTTCATCCACGGAACAGGGGTGCGCGAGCCCGGTTTCTCCGCGTTGGCCGGTGGGTTCGCCGCCGGGCTGACGGGCCTGCGGGACGGGCTGCGCGTGGTTCCCTACTACTGGGGCGGTCCGCACGGCGCCTCACTCGCCGCGGGCGGTGCGAGTCTGCCACCGGAGGCGGGCACGACCCGCGGCCTTGCCGAGGCGCCCGCTGTGCCGGACGCGGACCACGACACCGCCGGCTGGGCCGCCCTGTACGCCGACCCGGACGCCGAGCTCGTCCTCGCCGCATCCGGCGCGGAGCCGGCTGTCGAGCGCCCGCCCGGTTCCGTGCCACCGGAGCAGAAGATCCAGGCTCTGCTGACCTCGTTGGCGGCCCAAGGGGACGCTCCGGCCGCCGAGGCAGGGCCCGGCCTGGCCCGTGCCGCGGCAGACCTGGCCGCCCACCCCCTGTTCGGGGCGGCCGCGGCTGCCCTCGAACCGGACGACCTCGCGGTGCTGACCGCACGCGCCCTGGTCGCCCGCGTCATCGCCGCCTCCCTCGACGCCGACACCCCGCTCGTTCCGGTCGGTGACACCCGTGACGCCGTCGTCGACCGCCTCGCCCAGGCGCTCGGCGCGCCGCCCAGGGGGGCCGAACGCGGCCTGCGCGCCGTGCTGTTGCGGGCGGCCCACTCAGCCGCCTCCCGGGCCGTCGTACGCCGTCGTCGTGCACTGACCCAGGCGGCCCACCCCGCCGCCGGGGACATCCTGCGCTACCTCACCCGGGGCGAGGAGGTACGCGCCGACCTGCGCACTCTTCTGGCCGGCCTGGAATCCCCGGTCACCCTCGTCGGGCACAGCCTCGGCGGGATCATCGCCCTGGACACTCTCGTCACCACCCCGCTGCCACAGGTCCGCCTGCTTGTGACGGCGGGTTCCCAGGGACCCTTCCTGTACGAGTCCGGGTCACTGCCCTCCCTCGTGCACCCCGAACCGCTGCCGCCCCACGTGCCCGACTGGCTGAATCTCTACGACCCGCGCGACCTGCTCGGTTACCTCGGCGCGGGCCTCTTCCCGGGACGGGTCACGGACGTCGCGGTCGACAGCCGCCAGCCGTTCCCCGCCGCCCACAGCGCCTACTGGACCAACCCCACCGTGTACCGGCACATCGTGGACCGTCTGCCGTGACCGGACCGCAGGAGCCGACGCGAGGCGTGGATCCGACCCGGGTCCACGCTCTGATCGTCGGCATCGAGACGTACGCCGCGGGGCGCAGCTGGGACCTTCCCGGACCCGCCCGGGATGCCCTGGCGCTCCGTCGGCTGCTGCTCTCCGCCGGAGTGCCCGAGGCCAACGTGCGTCTCCACCTGGCCCCGCTGCCCTCCTTCGCCCCCGACGCCCCCTACGCCTGCGCCGCACACGCCACCCTGCGCAGCACCCTCGTGAACGGACTCCCGTCGGCACGCGGTGACATCCTGTGGGTGTGGTGGGGCGGCCACGGAGTCCTCGACCGGGCCGGCCACCTCCGGCTGTTCTGCGCGGACGCCACCACCGCGGACAAGCTGGGCGTCGACCTGGAGTCCGCGCTGGCGCGCTACCGCAGCGACGCCGTGCCCGGATTCACCGAGCAACTGTGGATCGTGGACGCATGCGAGAGCTTCGAGGAGGCGCTGGCGTTCCGTGAACAACTGCCCGCCAATCCTCTTCCCGTGGAACACCGCAGTCTGGCCCACCGGCAGACGGTGCTGCGCGCGGCGGGCCGCGGCCGGATCGCCGTCAACGATCCCGTACGGGCCACCGGTCTCTTCTCCGACATCCTGCTCGGCCTCCTGGCGGACCGTCAGTCCGAACTGCCCGCGCTCCCTGACCCGGAGGAACTGTTTTCCGCCGTACGGGTACGCATCGCCGCCCTCCGAGCAGCAGGCCACACCACGCAGTACCCCGAGATCTGGTTGCACAGCCCCGAACGCACCGAGATCCTGCCCTCGGCGGAGCCGGCCGCAGGCCGTCGGCCGGACGTGCAGGGCTTCCCGCTCTCCCCGCTGAAGCGGGTCGTGGACGCGCTCATGTCCTATCCGCTGGTGGCCGATCCGGTCGCACGGCAGGTCATGGTCGCCGCGTTGAGCCCCCGCATCACCGGGACACTGCCCCGTCACCCCAAGGCCCGCACCGATGTCACCGGCGTCGTCAGCGCGCTCGCCCGCCGTCACCCCGAGGCGCTGCGCGACCTGTTCGAGGCGGTGGTGTCCCTGGACGACGATCCGCGACGGCAGCAGGAACTCGCCAATGCCTTGCAGGAGTTGATCGCCACGCACGAAAGACCGCACGGCATGCGCTGATCACGTGGCGTGATCGTACGGGTTTCCGATACGGAGGGCGTCCGTCATGATGGACAGAGCATGGGGCATCGCGTGCCACCGTGGGAGAAGGGGGACGCACCTTGGACCAGCCGCCCGCCCTGCACGACACCGAAGCCGCCGGAGGCGCGCAGGCCTCTGCGGCAGGCGCCCTCGTCTGGGAGTCGGATCTGGCGGACCTCACCACGGCGCCCCTCGCCGTCGTGGACAGCCTCGCTCCACTCCCTCCCACGGCCCGCGTCGTCGAAGAGGTCCTGCGCTCCCGCAGCGGCATCAGGAGCGGGGGAACCCAGCCGAGGGCCGAATAGCCGAGCCGCAGACGCGGTACGCAGTGCTGGGCTGCGGCACCGCATGCCCGCACTCACCACCGGAGGCCCCGGGAATGACCAGCGAGCAGTCCTACCCCCCGCTCCGCATGCCCGACCACCTCTTCGCGGAACTCGCCACCGGCGGCGGCTCACCCGACGCCCTCGCCTTCCTCGAACGTGGCGAACGCGCCCGCCGGTTGCCGCTGCTGCGCACCGCGCTCGCTCACATCACCGCAGTTCCCTCGCCGCTCGGCCCGCCCATGGAAGCCTGGCGCGTCCTCAAGGCGGCGGCCGACCGCGCGCCCGACCAGGTCGAGCGGTTGCTCCTGGCCCCCCAGACCGGTGGCTGGCTCGCCCACCTGCTGCGCCGGGTGCACGACACTGCGTCGGGGCCGCCCCTGTGGGCGGAGGCTGGCTTCCTGCACGTACTGGCGGTCACGGCAGCGCTGCACGCCGAAATGGAGACCCATCTCCTGGTTCCCCTGGTCGACGGTGCGCTGAACCTGCCGAGCCTCGGCCTGGTCCGCCTGCTTGGGGACTCAAGGGGCCTGTCGGTCGGCCGGGCCAGGACGAAGTCGGGAGAACTGGAACTGACGTCCCGCGAAGGGGATTCCTCTTCCGACTGCCGTCCCCACACCCTGGCTGCCCAAACCTCGGAAACACCGTCGGACACCGTCGGCGTGTCAGGCCCGGGCTCGACGTACTGGGTCCCCCTCCGCACCCTCACCCACACCGGTCCCTCGGGCACCACCGCCATCCCCCTCGACGACCTCGGCCCCTACCGCGACCTCGACGAGCCGATCGCTCCCGACCGGCTCGACCCCGACGAGGCCGCGGCCTGGCAGGAGTTGTTCGACGAGGCCGCCGGCATTCTCGCCGCCCACTGCGCCCCCGGCCCCGGCCGCCTGGACCCGGCCCGCATCCGCGCCATCGTGCCGTGGGGCCGGACCAGTGCCACGCCCCCCGCCCCGCCGGTCGTGCGGCTGTCGGCCTCCAGCGGTGACTCCTTCGGATCCATGGTGATCACCCGCCCGGCCACGGGGCTCGCGCTCGCCGAGACTCTCGTCCACGAGTTCCAGCACAGCAAGCTCGCCGCCCTCTTCCACCTCTTCCCTCTCCTGGACGACGACCGGGAGGAGCGGTACTACGCTCCCTGGCGCAGCGACCCTCGCCACCTCGCCGGCCTGCTGCACGGCGCGTACGCCTTCACCGGTGTCGCGGGCTTCTGGCGGGATCGGATGGCCGATCCGCAGTGCGCCGACATCGCCGCCTATTACTTCGCGCTCCGCCGAACGCAGACTCGTCTCGTCGTACGCACCCTGCTGACCAGCGGCCGGCTGACCGCGCCCGGGCGGCGGCTCGTCACCGGCCTCGCCCGCACACTGGACGACTGGCTGCACGAGCCCGTGGACCCCGGGGCCCTGGCCCGCGCCCGTACGGCCGCCGCGCTGCACCGCACGGAGTGGCGGCTGCGCAACGCCGTACCGCCACGGGAACCTGGCACCGGGTACGGCGATTCCGCTCCCCTCTGCTTCCGCACCGATCGCCGCCCCTGGCCCGACCTCCGCACCCACGCCTTCGCCCTGCGACCCGCCGCCCCTCGTACTGCCGACGAACACCTCGCAGCCGGGGACCCGGCAACCGCCCTCGCCGGGTACACCGATGCCCTCGCCCGCGACCCGGGTGAACCTCACGTTCTCGCCGGGTGGATCGTGGCCCGTGCCGCTCTTGAACCCGGTCGTATCACCCGGCGCATGCTGGCTCGCCCGGAACTGCTGCAACTGCGTTCCCATGGATGAGGCGGAAACACTGCCCGTTGCCCCGCGGCAGCCCCGCCTCCTACCCTGATTTTGTGCCGCTAATAAACAAACCCCGAACGCACAACGCCGTGCCGGGCCACGACCTCACCCGACTCCGGATCGCCCTCACCGCCTTCTTCGCCCTCGACGGCTTCGTCTTCGCCGGCTGGGTCGTCCGCATCCCCGCCATCAAACAGCAGACCCACGCCTCCGCCAGCGGCCTCGGCCTCGCCCTCCTCGGCGTCTCCGCAGGAGCCGTCGTCACCATGACGCTCACCGGGCGCCTCTGCCGCCGCTACGGCAGCCAGCCGGTGACCGTCGTCTGTGCCGTCCTGCTCTCCCTCAGCGTCGCCCTGCCCCCGCTCACCCACTCCGCACCGGCACTCGGCGCCGTCCTGCTGGTCTTCGGCGCCGCATACGGCGGCATCAACGTCGCCTTCAACAGCGCGGCCGTCGACCTGGTGGCCGCGCTGCGGCGACCGGTCATGCCCAGCTTCCATGCCGCCTTCAGCCTCGGCGGCATGATCGGCGCGGGCGTCGGCGGACTGGTCGCGGGATCCCTGTCCCCCACCCGCCACCTGCTCGGCCTCACGGTGATCGGCCTGCTCGTCACCGCCGTCGCCGGGCGCACCCTCCAGCGCCACGAACCGCCCGTGCCGGCGGACCGGATCCCGGCCGAGGAGCGCGCCCCGCGGCGCCCGGACGGCCGTACCCGCGGACTCGTCGTCGTCTTCGGCCTGATCGCCCTGTGCACGGCATACGGCGAGGGGGCCATGGCCGACTGGGGCGCGCTGCACTTCGAACAGGACCTGGACGCCTCGCCGGGCGTCGCGGCGGTCGGCTACTCCTGCTTCGCCCTCGCGATGACGGTCGCGCGGCTGACCGGGACGACCCTGCTCGAACGGCTGGGCCGCACCCGCACCGTCGTAGCCGGGGGCACCACGGCGGCCGTCGGCATGCTGCTCGGTTGCCTCGCGCCGTCCGTGTGGGCGGCACTGATCGGCTTCGCCGTGACCGGACTCGGGCTCGCCAACCTCTTCCCGGTCGCCGTCGAACGCGCAGGCACCCTGGCCGGCCCGAGCGGGGTCGCCATCGCCTCCACACTCGGTTACGGCGGCATGCTGCTCGGGCCGCCCGCCATCGGGTTCATGGCCGACTGGTTCTCCCTGTCCGCCGCGCTCACCAGCGTCGCCGTCCTGGCGGCCGTCGCCGCCGTCATCGGGTTCGGGACCCGGCGGTGGGCGTCGGACTGAGGATCAGCCGTCACTCACGTGACCGCGGCAGGGTGAGAGGACCAGCCGTCCCTCGGGCGACCGCGGCAGGGTGCGACGATCAGTCCGCAATCTCTCACGGAACGCCTCGGGACGCCTGCCGGAGACACCCGGACGGGCCGGCTGCCGTGCCCGTCCGTACGGCAACCGCGGCGGTCAGGCGGTCGGGGCCGTGCTGTCGCCCGAGCCGGACTGGGCCGCCGTACCCGAACCCGACGCCTGCGGGCGTTCGACGCGGCAGACCAGGGCGTCGTTCACGACGTCGGCCACGATGGTGTCGCCAGGGTCGGCGGAGTCGCTCAGCAGCAGCGAGGCGACGCGGTTGTCGAGCTCCGCCTGGATAGTGCGGCGCAGCGGGCGGGCGCCGAACTCCGGCTGGTGGCCGTGGGCGACGAGGAGCTTCTTCGCGGCCTCGGTGACCTTCAGTTCCAGGCCCTGGGCGCGCACCCGGCGGCGGCTGTTCTCCAGCAGCAGGTCCACGATCCGCCCGAGGTCGTCCTCGGTCAGTCCGTGGAAGATGATGATGTCGTCGATGCGGTTGAGGAACTCGGGCAGGAACCGGCCCCGCAGATCCTCCATCAACTCGTCCTTGATGGCACTGACGTCGCCCTGGTGGGAGAGGATCCGCTGGGCGCCGATGTTGGAGGTCATGATGACCACGGTGTTGCGGAAGTCGACGGTGCGCCCCTGGGCGTCGGTGAGCCGCCCGTCGTCGAGGACCTGGAGCAGGGTGTTGAAGACGTCCGGGTGGGCCTTTTCCACCTCGTCGAACAGCAGCACGCTGTACGGCTGACGGCGCACCTTCTCGGTGAGCTGGCCGGCCTCCTCGTGGCCGACGTAACCGGGCGGGGCCCCTACGAGCCGGGAGACGGTGTGCCTCTCCTGGAACTCGCTCATGTCGAAGCGGACCATGCGGTTCTCGTCGCCGAAGAGCAGCGCCGCGAGCGCCTTGGCCAGTTCGGTCTTGCCTACGCCGGTCGGGCCGAGGAAGAGGAAGGAGCCGACGGGCCGGTCGGGGTCGCCCATGCCGGCCCGGCTGCGGCGCACCGCCTGCGCGATCGCGGTGACGGCCTCGTCCTGTCCGACGACCCGGGAGTGCAGGGCCTCCTCCAGCTTCAGCAGCCGCTCCTTCTCGCTCTCCGTCAGCTGGGCCACCGGGATGCCGGTGCGCCGGGACAGCACGTCGGCGATGTCGTCGACGGTCACCTCCAGCACGCCCTCCCGGCGCTCTGCCAGGCCGGCCAGTTCCGTCTCCACCTCGGCGATCCGGTCCTTCAGCTCGGCGGCCTTCTCGAAGTCCTCTGCGGCGACGGCCTGGTCCTTCTCGCGACGCAGCTTGGCCAGCCGGTCCTCGCGCTCGAGGACCTCGGTGGACCGGCCGAGGGACCGCAGCCGCACCCGGGCCCCGGCCTGGTCGAGCAGGTCGATGGCCTTGTCCGGCAGGAACCGGTCCGTGACGTACCGGTCCGACAGTTCGGCCGCGGCGACGAGGGCCTCGTCGCTGTAGCGCACCTGGTGGTGCGCCTCGTAGGAGTCGCGCAGGCCCTCGAGGATCTGCACGGTCTCCTCGACGGTCGGCTCGGGCACCATCACGGGCTGGAAGCGGCGCTCCAGGGCGGCGTCCTTCTCCACGTACCTGCGGTACTCGTCGAGCGTGGTGGCCCCGACGACGTGCAGCTCGCCGCGGGCCAGGGCCGGTTTGAGGATGTTGCCCGCGTCCATCGACCCCTCGCCGGTGGCGCCGGCGCCGACGACGGTGTGCAGCTCGTCGAGGAAGAGGATCGTCGACTCGGAGGCCGCCTTCACCTCGTCGATGACGTTCTTCAGCCGCTCCTCGAACTGGCCCCGGTACTGGGCGCCCGCCACCAGCCCCGTGAGGTCCAGGGCGACCACCCTCTTGTTCTCGAGCGTCTTCGGCACGTCCCCGGCGACGATCCGCTGGGCGAGCCCCTCCACGATCGCGGTCTTGCCGACGCCGGGCTCGCCGATCAGCACGGGGTTGTTCTTCGAGCGCCGGGAGAGGATCTCCACCGTCTGCTCGATCTCCTGGGCGCGCCCCACCACCGGGTCCAGCTTTCCGGCCCGGGCCTCCTCGGTCAGGTCGCGCCCGTACTGGTCGAGGGTCGGCGTGTCGCTGGCCGCCTCACCCCCGCTCGGCATGCCCTCGGTGCGGGCGGCCGTGGCGGCCCTGCGGCGCAGCTTGTCGACCTCGATTCCGTGCGCGGCCAGGACGCGGGCCGCCGCCGCTCCGGGCGTGTCCAGCAGGGCCCCCAGGATGTGCTCGGGGCCGATGTACGACACGCCGGCCGCCCGGGAGTGTTCGTATGCGCGCAGCAGCACCCGCTTGGCCGCCGGGGTCAGGCCCGGTTGCGCGGACGGGGTGCCGCTCTCGGCGGGCAGCGCCTCGGCGAGGTCGGCGCCGAGGCGGTCGGGATCGGCCCCGGCCTGCGCGAGCAGGGCCCGGGCCGGCTCCACCTGTGTGCACGCCCACAGCAGGTGCTCGGTGTCCAGGTCGGAGCTGCCGTCCTCGGCCGCCCGCTTCGTGGCATGGTTGATCAGCTCCCGCGCGGACTCGGTCAGCAACCGCCCGATCGGCACTCGCTGCACCTGCGGGGGCGAGGCGGCCGGCGTCATGCCGAAGAATCGGTTGAGGATCTCGGAGAACGGGTCCGGACCGCCGAAAGAGGCGCCGAAGGGGGACATGGTCATGATCGCCGTCCGCAGCGTGGAGGAATGAGTCCCCACCAGACCAACCCGGACCCCGGCCCACCGCAACGCGGCCTACGCCGACCGCGCACGAACGGGTGACGTCGGAGCAGTCGGCTGCGGCGGGATCTTCTGGTCGAGCCGGAAGACGTTGCCGGGGCCCCGGTACCGAACACGGAGACGACGCCGATGAGGGCGCCACTCGGGTTCGCCCACCGCGTTCGAGGACGGGACGGGACAGGACGGGGCAGGGCGGGGCGCGGGCGCTCTTCCCTTCGACCGCACTCCATCCGGCACACTCCCTCGCATGGAGACTGCCGAGTTCCTTCACGCACTGGACCGGGAAGGCCGCTTGCTGGCCGCGGCCGCCGAGGAGGCGGGACCCGGCGCCAAGGTGCCGGCCTGCCCGGAGTGGCAGGTGCGGGACCTGCTGCGGCACACCGGCGTGGTGCATTGGTGGGCCGCCGGGTTCGTCACCGACGGGCACAAGGCACCGCGTCCCATGGGCGACCCGCCGGATCTCGACGGCGCGGAGCTCGTGGCCTGGTACCGCGACAGCCACCGCCACCTCGTCGACACCCTGGCCGAGGCGCCCTCCGACGTGGAGTGCTGGACGTTCCACCCCGCGCCCTCGCCCTCACCGCTGACCTTCTGGACCCGGCGGCAGGCGCACGAGACGGCGGTCCACCGCTTCGACGCCGAGTCGGCGCGCGGCGGCGACCCGACGGCGGTCGGCACCGAGTTCGCCGTGGACGGCATCGACGAGCTGCTGCGCGGCTTCCACGCCCGGCGCAGGAGCCGGGTCCGCACACAGGAGCCGCGTGTGCTGCGGGTGCGCGCGACGGACGCGGACGCGGTGTGGACCGTACGGCTGTCGGCCGAGCCGCCCGTCACCGTGCGGGAGGCGTCCGGGGAGGCCGACGCCGAACTGACCGGTTCCGCCGGGCAGTTGTATCTGGCGCTGTGGAACCGGCTGCCGGTGCCGAGCGTGACGGGCGACCGCTCACTGGCCGCGCTGTGGCGGGAGAAGTCGGCGATCGTCTGAGTCGGGCGGCGCTAGGCGGAAAGCGGACAGCAGACGGCGGACGGCGGACAGCAGACAGCAGACAGCAGACAGCAGACAGCAGACAGCAGACAGCAGACGGTAGGCCGTCGCCGAGATCCGCCATGGAGGAGGCGGAAGCGGAACCCCTGACGGTCCGCGACGGGGGGGGCGCCTCCGGTGCGTGTGCCCGGCGGGGCTTGCTTGCTCCGCCGGGCACACGCCTGTGTATGACTCGCTGCATGGACAGTCACGGGGGACCGCGCACCAAGGCCGAGCAGGACGCGATGACGGTGGAGATCGGATACGCGCTGTGCAGTGCGGCGTTCGTGGCGGCCGTCGTCTACGGTGCCGTCGCCGGCCCGGCGTTGCTCTTCGACCTGCCGCACACGGCGTCGGAGCTGCTGCTCGTGGCCGGTATGACGCTCGCGCCCGTGGTGTTCCTCGCCCGTGTCGTGCTGGTCCGCTTCCGGCAGGCGCCGCCTCAGCCCAGCCAGCCCGGCCGCACCAGCCCCGACTCGTAGGCCAGCACGACCAGTTGGGCGCGGTCGCGGGCGCCGAGCTTCACCATGGTGCGGCTGACATGGGTCTTCGCGGTGAGGGGGCTGACGACCAGGCGGCGGGCGATCTCCTCGTTGGACAGGCCGATGCCGACCAGGGCCATCACCTCCCGTTCGCGCTCGGTGAGCTGGGCGAGGGCGTCGGCGGCCGCGGGCTCCTTGGAGCGTGCGGCGAACTCGGCGATCAGGCGGCGGGTCACGCCGGGCGACAGCAGCGCGTCTCCCGCGACCACCGCCCGTACCGCGCGCAGGAGTTCGTCCGGTTCGGTGTCCTTCACCAGGAAGCCGGAGGCGCCGGAGCGGATCGCCTCGAAGACGTACTCGTCGAGTTCGAAGGTGGTGAGCATGACCACCTTGACGTCCTTCAGGTCCGCGTCGCCGGTGATGCGGCGGGTCGCGGCCAGGCCGTCCAGCAGGGGCATGCGGATGTCCATCAGCACGACGTCGGGGCGGAGTTCGCGCACCTTGCGCAGGGCCTCCTCGCCGTCGGCGGCCTCCCCGGCGACCTCGATGTCGGGCTGCGCGTCCAGCAGCGCCTTGAAGCCGGCCCGCACCAGTGACTGGTCGTCGGCGAGCAGTACGCGGATCACCGGTCCTCCTCCTTGGCCTTCAGGGGCAGTACGGCGAGCACCCGCCAGCCGCCGTCGGGGCGTGGGCCCGCGTCGATGGTGCCACCGAGCGCGGCGGCCCGCTCCCGCATCCCGGCCAGTCCGTTGCCGCTGCCGCCCGCGTCGGCACCGGTCGCGGGACCGTCGTCGTCGATGCGCAGCCGCAGCGCGTCGCCGTCGTGCTCGAGGTGCACGTGCGCGTGCCGCGACCCCGAGTGCCGTACGACGTTGGTGAGGGCCTCCTGGACGATGCGGAAGGCGGCGAGGTCCGTGCCGGGCGGCAGCCGGGGCAGCTCGCCCTCGACCTCGACCGTGAGGCCGGCGCTCGCCGCCTGCTCCACCAGCTCGGGCAGCCGGTCCAGGCCGGGCGCCGGGGCTCGGGGGGCGTCGCCGGGGGTGCGCAGGGTTTCGAGCACCTGGCGCACCTCCCCCAGCGCCTCCTTGCTCGCGGCCTTGATGGTGGTGAGCGCCGTCCGCGCCTGCTCCGGGTCGGTGTCCAGGAGCGCGAGGCCGACGCCCGCCTGCACGTTGATGACGGAGATGCTGTGCGCGAGGACGTCGTGCAACTCGCGGGCGATCCGCAGCCGTTCCTCGTCGGCGCGCCGACGGGCCGCCTGCGCGCGTTCGGCGCGCTCCTTCGCCCACTGCTCGCGGCGGACGCGGGCCAGCTCCGAGACCGCGCCGATGGCCACGACCCAGGTGCCGATGACTGTCTCCTGCCCCCAGGAGGCGGCAGCGTCCCCGGGCGGCGGCAGCCAGCGGTAGAGCCACAGCGCAATCAGCGCGTGTCCGGCCCAGAGCATCCCCACGGCCGTCCAGCCGGCACGGCGGTGTCCCGCGACGACGGCACTGAAGCAGCTGACTGCGACGGCGAGGAACACCGGCCCGTACGGGTATCCGGCAGCGAAATAGACCAGCGTCGCCGTCGCCGTGCCAAACGCCACGAACACCGGATACCGGTTGCGCCACAGCAGCAGCCCCGAGGCCACGAGCAGCAGCACGCCCGCGTACACGTCCAGCGGCTCTCGCCGACCCTGCTGGTTGCCGGCCGAGAAGTGGGAGCCGACGAGAACGAAGGCGGTGAACACCACGGTGGAGGGCCACGGCCAGTGGGTGCCCCGCGCCTCCTCGTCGTGGCGGTTCCACCAAGCAGGCCCGTGCCGCCACCACTGCGGCGGGCCGCCTGCGCGTACGCGCTGCTCTCCCATGACCGCCACGCTAGACGGCCCGTGCCGTCGGCCGCGTCAGCCGGGCGAGGTGATCACACCTACTCCCGCAGAAGTACGGCCGGTGCCCCGTCCCCGCCCGCTCGGCCGGCGAGATCCGCCTCGAGGTTGCCCGCCATCACCGACAGGACACGCACGGTCTCGGTGTACTGCTCGGTGGTGAGGCCCCGCAGCACGGCGGCACGGGTGGTCCCGACACGCGCCTCGATCTCCTGGTGGGCGGCGCGGCCCGCATCGGACAGGGACAGCTCCTCCGCCCCCGGCTGCGATCCAGGAGCGTGCGGCGAGCGCGTGAAGGACTTCGTCCAGCTCCGGGTCGTCCCACGGCCGCGAAGCGCGTCGAGGTCAGGAGAGGCCCACCCGCTGTGCCAGTCCGGTCACCGCGTGCCGGAAGAACGGCTCACGGTCCTCCACGACCCGGTGGAACTGCCCGAACAACTCGAACCCGACCAGCCCGTACAGCTGCGCCCAGGCAGCGACGAGCGCCGCCATCACCGCGGGCGGCAGGTCGGGCGCGAGGGCGGCGGTCATCCGCTCGGCCTCACCCCGCAGTTCGTCGGGCAGGGGGGGCACGGTCAGGCCGCCTTCCGCGTGGGCGTCGCGCACGATGCCGATGAGGACGAGGCCTACGCGGGCCGCGGCCGGAACGGTCGTCTCGGGCGCGGAGTAGCCGGGCACGGGCGAGCCGTAGATGATGGCGTACTCGTGCGGGTGCGCGAGCGCCCAGCCACGGACCGCCCCGCACACGGCGGTCCAGCGCCGCAGGGGCCCCGCGTCGCTCATCGCGTCGCGCGCGGCCTCCGCGGTCTCGCCCAGGGAGTCGTAGGCGTCGATGATGAGCGCCGTCAGCAGGTCGTCGCGGCTGGGGAAGTAGCGGTACAGCGCGGAGGAGACCATGCCGAGCTCGCGGGCCACGGCCCGCAGCGAGAGTTTCGCGGCACCCTCCGCCGCGAGCTGTCTGCGCGCCTCGTCCTTGATCGCGGCGGTGATCTCCATCCTGGCCCGGGCGCGGGCGCCGTGTGCGGTGCTCATGAAAGAGAGTGTTCCACGTTTTCAGAGCGGCGCACTCAAAGGAGAGCAGTGCTCTTGCTTTGGATCATCGATCTCCCGCACACTGATGTCGAGCGAGAGCACCGCTCACAAGGAAGGAAAACTCACCATGTCCGCACACGTCCAGAAGCCGGGCTGGTTCACCGTCAACGTCTTCAACCGGGCCGTGGCCTGGATGACCCGCCGCGGCATCAGCATCTGGGGCTCCCGGGTCCTGGCGGTCCGCGGCCGCAAGAGCGGTCAGTGGCGCACCACCCCCGTGAACCTGCTGACCGTGGACGGACAGCACTATCTGGTCGCCCCGCGGGGCCACGTCCAGTGGACGCACAACATGCGGGCGGCGGGCGGCGGGGAGCTGCGGCTGGGCAAGCGGGTGGACGTGTTCACCGCGACCGAGGTCGCCGACGACGACAAGGCCCCGCTCCTGCGCGCCTACCTCAGGCGCTGGAAGGCGGAGGTCGGCGTCTTCTTCAACGGCGTCGGCCCCGACTCCTCCGACGCCGAACTGCGCCGCATCGCCCCCGACCACCCGGTCTTCCGCATCACGATCACGAACTGACCGCGTCCTCGGCGACGGGCCGACGGTCCAGTGCGGTCAGGGCGCGCTGGGCCACCGGATGGGTGCGGACGATCTCGCCCAGGGACGTCGAGCCCTGCGTGATGTCCTTGAACGCCTTCCAGGCCGGGCGGAAGCCGGTCAGGACCGCGTGGACGAGGCCGGGACGGCGTTCGAACACCGTCAGCATCCGCTTGCCGACGGCCATCTCGACGCCGAGCCCCGCCTTGATCGCGAACGCGTAGTTCAGGGCCTGGCGCCGGGTGTCCACGGCGTCGTGTGCCTCGGCGATCCGCACCGCCCACTCCCCCGCGAGCCGCCCCGACCGCAGCGCGAACGAGATGCCCTCGCGCGTCCAGGGCTCCAGGAGCCCCGCCGCGTCCCCGCACACCAGCACCCGCCCGCGCGACAGCGGCGAGTCCTCGGCACGGCAGCGGGTCAAGTGGCCGGAGGAGATGCTCGGTTCGAAGCCGGCCAGGCCCAGCCGGGCGATGAAGTCCTCCAGGTACCGCCTGGTGGCGGCGCCTTCGCCCCGGGCCGAGATCACGCCGACCGTCAGCGTGTCCCCCTTCGGGAACACCCAGCCGTAACTGCCGGGCATCGGACCCCAGTCGATCAGGACCCGCCCCTGCCAGTCCTCGGCGACGGTCTCCGGCACCGGGATCTCCGCCTCCAGACCGAGGTCGACCTGGTCGAGCTTCACCCCGACGTGCGCTCCTATGCGGCTGGCGCTGCCGTCGGCGCCCACGACCGCCCGCGCCAGCACCGTCTCGCCGCCCTGGAGCACCACGGCGACCGTGCGCCGGTCCGGCACGGCCGACCCGTGCTGCTCGACCCGCGAAACCGTGACGCCCGTCCGGAGCTCGGCGCCCGCCTTCTGCGCGTGCTCGACGAGCTGCTGATCGAACTCGGGCCGGTTGATCAGCCCGAACAGCATCTGCTTGGAGCGGCGGGTGCGGGCGAAGCGGCCGTTGTTCGAGAATGTGACCGCGTGCACCCGGTCCTTCAGAGGCAGCGCGAAGCCGGGCGGCAGCGCGTCGCGCGAGGGGCCGATGATGCCTCCGCCGCACGTCTTGTACCGCGGCAGCTCCGCCTTCTCCAGCAGCAGTACGCGCCGCCGCGCGACCGCCGCCGCATAGGCGGCCGAGGCCCCCGCGGGTCCCGCGCCCACCACGACGACGTCCCACACCCGCTGCACGTCGTCCGCCGAAGAGTTCTCGCTGCTCACGATGGTCTACTGCTCCCGATCAAGCCGGCTGCCGCTGCTGTCTCCCGCATCCTACGGCGGCCCTCGCCGCGGGCCGCCGTGGGAGGATCGGCAGCGTGTGCGCCCCACACCTCAGGAGGCGCCTACGCTGACACGATCACCCAGAACACAGAAGTGCTCGGAAGTACCACCCCGGCACTCACCAGTACAACGTCGCACCTACAAGGAGCGTGCCCATGTCGTCGAATCCGGTCGCCGAGACCGTCGCCTCGCTGATGCCCCGGGCGCAGGCGGAGCTCGCCGAGCTGGTGGCCTTCAAGTCGGTGGCGGACTTCGACCAGTTCCCGAGGAGTGAGAGCGAGGGCGCCGCCCGCTGGGTCGCGGACGCGCTGCGCGCCGAGGGCTTCGAGGACGTGGCCCTGCTCGACACCCCGGACGGCACGCAGTCGGTGTACGGCTACCTGCCCGGGCCCGAGGGCGCGAAGACCGTCCTCCTCTACGCCCACTACGACGTGCAGCCGCCGCTGGACGAGGCCGCCTGGACGACCCCGCCCTTCGAGCTGACCGAGCGTGACGGCCGCTGGTACGGGCGCGGGGCCGCCGACTGCAAGGGCGGCGTGATCATGCACCTGCTCGCGCTGCGCGCCCTGAAGGCCA
The DNA here is from genome assembly GCF_040608235.1 of Streptomyces sp. NPDC005202. NCBI lineage: Bacteria > Bacillati > Actinomycetota > Actinomycetes > Kitasatosporales > Streptomycetaceae > Streptomyces > Streptomyces sp. NPDC005202. Next base: position 116,836 of record NZ_JBEXHW010000003.1, on the reverse strand, counting down.
ACGGCGGCATACCGGTCCACGTCAAGGTGATCGCCGAGGGCTCGGAGGAGCAGGGCACGGGCGGCCTGGAGCGGTACGCCGAGGAGCACCCCGGCCTCCTCGAGGCCGACACCATCGTGATCGGCGACGCGGGCAACTTCCGGGTCGGCCTCCCCACGGTCACCACCACCCTGCGCGGCATGACCCTGGTCCGCGTCCAGGTCGACACGCTGGAAGGCAACCTGCACTCCGGCCAGTTCGGCGGCGCGGCCCCCGACGCGCTCGCCGCCCTGATCCGCGTCCTGGACTCACTGCGCGCCGAGGACGGCTCGACGACCGTCGACGGGCTCACCGGCGTCGACGGGCTCACCGGCGAGTCCTCGTGGGAGGGCCTGCAGTACGACGAGGAGCAGTTCCGCAAGGATGCCAAGGTGCTCGACGGCGTCGGCCTGATCGGCTCCGGCACGATCGCCGACCGCATCTGGGCCCGTCCGGCCGTCACGGTCCTCGGCATCGACTGCCCGCCGGTCGTCGGCGCCACCCCGTCGGTGCAGGCGAGCGCCCGCGCCCTGATCAGCCTCCGCGTGCCGCCGGGCGTCGACGCGGCCGAGGCGACCAAGCTGCTCCAGGCCCACCTGGAGACGCATACGCCGTGGGGTGCGCGGGTGCGCACCGAGCAGATCGGCCAGGGCCAGGCCTTCCGCGCCGACACCACCAGCCCGGCCTACCAGGCGATGGCCGACGCGATGGCGGTCGCCTACGCGGGCCAGGAGATGCAGTACGCCGGTCAGGGCGGCTCCATCCCGCTGTGCAACACCCTCGCTGCCCTCTACCCGCGCGCGGAGATCCTGCTCATCGGCCTGAGCGAGCCGGAGGCGCAGATCCACGCCGTGAACGAGAGCGTCTCCCCCGAGGAGCTGGAGCGGCTCGCGGTGGCGGAGGCGCTGTTCCTGCGCAACTACGCGGCCGGCTGAGCCGCTCTGCTGACAGCCGAGGGCCCTCGCCTTACGGCGGGGGCCCTTTCTACGGTCGTCCCATGGACTTCATCGAGCTCCTCCCCCACCTCCACCTGCTGCGCTTCCCCGTGGGCCAGGCCTATCTCTGGCGCGACGGCGACGAGTTGACGCTGATCGACGCCGGAGCCAAGGGCGCCGGCGCGCCGATCGCCGAGACGGTCAGGAAACTCGGGCGGGATCCGTCGGACGTACGGCGCCTCGTGCTCACGCACTTCCACGAGGACCACGCGGGTGGGGCGGGCGAGTTCGCCGCGCTGAGCGGTGCGGACGTGCTGGCCCACCGGTTGGACGCACCAGTCGTCAGGGGCGAGGTGCCCGGCCCGCCGCCGGTCTTCGAGGACTGGGAGCGACCCATCCACGCGGAGGCCGTCAAGCACCTGCCCCAGGGCGATCCGGTCCGCCCGCAGCAGGTCACCGAGCTGTCCGACGGCGACGTCCTCGACTTCGGCGGTGGCGCCCACGTCGTCCACGTTCCCGGCCACACACACGGCAGCATCGCCCTCCATCTCCCGCGGCCCGGCGTGCTGTTCACGGGCGACGCGGTCGCCGCGTCCCCCGTCGACGGCGCCGTGATGCCGGGCGTCTTCAACCTCGACCGGGCCCGCGCGGTCGCCTCCTTCCACCGGCTCGCCGCGCTGGACGCGGATGTGGCCTGCTTCGGTCATGGCGACCCGGTCGTCGGGCGGGCCGGGGCGGCACTGCGCCAAGCGGCGGACACGTACGGGGCCGACGGCTGACGACGGGGCCATGACCCTCGCCGCACGCGTCACCGCCCACACCGGCTTCGCCACCTCCCACTACAGCGTCGGGGCCCTCGGCAGCCCGGGATTCGGGCCGTGTCGCGAAGGGCCGGCGGTCGTCAACCGCGACCGGGCCGTCAGCCGACCGGCACGCCCGCCTCCAGGTACAGCGCCGCCCCGCGTTCCCGCGCTCGCAGCGCCCAGCGCAGCCGTTCGTAGCGGACGGGCGGCAGGAGGTCGGCGGCCTCCCGCTCGGTGACGAAGCGGCAGTCGCGCAGCTCGGGCCCGGGCAGCAGCAGGCGTCCGGCCGCCGCGGAGCCGAGCCGGCCGCCGTCGAAGAGGAGACGCAGACCGCCGAAGCCGGGCGGAGTGGGCGGCTCCCAGTCGACGACGAGCAGTCGGGGCACCTCGTCCAGCCGTATCCCCGTCTCCTCGGCGACCTCGCGCATCCCGGCGCGGGCGGGGGCCTCGCCCGGCTCGACGACCCCACCGGGGAATTCCCAGCCGGCCTTGTAGGTGGGGTCGACGAGCAGCACCCGGTCCTGCTCGTCGAAGAGGAGCACACCGGAGGCGAGGGTCTCCGCGGTGGGCTCCGGCGTCTGCACGATGTCGCAGACGGGCAGGGCGCCGCTGCTGACGGCCTCGGCGATGCGCAGGGCAGTCTCGTACGGGGTGAGGGCGCTGGTGTCGATGGGGTGGGCGTCGGCGGTGAGCCAGGAGGCGAGGGCGGCACGGTAGGGCTCGATGTGGTCGTAGGACCACTGGCGCACCCGCATCTCGCCGTCGGGAAGGTCGGGCGGGACCTCACGGCCGGCTATCCGCTCCCGCAGGATCGTTTCGGCCGGGGCGAGGAGGACGTGCCGGACGCTGATCCGGCGGGCGGCGAGGCCGCCGAAGATCTCATCGCGGTACTCCTGGCGCAGCAGGGTCATGGGGACCACGAGGGTTCCGCCCAGCTCGGCGAGCATCGCGGCCGCCGTGTCGATGACGAGCCGGCGCCAGATCGGCAGGTCCTGGAAGTCGCCGACCTCGGCGAGGTGTTTGGGCGGCAGCAGGTGCGCGAGCGCTCCGCCGATGACCTCGGGGTCGAAGAGCGTGCTGTGCGGGATCAGTTCGATCAGTTCCCGTGCGGTGGTGGTCTTCCCCGCACCGAACGCACCGTTGATCCAGACGATCACGGTTCCCCCTCTTCTGTTGGCCCCCTGTGGCTTGCCCGCTCCACCCTGCCACGGAAACCAGCCCCAGTTGAGGGCGCCCGCGCGACGGCGCCGGTGCCCCCTGCGGCGGGGACACCGGCGCCGCGCTCAGGCCAATCGGCCTCAGCCGTTGTGCCCCGGGGCGTCGTCGTCGACGGCGACGCTGTCGTGGCTGACCAGGTGGTCGACCGTGCCCATGGTGTCCTTGACGTTCAGATCACCGAGCACGTCGTGGTCGTGCGCGTGGGACGGGGTGACGGCGGCCACCACGAATCCGGTGGCGAGGGAGGCGAGGGCCAGCATGCTGCGCTTCTTCATGCCGGGTCCAACGGGCGAACCGCGGGGGAGTCACGGGGCGGCGCACTACAGGTTGATCGAGAAGCCCTCCTCGTCCGGAGGGTCGACGTCCGGACAATCGTCCGACAGCGACTCGACCGCCAGCAGGCCGGCCGACGGAGGCCGGTAGTGGCCGAACGGATACTGCGGGCCAGGGACGCCCGGCTCGCCCTGATCCAGCGGCGGGATCCGGTCGACGTCATCGGGAACGGTGTCGGGGCGAAGCACTCTGCGGACGCGGGGGAGGGGCCCCGGCCCGGCCCCCATTCCGTCGGCCGAGGCACCTCTTCCACCGTGACGAGCCGTTCGACGTCCCGCAAGCACGCGGTGAACGCGCGGACGTTCCACCCGAAGGTTTCCTCGCCCAGGATCTTCGTCATGTCCCCGAAGGTCAGCAGGAAGGACGGATCCAGCAGGTAACGCGCCGCCTTCACGACGTTCGTCCACTGCTCGTCGTCGGCTGTCGCCCCCTTGAGGAGCACGAACCCCCAGCCGGTGGCGTCGGTGGTCGGAAGCGTGGCGTACCCCAGCGCGTCCAGGCTCTCCGCGATCTGCCGCTCACCGCGGTGGTGGCCCACTGCGCCGGCCGGCGCACCGCACAGGATGTCCTGCACGTCGCACTAGCCCCGGTTGTGGGCCCGGACGAACACCGCAGCCCGGGCGATGCCATGGACCAGTTGCTGCTTCTGCCGGAGGCCCTTGGCGACAAGCCGCCCCGGCCGGCTGCCGCCCGTCAAGCGCCTGTTGTCCACGACGAGTTCTTCCAGTTTCCGGTCGAGTTCCTCACCGTCCCCCAGGTCCCCGGAGAATCCGCTGCGCCTCCCTGGCCGTCCGCAGCGTGTGCCGGGCGGCGTTGTCCAGTTGGAGACGGGTCATCCTCGGCGGCTCGTCCCTCCGTGATGCGGTCACGGTCATCCCCCACCCCTTCCCGCATGAGTCGGAGAACGCTACAGCACGCCGGAGATGTCCGTCATCACCCCTTCGTCGAACCCAGTGTCAGCCCCGCGATGAAGTGCCGTTGCAGCAGCAGGAACACCAGGATCGTCGGGAGGGCCACCAGGACCGAGCCTGCCGCGAGCAGGTTGTAGTCGGTGAAGAACTGGCCCCTGAGGTTGTTCAGCGAGGAGGTGATGGGGAGTTTGTCGGGGTTGGAGATGAAGATCAGGGCCCAGAGGAAGTCGTTGTAGACCCAGGTGAACTCGAGGGTGGCCAGGGCCGCCAGGGCCGGGCGGCACAGCGGGAGGGTGATGCGCCAGAACTGGGTCCACACCCCGGCGCCGTCGACGATCGCCGCCTCCAGGATCTCCTGGGGCAGCGTGCGCATGAAGTTGGCCAGCACGAAGACGCAGAAGCCCAGCTGGAAGCCGATGTTGACGATGATGACGGCCCAGTAGGAGTCGTACATGGTCAGCGAGTCGGACATCCACCACGGCAGCGGAATCCTGTTGAAGAGCACGTACAGCGGGGTGACGATCACCTGTTGCGGCAGCAGGTTGCCCGCGGTGAAGAACATCAGCAGCACGATCCCGCCGCGCAGCTTAAGTCGCGACACCGCGAACGCCACGAACGACGCCAGGAACAGCGTGACGATCACCGCGGGCACCGCGATGATCAAGGTGTTGGTGAAGTACTTGCCCATGCCGGACTCGGTGTAGGCCCGGCGGTAGTACTCGAAGGACAGGTGCCTGGGCCAGGAGAAGTAGCCGTTCTGCGCCGTCTCCTGGTACGGCCTCAGCGACGCGTAGACGGCCAGCAGCAGGGGGGCCAGGAACGCCAGCGAGACCGCCGTGAGGAAGATGTGCACGCCCCAGCGGCCGCGGCGCGGACGCGGTTTGGCCGTCACGACGGGCGCCGGGGAGGGGCGGCGCACGGGCGCGGTGGTGCGGATGTCTGCCGTCATCGGTCGCGCGCACCTCGCAGCTCTTGGACCAGGAACGTCACGATGAATCCCAGGGAGACGGTGAGCAGGACGACGGCGATGGCGGAGCCGAAGCCGATGCGGCTGGCCTCGCCGATGATGTTGTCCGTGATCAGGACCGACAGCAGTTCCAGGCCGTTGCGGCCCTTGTTGACCGCGTAGACGATGTCGAAGGCCCGTAGCGCCTCGATGACGGTGATCACGCCGACGATGACGTTCACCGGGCGCAGGGTCGGGAGGACCACGCGGAAGAACGTCTGGCGTTCGTTGGCGCCGTCGATCGCCGCCGCCTCCTTCAGCGCCGGGTCGACGGACTTCAGGCCGGCCAGGTAGAGGATCATGACGTAGCCGACGTGCCGCCAGCTCGCCGCGATCATCATCATCCAGATGTTGAGGTGGGAGTCGCCGAGCCAGTCGATGGGGTCGTCGTGGTTGCCGAGGATCGTGTTGAGCGCACCCTGGTCGGTGCCCAGCACCAGCTGGGCGATGAAGCCGACGATGGCGAGCGAGAGCACGACCGGCATGTAGAGGACGGACTGGTAGAAGCCGCTGAAGCGGACGCCCCGGTCGATGAGGACGGCCAGGAACAGGCCGAACGGCGTCGCGATCAGGCCCAGGAAGAGCAGCCACATGATGTTGTGGCGGACCGCGGGCCAGAACGGCGGGTAGTTGTCGACGAGGTTCTTGTAGTTCTCCCCGCCGACCCAGTGGATGTCGCCGATGCCGTCCCAGGCTGTGAAGGACAGCCCGACGGAGGCCAGCGTCGGTCCCCAGACGATGGCGATGTCGAGCAGGATCGGTATGCCGAGCAGCACGCCGAGGACGACGACGTCGCGGCGGGTGAACCGCCGCAGCCGTCGCCGTCCGGCGCGCCGCGGGAAGGTGAGCGCCACGGAACGTATCCCCCAGTGATCAGCCGACCGGCTGCGAGAAGATGGTTTTCCTCTGCCGTTCGATGCTGTTGCACAGCCCGTCGACGTCCTTCGGGTTGCCGATGAAGTCCTGGATCGCCTGGATCATCACGGTGGAGGCGAAGTCGGGACGGGTGTCGCGGTCCATGAACTGCGAGATCTGCTTGGCACCCGAGACGAGCTGGGCCGACTTCTTCTGCAGGGCGCTGTACTTGGAGGTGTCGGCGCCGGAGTTCACGGCCACGTTGTTCGGGTCGTACTGGAGGTAGACGTCCTCGGCCTTGGGCGTGCCGAGCCACTTGAGCAGGTCCTTGGCGCCGGAGACGTTTTTCGACTTCCGGGCGATCAGGAACCCGTCGATCGGCGCCTCGACGGCGTCCTGTCCGTACTGCGGGTCGATCTCGGGGAAGGCGAAGAAATCGATGTCGTCGCGTTCGTTCTCCGGGAACTGGGTGCCGGGGTGCGGCATGCCGAAGACGGCCATCCCGGTCTTGCGCTGCTGCAGGCTCTGCCCGGCCTCCTCCCAGGTCCGGCCGAGGGCACCCTTCTGGTAGTACGGCATGAGTTCGCGCCAGGTGTCGAAGACGTTCTTCACCTTGGTGTCGGTCCACGACTCCTTGCCCGCCATCAGGGACTTGTGGAAGTCGTAGCCGTTCAGACGCATGTTGATGTAGTCGAAGGTGCCCATCGCGGGCCAGCCGTCCTTGTCGCAGAAGGCGACCGGCGTGCCGTCCTTGGACATCTGCTTGGCGAGCGCGACGAACTGGTCCCAGGTCTTGGGCTGTTGGTAGCCCTTCTGCTGGAACAGGCTCTTCCGGTGGAAGACGGCCCACGGATAGTAGTAGTAGGGCACGAAGTACTGCTTGCCCGCGTGCGTCGACTGCGCCTTGAGGGCGTCGGAGAATCCCGAGAAGGAATTCCAGACGTCGCTGATCTCGGTCAGCAGCCCCTTCTCCGCGAAGTACTGCATGCGGTATCCCGCGAACCACATGAAGACGTCATCGGGCGTGCCCTGCAGATAGCGGTTGATGTTCTCCTGGAAGTCGTTGTGGTCCTTGGTGTTGACCTTCACCTTCTTGCCGGACTGCTTCTCGTACGCCGCGAAGGCGGCCGCGAACGCCTTCTTCGGAACGGCGTCCGAGGCGTTCGACCCCACGGTGACTTCCTTCTTGCCGCCACCGGGCCCCGAGCCGCAGGCGGACAGCACGGCGGGAAGCGTGACCATACCGGCTCCAACGGCCGCACCACGCAAGAGAGTACGCCGGGACATCCGATGTCCTGCTGCGCCTTCTGGCAGGACGAGCCGGTTCAACGATGACTGTGCCATGTCCCCCTCCTCGGGGTGCCACCCAACACAACCGAACGCGAGGCTTGGATCTCACCGCCAAGGTGGGCTGCCGTCAAGGGGTGTGACGGGATACCGAACAACCGTTACCACATCTCTTCCAACAGAGTCCGACACGTCCTACCGTAAACGCGCACCGATGACGCGCACATGAAGTCATCCCATCTTTCGCGAGTTCGGAGGAACGTCACCATGCGTCACCCTCACCCCCGCACGACCCGCCGAAGAGTCGTCGGAGCGCTCACCGCGGGCCTGCTGTGCACGGCGGGGCTCGCCGCGCCCGCCGTCGCGGCCTCCGCCGCGGACTCCGCCCCGGGCTCCGTCACACCCGCCCTGACCGACGGGCTCGCCCTCACCCCGCCGATGGGGTTCAACAACTGGAACTCCACGCACTGCCGGGCCGAGTTCAACGAGTCCATGGTCAAGGGAATCGCCGACCTCTTCGCCGACAAGGGCCTCAAGGACGCCGGGTACCAGTACGTCAACCTCGACGACTGCTGGGCCCTGCCGTCCCGGGACGCGAACGGCAAACTCGTCCCCGACCCCGTCCGCTTCCCCAACGGCATCAAGGCGGTCGCGGACTACGTCCACTCCAAGGGACTCAAGCTCGGCATCTACACCAGCGCGGGCACCAAGACGTGCAACAGCGCGGGTTTCCCGGGCGCGCTCGGTCACGAGTACAGCGACGCCCAGCAGTTCGCCGACTGGGGCGTGGACTACCTCAAGTACGACAACTGCAACAACCAGGGCGTGGACGCGAAACTGCGCTACACGACCATGCGTGACGCCCTGAAGGCGACCGGCCGGCCCATCGTCTACAGCATCTGCGAATGGGGCCAGAACAAGCCCTGGGAATGGGCGTCCGACGTCGGGCATCTGTGGCGTACGACCGGCGACATCAGCGACAACTGGGGGTCGATGCTGTCGATCCTGAAGAAGAACCTGCCGCTCGCCCCGTACGCCGGCCCCGGCCACTGGAACGACCCCGACATGCTGGAGGTCGGCAACGGCGGCATGACGGACACCGAGTACCGCACCCACTTCTCCCTGTGGTCGGTCATGGCCGCGCCGCTCCTCATCGGCTCCGACCTGCGCAGGGCCTCCGATGCGACCTTCGACATCCTCGGCAACAAGGAGGTCATCGCCGTCGACCAGGACCCGCTGGGCAAGCAGGGCACCGTCGTCTCCTCCGAGGGCGGGCGCTGGGTCGTCACCAAGGAGATGGAGGACGGCAGCCGCGCGGTGGCCCTGTTCAACGAGACCGGCAGCCCGCAGCGCATCGCCACCACCGCCCAGGCCGTCGGCCTGCCCGAGGCCCCCGCCTACACCCTGCGCGACCTGTGGCAGCACCGGAGCTACAACACCGCGGGCACGGTGTCCGCGACCGTCCCGGCCCACGGCACGGTCCTCGTACGGGTCTTCGCCGACCGCCACTGGGCGAAGAACCCGCCCGCCGTCGAACTCGGCCTGGAGGGCAGCCCGTTGGTCGAGGCGGGCAGGCCGGCCACGCTGACGACGACGGTCACCGACCTCGGCCGCACGCCGGCCACGCGCGTCTCCGTGTCGCTGACCGGCCCGGAGGGTTGGACGGTGCGGGCCCAGCCCCCGACGCGTGCCCTCGTCGTACCGACGGGCAGGGCGCTGCGCACCAAGTGGACGGTCACCGCTTCCCCGGGGACGCCCACGGGGTCGTACGACCTGACGCTCAAGACCAGTTACCGCTCCCCGTCCGGCGTCCGCGTCGACGGCACGCTGCCGCTGACGGCGTCCGTGGTGGTGCCGCCGCCCGCCGGGACGTCGCACCTCGGTGACCTTCCGTGGCTGTCGGCCACCAACGGCTACGGCCCCGTCGAACGCAACACCAGCAACGGGGAGAGCGCCGCGGGCGACGGTCATCCGATCGCCCTCGGCGGGGTGGTGTACGCCAAGGGACTCGGTGTCCACGCGGAGAGCTCCGTCGATTACTACACCGGGAAGGCGTGCGAGGCGGTCACCGCGGACGTCGGCGTCGACGACGAGAAGGGCACCAAGGGCACCGTCGCCTTCGAGATCTGGGCGGACGGCACCAAGGTCGCCTCGACCGGCGTCCTCACCAACGCCGAACCCGCCCATCCGATCACCGCGGACGTCACCGGCGCGCTGGTCATCCGGCTCGTCGTCACCGACGGCGGCGACGGCATCGACTCCGACCACGCGGACTGGGCGGACGCTCGGCTGAGTTGTTGAGCGAGTGTTTCGCGCGGGGCCGGGCCCCGGCAGGCCTCCCTCAGACTCCGGCCGCGGCCGCGCTCGCCCGTCCGGCGAGTGCGGCCGCGGCCGCCCCCACCAGCCCGGCGTCCGTGCCCATCTGTGCGGGCGTGACCGTCAGACGCTGCACGAAGGACAGGGTGGCGTAGTCGCTCAGGGCTTTCCGCAGCGGCCTGAAGAGGACGTCCCCGGCCTTGCCCACTCCCCCGCCGATGACGGCGATGTCGATCTCGACGAGCGTGGCGGTGGCGGCGATGCCGGCGGCCAGCGCCCGCGCGGCGCGTTCGAAGGAGGCCACGGCGACCGGGTCCCCCGCGCGGGCTGCGGCGGCCACCGCGGCGGCCGAGGTGTCCTTGTCGGGGCCGGGCTGCCAGCCGTTCTCGATCGCCCGGCGGGCGATGTTGGGGCCGCTCGCGATGCCTTCCACGCAGCCGCGCGAGCCGCACGGACACGGGTCGCCGTCGATGTCGACACTGATGTGGCCGATGTGGCCCGCATTGCCGGTCGGGCCGGGGTGCAGCTGCCCGTTCAGGACCAGGCCGCCGCCCACGCCCGTGGAGACCACCATGCACAGCGCGTTGTCGTGGCCGCGGGCGGCACCCTGCCAGTGCTCGGCCGCCGTGATGGCCACGCCGTCGCCGATCAGCTCGACGGGCAGGCCCCCGGCTGCCGCCCGGGCCCGCTCGACCAGCGGGTACGCGCGCCAGCACGGCACGTTCACGGGGCTCACCGTCCCGGCGGAGGCGTCCACCGGGCCCGCGCTGCCGATGCCCAGGGCCGTGGCACGTCCCCACAGCGGTGACGCGGCCAGGTCACCGAGCACCTGCTCGACGGCCCGCATCACGGTGTCGCCGTCCTCCTGTGCGGGCGTCGCGCGCTGCGCGCGCACCAGGATGCTGCCGTGGCCGTCCACCAGGGCTCCGGCGATCTTGGTGCCGCCGATGTCGAGCGCGGCCACGAGGTCGGTGTGCATCAGAGTCAGATCTCCCCGTCAACCATGAGGAAAGCAAGAGGTAGGCGCAAGCCGGTCTCGCGGTGGGGGCGCAGGCCGGGATGTGCGGTGGACAGTCTCTCTCGGGTATGACAACGTTGTCCAGGCTCTATGCTCGACGCCACATCCTCATACAGATCCATGGACCGACGCATCCCCGTGGACGACAGGACAGGACACCGCATCGTGCCAGAGACCGCTCGCCGAGCAGACCGCCTCTCCGGAACCCGCTACGGCAACCGTCCGACCATGAAGGACGTGGCGGCGCGCGCCGGTGTCGGTCTGAAGACCGTCTCCCGCGTGGTCAATGGCGAGCCCGGGGTCACCCCGGAGACGGAGCGGCGTGTCCAGGAGGCCATCGAGGCCCTGGGCTTCCGCCGCAACGACAGCGCTCGGGTACTGCGCAAGGGCCGCACCGCGAGCATCGGCCTGGTCCTGGAGGATCTCGCGGACCCGTTCTACGGCCCTCTCAGCCGGGCGGTCGAGGAGGTGGCCCGCGCGCACGGCGCCCTGCTCATCAACGGCTCCAGCGCGGAGGACCCGGACCGCGAGCAGGAGCTGGCGCTGGCGCTGTGCGCGCGGCGGGTGGACGGCCTGGTCGTCATTCCGGCCGGTGACGACCACCGGTATCTGGAGCCGGAGATGAAGGCGGGTGTGGCCACCGTGTTCGTGGACCGCCCGGCCGGGAAGATCGACGCCGACGTGGTGCTGTCGGACAACTACGGCGGCGCCCGCGACGGCGTCGCCCACCTGATCGCCCACGGCCACCGCCGCATCGGCTTCATCGGCGACATGCCCCGCATCCACACGGCCGCCGAGCGCCTGCGCGGCTACCGGGCCGCGATGGAGGACGCGGGGATACCGGTCGAGGACTCCTGGATGTCGCTCGGCGTCACCGACCCGGGGCGGGTGCGCCGGGCCGCCGAGGCGATGCTCTCCGGCCCGTGCCCCGTCACCGCGATCTTCGCGGGCAACAACCGGGTGACGGTCACCGTGATCCGTGTCCTCGCCGAGCACAACCGCCGGGTCGCCCTCGTCGGCTTCGACGACATCGAGCTCGCCGACCTGCTGCAGCCGGGCGTCACCGTCGTCGCCCAGGACGCGGCGGCCCTCGGCCGCACCGCCGCGGAGCGCCTGTTCCGCCAGCTGGACGGCACCCTCGTCACGCCGGAGCGCATCGAGCTGCCGACCCGGCTGATCACCCGCGGCTCGGGCGAGCTGCCGCCGGCGGACTGAGCGGCCCGTGGCGGACCGTACGAGCGGGCGGACCGGGCCGCGCCGGGACGACCGCACCCTGGAGGCGCTCGCTGGCCGAAGCACCGCGTGAGCATCCGCTGCTGTATCCCGGCGCCTGGCCCGAGGATTGCGGGCTCCTGCGCGGCGACCGGCTGCTGCCCCTCGACGGTTTCCCGTACGCCGACCGGACCCCTGTCCTCGCCGTCGGCTCCAACGCCTGCCCCGGCCGGCTGCGGCACAAGATGGCCGCGTCCGGGATCGCCTCGCCCGTCCCGATGGTCAAGGCGCGGGTCACCGGCGTCGACGTGGGCGTCTCGGCGCACGTGAGCCGCATGGGGTACGTCTCCGCGTCGCCGTTCCACGCCCCTGCAACAGTGCGGGAGTTGTTCGTCATCTGGCTCGACGAGCGGCAGCTCGCCGTCATCGACGACAGCGAGGGCGTACCCGTGCCCATGGGCAACTACGACCGGGCCTGGCTGCCCGCGCCCAACGTACGGATCGAGCTGGAGAACGGCGCGCGGCTCCCCGGCGCGTACGTCTACGTCCACCGGCACGGGGTCCTGCACAACGGTGCCGACGCACCGCGCAGACACCCGGGCGAGCGCGCGCTGCTCACGGAACTGCTGGTGGAGTCGGCCCGGTTGCGGGAGCTGTTCGGTGACACGCCGGAGCAGTTCTGCGCGCGGGCACGCGCGAATCCGCGGCTGTGTGCGCGGGGCACGCAGCTGTTCGTGGAGGAGGAGCGGGTGACGACGTCCGGTCTGGAGGGATACGTACGGCGGTGATCGCCTTCCCCCACCGGACGTTGCTCCACTGGACGGCGGGATCCGGCCGTGGCGCCTGTGACAGCGCCGCTACGGGCGTGTCGGGCAACTCACTTGGCGGAGGCCGTGAGGTCGCCGCGCCGCGGCGCGGCGAAGCCCTCCAGGTCGGCCCGGGTGAGGCCGGTGAGCCGGGCAACCTCGGCCATGTCGAGGGCGCCGCAGTCCAGGCCCCGCAGGAGGTAGCCGCTGAGGGCCTTGGCAGTGGCGGGCTCGTCCATCACGTCCCCGCCCGCCCGGCTCACGTAGCGGGCGAGGCGGGCGGCCGCCTGCTCGAAGCCCTCGCGGTAGAAGGCGAACACCGCCGCGTACCGGGTCGGGATGTGGCCGGGGTGCATGTCCCAGCCCTGGTAGTAGGCGCGGGCCAGGGCACGGCGGGTCAGGCCGTAGTGCAGCCGCCAGGCGTCGTGGACCTTCTCGGTCGGGCCGACCGGCAGGACATTGGTGGAGCCGTCCGAGACGCGCACGCCGGTGCCCGCCGCGGCGACCTGCATGACCGCCTTGGCGTGATCGGCGGCCGGGTGGTCGCTCGCCTGGTGGGCCGCGGACACACCGAGGCAGGCGCTGTAGTCGAAGGTGCCGTAGTGCAGTCCGGTGGCGCGGCCCTCGGCGGCCTGGATCATGCGGGCGACGGTGGCGGTGCCGTCGGCGGCGAGGATGGCCTGGCTGGTCTCGATCTGGATCTCGAAGCCGAGGCGCCCGGGTTCGAGTCCGTGGGCCTTCTCAAAAGCCTCCAGGAGCCGCACCATCGCCGTGACCTGCTCCGGGTACGTCACCTTCGGCAGCGTCAGGACCAGCCCGTCGGGCAGGCCGCCGGCCTCCATCAGGCCGGTGAGGAAGATGTCGAGGGTGCGGATGCCGCGGTCGCGGACCGGCGCCTCCATGCACTTCATGCGGATGCCCATGTACGGGGCGGCCGTGCCGTTCGCGTACGCCTCGGCGATCAGCCGGGCCGCGCGGGCGGCGGCCTGGTCCTCCTCGGCGTCGGGGCGGGGGCCGTAGCCGTCCTCGAAGTCGACGCGCAGGTCCTCGATGGGCTCGCGCTCGAGCTTGGCGCGGACGCGGTCGTGGACAGGGACGGCGAGCTCGTCGCTCAGGCCGAGGACGGCGGCGAAGGAGGCGGCGTCCGGGGCGTGCTCGTCGAGGGCGGCGAGGGCCTGGTCGCCCCAGGAGCGGATGGTGTCGGCGGAGAAGGCGTCGCCGGGGACGTAGACGGTGTGGACGGGCTGGCGGGTGCCGGGGTCGCCGGGGTAGCGGCGTTCCAGCTCGGCGTCGACCGGCGCGAGGGAGGCGCTGATCTCCTCGCTGACGGCGCCCGCGAGGCTCGTCGCCACCTTCTCCTGCTGGCCCTGACCCATCCCACACTCTCCCATTTTCCGCTCTACGGAATCAACAATCCGTAGAATGAAGTTATCCGTGGATCTTCTCGCAGGTCAACACCTGTCCGCAGCCTGAGCCGCCCAACACCGCTTGCCATGCCCTCCCGACACCCCGGCCTCTCACGCCTTCTTCCGCACGACGGTGTTCACCCTTCATCCTGACTCGCGAAGGGAGGCGATCGCGTGCCGGACATCAGGAGGGTGACCCGCCGGATGGGCCTGCGGACCGCGGCGGCCGCCGCGGTGACCGTGCCCCTGCTCGGCACCGCGTCCGCCTCCGCCGCCCGGCCGGGAGACGGCCGTCTGGAGGTCATGACGTTCAACCTCCGCCGCGCGAGCGCCGCCGGGTCCCACAACTGGGCCGCGCGCCGCCCGGTGATGCGCGAGCTGTTACGCCGGGCGGCGCCCGACGTCATCGGCAGCCAGGAGGGCCTCTACCGGCAGCTGCACGACATCGAGGTCGACCTGGGGCCGCACTACGACTGGATCGGCACGGGCCGCGCGGGCGGCAGCCACGACGAGTTCGTGGCCGTCCTCTACGACACCCGCCGCCTCGCCCCGGCCGAGTACGACCACTTCTGGCTCTCCGACACCCCCGAGGTGATCGGCTCCAACACCTGGGGTGGCGCGTGCATCCGCATGGTCACCTGGGTGCGTTTCCGCGATCTGCGCGGCGGGGGGCGGGAGTTCTACCTCCTCAACACCCACCTCGACAACGCGAGCCGGTCCGCCCGGATGCGCTCCGTGCCGCTGATCGCCTTGCGGATCGCCGCCCTGGACCCGTCCCTGCCCCTCGTCGTGACCGGCGACTTCAACGCCCCCGCCCACGCCGGTCCAGTCTACGACGACATGCTCGGCGCCGGGCTCTCCGACACCTGGGACGCGGCGGCCGAGCGCGGGCCGCTGTACGGCACGTTCCACGGCTATCAGCCGCCCGTCCCCGACGGCGACCGCATCGACTGGATCCTGGCCACACCGGGGGTGACGGTGCACCGCGCGACGGTGAACACCTTCTCGCGCGACGGCCGGTTCCCCAGCGACCACCTGCCGGTGCAGGTGTCGCTGACCCCCGGATGAGCCGCGGCCCCCGTGACCGCGGCGGCCGCGGCGGTCACGGGGGCCTCGTGTAGGACGGGGTCGTCAGCCCTTGCGGGCCTTGATCTCCTCGGTCAGCTGCGGGACGACGTCGAACAGGTCGCCGACCACGCCGTAGTCGACCAAGTCGAAGATCGGGGCCTCGGGATCCTTGTTGACGGCCACGATGGTCTTCGAGGTCTGCATGCCGGCGCGGTGCTGGATCGCGCCGGAGATGCCGTTGGCGATGTACAGCTGCGGCGAGACGGACTTACCGGTCTGGCCGACCTGGTTGGTGTGCGGGTACCAGCCCGCGTCGACGGCGGCACGCGAGGCACCGACGGCCGCGCCGAGGGAGTCGGCGAGCGCCTCGATGATCGCGAAGTTCTCCGCACCGTTGACGCCACGGCCGCCGGAGACCACGATCGCGGCCTCGGTCAGCTCCGGACGCCCGGTCGACTGACGCGGCGTACGGCCGGTGATCTTCGTGCCGGTCGCCTTCTCGGAGAAGGTGACCGACAGGGCCTCGACCGCACCGGCGGCCGGGGCGGCCTCCACGGCGGCCGAGTTCGGCTTGACCGTGATGACCGGGGTGCCCTTGGAGACCCGGGACTTGGTGGTGAAGGACGCGGCGAACACCGACTGGGTGGCCACCGGGCCCTCGTCGCCGGCCTCGAGGTCGACGGCGTCGGTGATGATGCCGGAGCCGATGCGCAGCGCCAGACGGGCGGCGATCTCCTTGCCCTCGGCGGAGGACGGCACGAGGACGGCGGCCGGGGAGACCTGCTCGTAGGCGGCCTGCAGGGCGTCGACCTTCGGCACGACCAGGTACTCGGCGTACTCGGAGGCGTCGTGGGTGAGGACCTTCACCGCGCCGTGCTCGGCGAGGGTCGCGGCCGTGTCGGCGGCGCCGTTGCCGAGGGCGACGGCGACCGGCTCGCCGAGGCGGCGGGCCAGGGTCAGCAGCTCCAGGGTGGGCTTGCGGACGGAACCGTCCACGTGGTCGACGTAGACGAGAACTTCAGCCATGGGAATGGTTCTCCTAGCGGATTGCGAAGTCTGAGGGGCGGTCAGGGGTGGTGAGCCTCGAAGGGGCTGCTGACCCTTAGATGAACTTCTGGCTCGCGAGGAACTCAGCGAGCTGCTTGCCGCCCTCGCCCTCGTCCTTGACGATCGTGCCGGCCGTGCGGGCCGGACGCTCGGCCGCCGAGTCGACCTTGGTGTGGGCACCCTCGAGACCGACCTCGTCGGCCTCGATCTCCAGGTCCTCCAGGTCCCAGGACTCCACCGGCTTCTTCTTGGCCGCCATGATGCCCTTGAAGGACGGGTAGCGCGCCTCACCCGACTGGTCGGTCACCGACACGACCGCCGGCAGCTGCGCCTCAAGCTGCTCGGAGGCAGCGTCGCCGTCACGACGGCCCTTGACCACGCCGTCCTCGACCGAGACCTCGGACAGCAGGGTCACCTGCGGCACGCCCAGGCGCTCGGCCAGCAGCGCCGGTACGACACCCATGGTGCCGTCGGTGGAGGCCATGCCGGAGATCACCAGGTCGTAGCCGGCCTTCTCGATCGCCTTGGCCAGCACCAGGGAGGTGCCGATGGCGTCGGTGCCGTGCAGGTCGTCGTCCTCGACGTGGATGGCCTTGTCGGCGCCCATGGACAGCGCCTTGCGCAGCGCGTCCTTGGCGTCCTCCGGGCCGACCGTGAGGACGGTGACCTCGGCGTCGCCGTCATGGTTCTCCGCGATCTGCAGGGCCTGCTCGACCGCGTACTCGTCCAGCTCGGAGAGCAGACCGTCCACGTCGTCACGGTCGACGGTCAGGTCATCGGAGAAGTGCCGGTCGCCAGTGGCGTCGGGCACGTACTTCACAGTGACAACGATCCTCAAGCTCACGCCGGCTCTCCTACTGCATCGTCATTTCTGAGCTGCCTTCTTGCAGGCAGCATAGGCGCCTGAAGCGGCCGATCCCGGTCGGGGCGACCCCGCGCTCCGTCCGGAATATTACTCGCCAGTACACCCAGTTCGTTTCCGCTAAGCAAGCGCTTTGAACTGTGACCTTCGCAACGCAGCGTAACCGGAACTCGACGGCTTCGCAGGAGAGACGGCGAGGTAAGCAGCCACGTGGCCAAGGAGCAGACGGATGCCGTCAGTAGCGCAGGGCGGTGTAGCGGCCCTGGTGGTAGAGCAGGGGGCGTCCGGTGCCGGTGGGGTCGCCGAGGACGACCTCGGCGAGCACAATGCGGTGGTCCGCCGCGGGCACCCGCCCGATGATCCGGCAGACCAGCCAGGCGAGGACGTCGTCGAGGACGGGGACGCCTTCGGGACCCTCGCGCCAGGCGGTGGACGCGCCGAAACGGTCGGCGCCGCTGCGGGCGAAGGTGGCGGCCAGCTCCTGCTGGTGCTCGCCGAGTACGTGGACGCCGATGTGGTCGGTGCCGGAGATCACCGGCCAGCTGGAGGCGCCGGTGCTGATGCCGAAGGAGAGCAGCGGAGGCTCGGCGGAGACGGAGGTGAGGGAGGTGGCGGTGAAGCCGACCGGCCCGGCGTCGCCGCGGGCGGTGATCACCGCGACGCCCGCCGCATGCCGCCGGAAGGCGGAGCGCAGCAGGTCGGGAGAGGCGAGCTGGGCAGTGCCGAGGCCGGAGGGGGCCGTCATGGAATTGTCCTTCTGCTGGTGGGGACGAGCGGATCCGGGGTTGCTCAACAGCCCGGACAACGTGCGCTCGCGGTGGGGGCGAGCGCCCCCGTTCGATGGAGTTCCCGCCCGAGAAGAAGGAGTTCCGAAGGCATACGATCAGGCTGACGATAGGTGGTGCGCACAGTCAAGTACGTCCCGGCATCTGGGAGATGGCTCACCGTCACCGGCACGACCGTCAAACCGCCTCTGCCAGGGCCGCGATGACGTCCGCCTTGCGCGGCTGACCGGTGGCGCGCCGCACGACCCGGCCGTCCGCGTCGAGGACCAGCACGGTGGGCGTCTTGAGGATGTCGAGCTCGCGCACGAGGTCCAGACGGGCCTCGGCGTCGATCTCGACGTGGGCGACCCCGGGAACCATTTCGGCCACCTCGCCGAGGACCCGGCGCGTCGCCCGGCAGGGGGCGCAGAAGGCGCTGGAGAACTGCACCAGCGTGGCGCGTTCACCGAGGCCCTCGCCCAACTCGGCCACACCGAGCCGCCTGCCCTCGTCGCGCCCGCGCACCCGCACTCTCCCGTTCCGCCGCCGATGCAGCACTCCGTAGGCGCTCGCCGCCGCGAGCACCACCACGCACACCACCAGTCCGGTCATCGCCTGCTTCAGCGTTCACGAGACTGCAAAGATTCCCGGCTTCCCGAATGAGTTTCCTCTGCGGAATGCTTGATTCATGGACATCGATGTGAGGGGGCCGCGCTTCGGGGCGGCCGTGACGACCGTCGTGCTGGCCGTGGTGCTGATCACCGGGAGCGCGTGGCTACTGGCCTGGCAGACCCTGGTGTTCGCGCTGGGCGCGGCGGGCGGCGTCGGCCGGTCGCCGTACGGCTGGCTGTTCCGGAAGGCCGTGCGGCCCCGGATCGGGCCGCCGACCGAGTTCGAGGCGCCCCAGCCGCCGCGGTTCGCGCAGGCGGTGGGGCTCGTGTTCGCCGGCCTCGGGCTCGTCGGATACGCACTGGGGCCGGCCTGGCTGGGGCTCGCGGCGACCGGCGCCGCGCTCGCCGCCGCCTTCCTCAATGCTGCGTTCGGGTACTGCCTGGGCTGCGAGATGTACCTGCTGGTCCGCCGGGTGGCGGTCCGCGCCGAGTAACGGGCGGCGGCAAAGCCCCGGGGGGCTCATTGGGCCGACGTGACGAGAATCTCGCCGTTGGCAGGCACCAGGACTGGCTCCCCGGCCGTTCTTCGGGCACGATCTGCGACAGGCCGCAAACCTACGGCTGCGTAACTTTCCCCGCCGGGAGTTCCCTTCCCAGGCAGAGAAGGAAGGGTCCATCCCGCCCATGGCAGAGCTTGTCTACCGCCCCGTCATCGGTCTCGCCCGCACGATGTTCAAGGTGTGGGACCTCAAGATCGACTGCCGGGGTTCGGAGAACATCCCGCGCTCGGGCGGCGCCGTGCTGGTGAGCAACCACATCAGCTACCTGGACTTCATCTTCAACGGGCTGGCGGCGCTCCCGCAGAAACGTCTCGTGCGCTTCATGGCGAAGGAGTCCGTCTTCCGGCACAGGATCTCCGGTCCGCTGATGCGCGGCATGAAGCACATCCCGGTGGACCGCACGCAGGGCGAGGCGGCCTACGCGCACGCACTGGACTCCCTGAGGTCCGGTGAGGTGATCGGGGTCTTCCCGGAGGCCACCATCTCGCAGTCGTTCACCCTGAAGAGCTTCAAGTCGGGCGCCGCGCGCCTGGCGCAGGACGCGGGCGTCCCGTTGATCCCGATGGCGGTGTGGGGCACGCAGCGCCTGTGGACCAAGGGCCACCCGCGCAACTTCAAGCGCAGCCACATCCCCATCACGATCCGGGTGGGCGAGGCGGTCGAGGCCCCCCGCGACCAGTACGCGGGCGCGATCACCCGCCGGCTGCGCGAACGCGTCCAGGACCTCCTCGAGGCCGCCCAGCGCGCCTACCCCGTACGCCCCAAGGGTCCGGACGACACCTGGTGGATGCCCGCCCACCTGGGCGGCACCGCCCTGACACCGGAGCAGCTGCGCACGGCCGAGGTGCACTGACCCCGCCCGGCCCTCGCCCCGCCGCGGCCGACAGGGTTCCCGGCCGTGAACAGCCCGCCGCGCCGACAGGTTCCCGGCCGTGAACAGCGAGCCTGCCGCCATCGGGCCGGCTCGGGTCGGCCGACCGCGCTACGGGGCCGGAACGATACGGCGCCGGTTCACACTGCAACCGCTCCGGCCTGCGGTGGGTTGGTCGCCGGCCGCGCGGCCGGCTCCTCACGGCGCCGGGGGACGGACCGTGATCCGCGCACCGGGACTGAACTTCTCCAACAGTTCGGCGAGTTCGGCGGCCGCCGCCTCCACGTCGGCGACCGGCATCGGCGCCAGGCTCTCCAGCAGGAAGATGCCCGAGGTGGTCTGCTCGGTGAGGCGGGTGCGCGGGCCCTGGCGCCAGTTCCAGCGCCGGCAGGTCACGCCGGCCTCGTCGCTCCACACCACCTCGCCGGCTTCGGGGTGTTCGACGACTTCCTCACCGCCGGCGACGGTCACGAAGTCCTCTGCGCCGGTGGCGCGCACCAGGCGCATGCCGCCCTGGATGCGGTGTAGGTCCTCTCCGCCGACGGGGATCAGGTGGGCGACGCTGATGGCGTTGTAGAGGTCGACGAGCACGTTGATGCGCGGCAGGCCGGCGTCCGACAGAGCCCGCCTGGCCAGCGCCTCGGCCGAGTTGCGGGTGCGTGACGGCTTGGAGCCGAACGCCGTGTAGACCTCGCGCCAGGCGGCCATGTGCGGGTCCTCGTGCGGGGCGCGCCCGTCCAGGCGTGCGGCGAGGCGGCGGGCCGCGTCGTCCAGCAGGGCGGAACTGGCCTCGGTGCTGGGCCCGTTGACCAGTCCGTGTGCCTCGACAGCGACGTGCGTGAAGCCGGGCGCGAGGGCGCGCACCTCGTCGGACACGGTGAGCGTGAGAGTCATCTGCCTGGCCTCAGAGTGCGGTGGGGAGGGTCTTCCACAACTGCGGCCGGTCGGACGCGGCCTTCAGGGCGCTCAGCACGACCGGGTGGGGTTCAGCGTACAGGACCGGATAGTCCACCTCATTGGACTTGGGGTCGGGCACCCAGGCCAGCCGCTCGCCACCGAGGGAGAACTGCGCGTCGACCCCGGGCTTGTTGCCACGCGAGTCCTGCCGGTGCCAGGCCCCGTTGAACCGCACGGCGACCAGTCCGTGCACCGCCCAGCCCGCGCCGTCGTCGTGCGCCAGGCGCTGGTAGCACAGCGCCGTCGCAATGTCCTCGGCCCGCAGCAGGGCGGCCAGCGCGTGCGCCTTGGCGTAGCAGATACCGGTGCGCTGTTCCAGGACGTCCGAGGCGCGCCAGGTGACGCGCAGGTCGCCGGAGTCCTGCGAGTGCGGGATGGTGTCGCGGACGAATTCGTAGGCGACGCGCGCATAGGCATACGATTCCGCCACCCCCTCGGCGAGGCGGGCGGCGGTCTCGCGTACGAGCGGGTGGTCATGGTCGATCACCTCGTCCGCGGCCAAATAGGCGGACAGGTCAGGGGTGTTCTGGATCAGCTCCATGCCCGCAGAGCATAGGAATGCGATCACCCGAGAGTCAATGACTTTTCGAGTGACCGCATAGCTATGCATCGACCGCTAGCGCGCCATCTCCTCCTTGAGTGCCGCCACGAACGCGTCTACGTCCTCCTCCGTCGTGTCGAAGGAGCACATCCAGCGGACGACACCCTCGGCCTCGTCCCAGAAGTAGAAGCGGAACCGCTTCTGCAGACGCTCGCTCACGTCGTGCGGGAGCCGGGCGAAGACCCCGTTGGCCTGGACCGGGTAGAGGATCTCGACGCCGTGCACCGCGCGGACGCCCTCCGCCAGGCGCTGGGCCATCTCGTTGGCGTGGCGGGCGTTGCGCAGCCACAGGTCCTTGGCGAGCAGGGCCTCCAACTGCACCGACACGAAGCGCATCTTGGAGGCGAGCTGCATGGACAGCTTGCGCAGGTGCTTCATGTGGCTGACGGCGTCCTGGTTGATGACGACGACCGCCTCGCCGAACAGCGCGCCGTTCTTCGTCGCGCCGAGGGAGAGGATGTCGACGCCGACCGCGTTGGTGAACGTCCGCATCGGGACGTTCAGGGAGGCGGCCGCGTTGGCTATCCGGGAGCCGTCCACGTGCACCTTCATCCCGCGCGCGTGGGCGTGCTCGCAGATCGCACGGATCTCGTCGGGCGTGTAGAGGGTGCCGAGCTCCGTGCTCTGGGTGATCGAGACGACCTGCGGCATCGCGCGGTGTTCGTCCTCCCAGCCGTACGCCTGCCGGTCGATCAGCTCCGGGGTGAGCTTGCCGTCGGGCGTGGGCACGGTGAGCAGCTTCAGGCCGCCCATGCGCTCGGGGGCGCCGCCCTCGTCGACGTTGATGTGCGCGCTCTCGGCGCAGATCACCGCGCCCCAGCGGTCGGTGACCGCCTGGAGCGCGACGACGTTCGCGCCGGTGCCGTTGAAGACCGGGAACGCCTCGGCCGTGGAGCCGAAGTGGCTGCGGATGATCCGCTGGAGGTTCTCGGTGTAGACGTCCTCGCCGTACGCGACCTGGTGCCCGCCGTTGGCCACGGCCAGGGCGGCGAGCACCTCCGGGTGTGCCCCGGCGTAGTTGTCGCTGGCGAAACCGCGCACCTGCGGGTCGTGACGGCGACGCGCATCGGTCCTGGGAGGGTTCACGGCTTCTCGGTCAGCCACAGACGTTTTCCGTTCACTTCCGCGGCGGGCTTGGTCCAGACGCCGGCGATGGCCTCGGCCAGGTCCTTGACGTCCGTGAAGCCCGCGAACTTCGCGTTGGGGCGCTCGGCGCGCATCGCGTCGTGCACCAACGCCTTCACCACCAGGATCACAGCCGCGGACGTCGGGCCCTCGGCACCCCCGGCCTTGCGGAAGTAGTCGGCCATGGCCAGCGTCCACGCCTCGGCGGCGGCCTTGGCCGCGGCGTAGGCGGCGTTGCCCGCGGTGGGCTTGCTCGCGCCCGCGGCGCTGATCAGGACGTACCGGCCGCGTTCACTGCGCTGCAGCGCCTCGTGGAAGGCGAGGGAGGTGTGCTGCACGGTGCGGATGAGCAGCAGCTCGAGGAGGTCCCAGTCGTCGAGATTGGTCTTGGTGAAGGTCTCGCCGCCGCGCCAGCCGCCGACGAGGTGCACGAGCCCGTCGACGCGGCCGAAGTCCTTCTCGATGTGGGCAGCCCAGTCGCGGGTGGACTGCAGGTCGAGCAGGTCCACCGTGTCCCCGGTGACGGTGGCGCCGCCGGACGCGTAGCGGGCCGCGTCCACGGCCTCCGAGAGCCGCTCGGCGTCGTTGTCCGAGCCGACGACGGTCGCCCCCGCCTCGGCGAGCCGCAGCAGCGTCGCCCGGCCGGCGGGTCCGCCCGCGCCGGCCACCGCGATCACCGCACCGCTCAGTGCCCCGTTCCCGTTCCCCATCTTCGCCTCCTGAGCAATGTTGTCACTGCGGTCGCTCACGCGGCGATCCGCTCGGCGCTGTCCGCCGTGATGCCCTTGGTGGAGGCGATCACGTTCTTCAGCTTCTTGGACAGTGCCTCGTAGAACATGCTCAGCGGAAACTCGTCCGGAAGCACGTCGTCGACGAGCTTGCGCGGCGGCTGGGTCAGGTCGAGGGCGTCGGGGCCCTTGGCCCACTTCGAGCCCGGGTGCGGGGCGAGGTAGGTGGAGACCAGCTCGTAGCCGGCGAACCAGTGCACCAGCTTCGGGCGGTCGATGCCGTCGCGGTACAGCTTCTCGATCTCGGCGCACAGCTGGTTGGTGACCTGAGGGGCGCGCTGCCAGTCGATGGACAGCTTGTTGTCCGTCCAGCGGACGACGTCGTGCCGGTGCAGGTAGGCGAAGAGCAACTGGCCGCCCAGGCCGTCGTAGTTGCGTACGCGTTCACCGGTGACCGGGAAGCGGAACATGCGGTCGAACAGCACCGCGTACTGCACGTCACGGGCCTGCGGGATGCCGTCGGCCGCCAGCTTCACGGCCTCCTTGAAGGCGGTGAGGTCGCAGCGCAGCTCCTCCAGGCCGTACATCCAGAACGGCTGGCGCTGCTTGATCATGAACGGGTCGAACGGCAGGTCGCCGTGGCTGTGGGTGCGGTCGTGGACCATGTCCCACAGCACGAAGGCCTCCTCGCAGCGCTTCTGGTCGTGGACCATCGCGGCGATGTCCTCGGGCAGCTCAAGGCCGAGGATGTCGATGGCGGCGGCGGTCACCCGGCGGAAGCGGGCGGCCTCGCGGTCGCAGAAGATGCCGCCCCAGCTGAAGCGCTCGGGCGCCTCGCGCACGGCGATCGTCTCGGGGAACAGGACGGCGGAGTTGGTGTCGTAGCCGGCCGTGAAGTCCTCGAACTTGATGCCGCAGAACAGCGGGTTGTCGTAGCGGGTGCGCTCCAGTTCGGCCAGCCAGTCCGGCCAGACCATGCGCAGCACGACCGCCTCGAGGTTGCGGTCCGGGTTGCCGTTCTGCGTGTACATCGGGAAGACGACCAGGTGCTGCAGGCCGTCCTTGCGGTTGGCGGCCGGCTGGAAGGCCAGCAGGGAGTCGAGGAAGTCCGGCACCTGGAAGCCGCCGTCGGCCCAGCGGCGCAGGTCCTTCACGAGGGCCTCGTGGTAGGCGGCGTCGTGCGGGAGCAGCGGGGAGAGCTCCTCGACGGCGTCGATCACGCGGCGTACGGCGAGTTCGGCGTCCGCGGGGTCCGGGGCACCCTCGGCCTCGAAGTCGATCGAGCCGTCCTTCGACTGCCATGGCCGGATCTGCTCCACGGCATCCTTGAGCACGGGCCACGCCGGGTGCTCCACCACCCTGGTCGCGGGAGGAACCTGCTCCTCCGGACCCACCTGCACAAGAATTTCCGTCATGTCCCATCCTCCACAGGAGAACCTCGCGTAAGAAGACCGTATACATACGAGGTTTCTCTCATCAAGGGGGCCTGCGGGAAATTTTCCTGCATGCGCCCATCGTCACCGCTCATTTTCCTGCCGGACACCCGGGCGGTGGCTACTTCCGCTACGCCGGTCGGGTGACGGGCGGCTCAGCGCACAGCGTCCGATTCCAGCCGCGGACGACGGCAGAACGGCGGTCCGGACCCTTGGTCAACCCCCGTAGGACTCGCCCACCCCGGAGTGACCGCACCGTGGCCCACGGCCCAGGTCCGCCCCAGCCGTCACCCCACTGCCCCGTGTACGCACGGGTTCATCCCCGGCCGGGGCCATTAGGCTGCGGCACTGCCGCGTGAACGACGATGTCCGTCCGGTCCGCGAGCACGCCGAGCCGACGTCGACGGAAGCGAGTTGAACCTTGAACTTCCTTACCATCGGTCACCGCGGAATCATGGGTGTCGAACCCGAGAACACCCTCCGTTCCTTCGTCGCCGCCCAGCAGGCCGGCCTCGACGCCATCGAACTCGATCTGCACCTGAGCAAGGACGGCGCCCTCGTCGTCATGCACGACGCCGACGTG
The DNA here is from genome assembly GCF_040608235.1 of Streptomyces sp. NPDC005202. NCBI lineage: Bacteria > Bacillati > Actinomycetota > Actinomycetes > Kitasatosporales > Streptomycetaceae > Streptomyces > Streptomyces sp. NPDC005202. Next base: position 91,502 of record NZ_JBEXHW010000003.1, on the reverse strand, counting down.
GACCGCACGACCGACGGCAGCGGCCCGATCGCCGAGAAGACCCTGGCCGAGTTGCGCTCCCTGGACGCCGGGCGCGGGGAGCGGATCCCGGTCTTCGAGGAGGTCCTCGACGCCGTGCAGGCGCCGCTGCAGGCCGAGATCAAGGACGTGGCGGCGGCACGGGCGCTGGCCGAGGTCATGGACAGGCGTGACCTGGTCTCCCGGGTCGAGGTGTCCTCGTTCCACGACGAGGCGATCGCCGAGATCGCCCGCCTGGTGCCCGGCGTCCGTACCGCGCTGGTCGCCAGCCGCTACGGCACCGACGTCGTCGAGCGCGCCACCGCGGTCGGCGCGGGCACCGTCTGCCTCAACATCCGGCGGCTCACCCTCGAGGTCGTCGAGAACGCGCGCAAGGCGGATCTGAGGATCATCGGCTGGGTGGTGAACACGCTGGACCACCTGCGGCTCGTCCGCGCCCTGGAGCTGGACGGGGCGACCACCGACTACCCGGAGATCAAGCGCACCGGCCGCTTCACGGCCTAGCCGGTATCACCGGGCCGATGGCTGCACGAGCTCCTTGACCAGCAGCTCGAACTGCAGGTCGTCGCGCTGCGGAATGCCGAAGCGCTCGTCGCCGTACGGGAACGGGGTCATCCGTCCCGTACGGCGGTAGCCGCGGCGCTCGTACCAGGCGATCAGGTCGTCGCGTACGGAGATCACGGTCATGCGCATCTCCGTCACGCCCCAGGTCTCGCGGGCCTGCCGCTCCGCCTCCGCGATGACCAGCTTGCCAAGGCCCCCGCCCTGCAACGTGGGGCTGACGGCGAACATGCCGAAGTAGGCGTGGTCGCCGCGGTGTTCGAGCTGGCAGCAGGCGACCACGCGGCCGTCCCGCTCGACCGTCAGCAGCCGGCTGTCGGGCGACTTGATCACGGCGAGCACGCCCTCCGGATCGGTCCGCTGCCCCTGAAGGATGTCCGCCTCGGTGGTCCACCCGGCCCGGCTGGCGTCCCCGCGGTAGGCCGACTCGATCAGCGCGACCAGGGTGTCGACGTCTGCGTCGGTGGCGTCACGGAAGGTCAGGCCGGTGGCGGCGGTGTCCATGGGGGCATGCCTTTCGGTTCTCGGGCGCGGCTGAGCAGGGATGAGCGTAACGCTGGCACTAGGCTCCGGGTGCATGGTGCACGTACTCGGCAGCCGGATCCTGCTCCGCCCCACGGACCCCGAACGCTCCCGCGTCTTCTACGGCGAGCAGCTGGGCCTCGCCGTCCACCGCGAGTTCGGCACGGGAGAGGAGCGGGGCACCGTCTACTTCCTCGGCGGCGGCTTCCTGGAGGTCTCGGGGCGCTCCGATGCCCCGCCGTCCCCGGCCGTTCGGCTGTGGCTACAGGTGGAGGACGTGGCCGCGGCCCAGCAGGAGCTGCGGGCCAAGGGCGTCGAGATCGTCCGTCCGCCGGTGCGGGAACCGTGGGGGCTGATCGAGATGTGGGTCGCGGATCCGGACGGCATGCTCATCGTGCTCGTGGAGGTACCGGCCGACCATCCGCTGCGGTACCGCCCGGGGATCCAGTCCGGCTCCGGCACGGCCGCTGGGCCACCCTCGTGACCCATTCCCGGTACGTACGGCTCCAGCTGGCCACTGTCCGTGGTGGGGGCTAGCGTGCTGATGGGCGGGGTCGGCGTTTCCGGAGGAGTGCCATGAAGTTCGACAAGCCGGTGATCGGCGGGCCCTGCTGGGCGGAGCTCGGAACCAGCGATCTGGAGGCGGCCAAGCGGTTCTACACCGAGGTCTTCGGCTGGCGTGCTCGGACCGATCCCCGGCCGGAGGCGGGCGGCTACACCATCGCGCACGTCGGGGACGCGGCGGTCGCCGCGATCACCCCGCTGTACCAGGAGTCCCAGCCGGTCGCGTGGAACGTGTCGTTCGCCGTCGCGGACGCGGACGCGGCCGCGAACAAGGTGGTGGAGGCCGGCGGAACGGTGATCCACGGCCCGATGGACGTGTTAGACGAGGGCCGCTTCGCGGTGGCGCTGGACCCGTCCGGCGCGGCCTTCCAGCTGTGGCAGGCGCGGTCCTTCGCCGGCGCCGGCCTGTTCAACGCTCCGGGCTCGCTGGGCTGGGTGGAACTCGGGACCCGCGACATCAAACGGGCGCGGGACTTCTACACGACCGTGTTCGGCTGGAGCGTCAACGCCTCGGAGTGGTACACGCAGTGGGGCATGCACGGCCAGGACTTCGGCGGCGTGATGGCGATGGGCGACCGGTTCCCGGCCGACGTGCCGCCGCACTGGCTGCCGTACTTCGCGGTGGAGGACGTGGACACGACGACGGACGTCGCGGTGCGGGCGGGCGGCAAGGCCCTGTTGGAGCCCACCTCCGTCCCAGACGGCCCGCGCATCGCGGTACTGCGGGACCCGCAGGGCGCGGCCCTCGGCATCTACCAGGCCGGAGAGGAAGGCTGAGGCGCAGCGCCGTCAGGCGGCACGGCCGCAGCACGATCCGCCGCATCCCGGCTGGGCTGCCCGTACGGATGCGTGCGTCAATGGTCCGTCGCCCGTGGGATCGGCGAGATCCGAACGGCGGAGCTCAGATCCGTACCGCGCCCGGGCGGCCCTCCAGTCGGCCCAGCAACTCGCCCAGGAGTGCCGCCAGTTCGGCCTGCTGCCCGGTGTCCAGACCGGACAGGACGACTTTTTCGTAGGCGAGTTGTTCGGGCAGGATGCCGTCGACGAGGTCGCGTCCGGCGTTTGTGAGGCGAACGTGGGCGACGCGGCGGTCGCGGGTGTCGCCGCGCCGGTCCACCAGGCCGCGCTCGGTCAGCTGCTTGAGGCGCTTGGTGACGGCGGCCCCCGAGGAGAAGGTCTCGCGGGCCAGTTCGCTCGGGGTGAGCTCGTGTCCGGTGCGGCGCAGCGCGCCGAGCAGGTCGAACTCGGGACGGCTCAGCCCCGCCCGGCGCAGCGGGGCGTCCTCGGCCTGCTGGAGGAGGGCGGCGCAGCGGTTGATGCGGCCGATGATCTCCATGGGCCCGGTGTCCAGGCCGGGGTGGACGGCCCGCCACTGGCGGACGACGGCGGCGACGGTGTCGTCACGGGCGGCCGCGCCGGGGACAGGGGGCCGGCCGTCACGGGCCGGGACGCCTCGGGCGCCGCCGTTCGCGGCCGCATCGGACACCGCCGCGTCCGGCCCGGGTTCCCCGGCCGACGCCGTTCCCGCCGTGGCAGGCTCTCCCGGGTTCCGTTCGGTGGCTGTGGGCGCAGGGGGCCGGTCGTCACGGGCGGCCGCGCCGGGGACAGGGGGCCGGCCGTCACGGGCCGGGACGCCTCGGGCGCCGCCGTTCGCGGCCGCATCGGACACCGCCGCGTCCGGCCCGGGTTCCCCGGCCGACGCCGTTCCCGCCGTGGCAGGCTCTCCCGGGTTCCGTTCGGTGGCTGTGGGCTGCCCGTGCTCCGGCTCCTCGGCCACCCCGCCCCCCGTTGCCGGACGTCCGTTGGTCGCCGTCATGGCCGTATGTCCTCCGTCGTCATGCCCGTGGTCGCCAGGGTGTGCAGGCCCTGGCGTCGTACCGTCGCGGCGAGCGTACGGTGTCCGGACTGCTCGGTGAGCACGACCCGCTCCTGCGGCAGGGCCCGTTGCCACCACTCGCCGGACGCGGCGTCGACGGTGGCGCGCAGCTCGACGAGCGCGGCGGTCAGGCTGAGGCGGGCGGACTCCAGTGCGGCGGGCGCGGGGTGCGGCTCGGCGAGCAGGCGGGCGGCGTGTTCGCGGGCCCGGTCGACCGTGGTCAGGGCGTGCTCGATGCGGTCGCCGGCCCGTCGGTTGGTGACGGCGACGGCGGCCACGAAGCCGACCAGGGCGCCGACGAGGGTGTCCAAGGCCCGCTCGGTGATCAGCTCGCCCGGCTCGTGGTACCCGGCGAACTCGGTGATGAGCAGCGCCATCGGGGTCACGCAGACGCTGCCGAGCCAGTAGTTGCGGCCGATCAGCGCCTCGGCGCCGAAGTTGAAGGCCAGGCAGCACAGGACGAGCGCCGCCGCGCCGGCGTGCGCGAGCGGGACGACGGCCGCGAAGACGAGGACGCCGACGAAGTTGCCGACGACGCGCTGGACGCCCCGCCTCCAGGTGAGGGTGACGTTGGCCTGGTAGAGGGAGGCGGCGGTGACCAGGGCCCAGTACGGCCGGCCGACGCCGAGCGCGAGGGAGGCCCAGCCGGCGAGCGCGCAGCCCAGCGCGGTGCGTACCGCGATCGGGGTAAGCGGGCCGAGCCGGCTCCACCAGGGCCGGTGCGGGATGGTGATCTCGGCGTCGACGCCGAGGAGTTCGTCGGCGGCCGCCTCCGACTCGCCGGTCCGCGGGATCGGTTCGGTGCCGCACAGCTCGCGTGCCCACAGTCGAAGCCGCTCCGGGTCCGTGTCCGCGGGGGAGGCGAGAGCGACCTCGGCGCGCACGACGAGCCGTTCCAGGGCGCGCCGGGGCGCGGAGCGGGCGCCGGTGGACAGCAGCGCCTGCCAGGCGGCCTGCACGGAGGCGGCCGCAGCCGCACGGGCCCGGGCGTGGCCGTCGCCGGTGCCGCGGGTGGCGGCGTACGCGGCGGCGGCGTTCAGCGCGTGGGCGGTGGCGCGGCGCTCCGGGCCGTGCGGGCGGAGCAGTCCGGGTGCCATGCCGACCAGCCAGGCCCAGGCGCCCGCCCCGGCGGCCAGCGCCATGTGACCGGGGACCTGGCCGAGGGTCTGCGGGGCGAACAGGGAGGCGGAGCTGATGAAGGTGAGGACGACGTTCCCGGGCGGGCCGATGCGGGTCGCGTCGCACAGCACTTTCTGCCCGGCGGCCATCAGGGCGCCGACGGCGACCAGGACGACCGCGTCGCTGGTGAGCGAGGCCACGACCAGGGCGACGGCGAGACCCGCGAGCATCCCGAGCACCACCCAGAGCAGGGCGCGGGCACGGGCGGCGTAGGGACGGTTGTGGGCGTAGAGGGCGCAGAGCGAGCCGGCCATCGTGTACATGGCCAGGTCGAGCCGGCCGAGCGCGAGCAGCGTGAGGTTGGACGGGGCGATCGAGGCGACGACGCTCAGGGCGGGCTTGAACCAGATGTCCGAGGGGCGGCCGAGACGCAGCACGCCGGCGAGCGGGAGGCGGCGGGCGAGCCGGGTTCCGGGGGTGGGGGTCGCACTGCTCATTCCCATAAGCTTAGCAGGTGTTTTACTTGTAAAACATATTGCGGCCGTACGGCGTGACCTGCTGTGCTCCGCCGAGTGCTCCCCGCGTACACCCTTGCGCTCGCGTGCGCACCGCCAGCCCCGGGCATCCCTTGACCGACCGGCCGTCGAGCGGCGGTTTGGGACCGTCGAGCAGGGAGGTGGGCGTGCACGGACCGGCTTCGCCCGGCTGGCTGCTGGTCGCGCTGTGCGCGGCGACCGGGGCCTACTGCCTGCTGCGGATGCGCAGCACCGTCGAGGAACAGCGCCGCGCCGCGGGCGGCGAGGCAGTGATGGGCTTCGGGATGGGCGCCATGGCCGTGCCGACGGCGGTGTTCACCCCGCCAGCGTGGGCCTGGCCGGCCTACGCGGTGGTCTTCGGCACGGCCGCGCTGCACTCCCTGTGGTTGGCGCGGAGACGCCCGCACCATCTCCACCACCTTGTGGGGGCGTCGGCCATGGTCTACATGGCCGCCGTGATGGCCGCCTCGCCCGGCCCCCGTCATCACGTGCACGGCGGATCCGGGGTGCCCCTCCTCACCGGCGCGCTGCTGCTGTACTTCGTCGGGTACGTGCTGCTGTCCGGCGTCCGGCTCGTCCCCGCCGTGGCCGCGACCGCGGGCGGCGGTGCCGTGGGATGGGGCGACCGGCCGGAACTGGCGCGGGCGTGCCGGTTGTCGATGGGGATCGCCACGGTGGCCATGCTGCTGACCCTGTGAGGCCACGGCGGCCTGTACGGAACCGTGGTCTGTGTCACTTTGCCGCGCCAAGCCGTACCCGTGAGCAGCCGGCCGCTCATAGGGTGCTCGCATGATGGTCCCCGCGGTCCTGTTGCTGCTCGGCGCCCTGACCGCCGTCGCCGCTCCTCGGCTGCTCGCCCGGGCCGACTGGCCGGACCGTGAACCGGTGGTCGCCCTGTGGGTGTGGCAGTGCGTGGTGGCCGCCGTTCTCCTGTGCTGCGCACTGTCCATGACGCTCAGCGCGGCGGCCGCCTGGCAGGCGGTGCGCGGCCATGTGTTCGCCACGGCTCCGCGCTCGGTGGTGGAGGCCTATGCACTCGGCGCGACCGGCCCCTGGGCGGCGACCACCGCGGTGGCGCTCGCGTGCGGCGGGATGTGGAGCGCGGCGATGCTGGTCCGCGAGGTGGTACGGGCTCGGGTGCGGCGTCGCCGCCGACGGGCCGAACTCCTCGTACGTGCCCCGCTGTTGCCCGGTGAGGAGCCCGGGAGCGACCGGCTCGTCGTGCTGGAGGGCGAGCGGCCGGACGCCTGGTGGCTGCCGGGGGCGGCGCCTCAACTCGTCATCACCACGGCCGCGTTGCGCCGCCTGAAGGGGCGGCAGCTCGACGCCGTCCTCGCGCACGAGCAGGGGCACGCGCAGGCGCGGCACGACTGGCTGCTGCACTGCTCAGCCGCGCTGGCGGGCGGCTTTCCGCAGGTGCCGGTGTTCGCCGCGTTCCGCGACGAGATGCACCGCCTGGTCGAACTCGCCGCCGACGACATGGCCTCACGCCGCTTCGGCCGGCTGACGACCGCGCTCGCACTGGTGGAACTCAACGAGGACCGGGGCGTGTTCGGCCCCTGCCCCACCCCGCAGGCTCATGTGCCGCAGCGGGTGCACCGGCTGCTCACTCCCCCGGACCGGCTACCGGCGGCCCGCCGGCTGCGGCTGACGGCGGCGGCGGCGCTCGTGCCGGTGATTCCGGTGCTGGTGGCGTTGGTACCGGGGCTGCGGGCACTCGGCTAGCCCATCAGGCGGACGGCGAGGGCAGCCGAGCCGAGCGGGCGGTCGACGGGCGCAGGCCGACCAGGCGAACGGCGAACGCAGGCGACCGGGCGGACGGCGACTGGCCACGCTGCGCCGATCGCCCCGGAGTTGGCCTCCCACCCCACGGGTCAAGGAGGATCGCACCATGCGCCGCCCGCCCGACGCCTCGCCGTCCCGCCCGCCGGACCACCGCGCCCCCGCCCGCGCCGCGCTGGCGCTGGGACTGTGCTCGGTGCTGCTGCTGGTCCTGGTGGCGACCCGGTGGCATCCCCTGACCACCGTCGACGGGGACATCGCACGCACCACCCACCACTGGGCGGTCGACGAACGCGGCCTCACGCACACGTTCCGCATCCTCACGGACTGGGTGTGGGACCCGCTCACCATGCGCCTGCTGTGCGCGGCGGTCGCGGTGTGGCTCCTGTGGCGCCGCTCGGCCTGGTGGACGGCCCTGTGGCTGGCGGTCACCGGTGCGCTGGGCACCCTGATTGCAACAGGCGGTGAAGGCCGCCGTCGACCGCCCCCGCCCAGTCTGGCCCGACCCCGTCGACTCCGCCCACTACGCGGCCTTCCCCTCGGGTCACGCCATGACCGCGACGGTGGTGTGCGGCCTCCTGCTCTGGCTCCTGAACCACCATGGCGCGGGCCGCATCCTGTGGCGCGCCTCGCTGACCCTGGCCGCGCTCTCCGTCGTCGGCGTCGGCCTGACCCGCGTCTGGCTGGGCGTCCACTGGCCCTCGGACGTCCTCGGCGGCTGGCTGCTGGGCGCGACGGTGGTCGCACTGGCGGCGACCGTGTACGAACGGCGGCGCACATGACCATGCCCGTCCGGGGCCGGACGTGCTCCCCGTACCATCACCGCATTTGCCGTTCTCTTCGACTTCTCCCAAACCCTCTTCCGCATCGAGTCCACCGATGCCTGGCTGCGGGCCGTGCTGGACGAGGCCGGTCTGACGCTTCCGGAGCGGGAGTTGCTCGAGGCGGCGAGGGCGCTGGAGGAGGCGGGGGCGCTGCCGGGCGGGGCGTTCCCGGTGCGGCTGCCCGAGGACATGGCCGCGGTGTGGGAGGTCCGGGACCGCAGTGCCGAGCTGCACCGGGCCGCGTACACCGGCCTCTCCCGCCAGGTGCCGCTGCCCGACCCGGCGTTGCACGACGCGCTGTACGACCGGCACATGACGCCGGCCGCGTGGGCGCCGTACCCGGACGCGGCCGAGGTGCTGCGCACGCTGCGCGAGTGCGGGGTCGGGGTCGGCGTGGTGAGCAACATCGGTTGGGATCTGCGCCCGGTGTTCCGCGCGCACGGCCTCGACGCGTACGTCCTGTCGTACGAACACGGCATCCAGAAGCCGGACCCGCGCCTGTTCGAGACCGCCTGCGCGGCGCTCGGCGCCGAGCCGAAGGACGTGTTGATGGTCGGTGACGACCGGCGCGCGGACGCAGGCGCGGCGGCCCTGGGGTGCGGGGTGCACTTCGTGGACCACCTGCCGGTGACCGAGCGGCCGGACGGGCTGCGGCCGGTGCTGGACCTGGTGGGCCGAGGCGGCCCGGGCCCGGCGCCGCGCGGTCGCTCCAGCCGATCTCGCCGCGAGCATGCTCGACCAGCTGACCGACGACCGTTTCGTCCGCCGGGCGATGGGGGTGGTTCGACTCGGGTACGGCCGAGCGTTCCGCGGATGGTCTGGCGGGAGATCCGGAAGAACGACCGCGCGAGCCGGCCAGGACAGTAGCCCCGGGACACGGACGGGGTGCAAAAAGGCCCGCCTCGGACGATCCCCCGCGTCGCCCGAGGCGGACGGCAGCCCGGACCTGCCCCCCCCAACAGGGAGCCGGTCCGCACGCGTTCAGTATAGTTGGCTGGCAGCCAGTCAACGCAGGAGTTACAGCATGTCCCCGCGCAGCGCCTCGGTCAATGAAGAGTTGCGGCGGCGTTCCCGGGAGCGGCTCCTGCAGGCGGCGGTCGAGCTGGTCAACGAGCGCGGGTACGAGGCGACGACGCTCGGCGACATCACGGACCGAGCGGGGTCGGCGCGCGGCCTGGTGTCGTACTACTTCCCCGGCAAGCGTCAGCTCGTGCAGTCCGCCGTGCACCGGCTGATGCACCGCACGCTGGAGGAGGCGCTGGAGCGCGAGCCGCACACCGAGGACGGCCGGGAGCGGATGGCGCGGGCCATCGACGCGATCCTGGGCCTGGCCCGCGACCGGCCGGTGCTCATGCGCCAGCACATGGCGGGGATCCTGCAGGCCGAGGGCTTCGTGCAGTGCCCGGAGCAGCAGCGCCTGTCGCAGCTGCTGCGCGACACAGTCGCCCGGCACGGCTCGCAGGACGTCGACACCGACTACCCGATACTGCGCGCCCTGCTCATGGGGGCGGTCTACGCGGCCCTGGTGCCGGGGGTGCCGATGCCGATCCCGGCGCTGCGGGCGGAGTTGTTCAAGCGCTACCGGCTCGACTGGGAGATGGGCCTCCCGCCGGACACCCAGACGCCCGGCGGGACCTGCGACACGGATCTGTCCCGCTTCTTCGCGACCGATCAGCGGCCGCAGGACCCGTCGACGTAACGGGCCGGGTCCGGACGTCGAGCGCGGCGCCGGCCCAGAATCCGCGCCACACAACCGCACCATCACACTCCCCGCGCCGGGACCCGCCCGTGCAACACGCCGTCGGCGCGGTGCCGCCGCTCTCCCCCGGCGGGCCGCTTGGTGCCATGCTGGAGACACCAGCGATCTCCTCCGACCGCCGGGGTAAGGAGTTCCGCCGTGCTGCGTGTCGCCGTCATCGGCTCGGGCCCGAGCGGGTGCTACACCGCTCAGGGCCTCGTCCAGCAGGACTCCACGGTGTTCGTCGACGTCCTCGACCGGCTGCCGTGCCCCTACGGCCTGGTGCGCTACGGCGTCGCGCCGGACCACGAGAAGATCAAGTCACTCCAGAACAACCTGCGGACAGTCCTGGAGCACGAGCGGGTCCGCTTCCTCGGCGGCGTCCAGGTCGGCGGCCCCGGCGGGCTGCCCACCGCCCGGCTGCGGGAGCTCTACCACGCGGTGGTCTACTGCGTGGGCGCGGCCACCGACCGCCACCTCGGGATCCCCGGCGAGGAGCTGCCGGGCAGCTGGTCGGCGACCGAGTTCGTGTCCTGGTACAGCGCCCACCCCGACGCCGCCGACGACGGTTTTGTACGCGGCGCGCGGTCGGCGGTGGTCATCGGCGTGGGGAACGTGGCGGTGGACGTCACGCGCATGCTGGCCCGGGGTGCGGCGGAGCTCAGCCCCACCGACATGCCGCAGGCGGCGCTCAGCGCGCTGGCCGCGAGCCGGGTGACCGACATCCACATGGTGGGCCGACGCGGCCCCTCCCAGGCCCGCTTCACCACCAAGGAGCTGCGCGAGCTGGGCGCCCTGCCGGACACCGACGTCGTCGTCGACCCGGAGGAACTGGCGCTGGACCCTGCCTGCGCCGACCCCTCGGCGCTGTCCGCGCCCCAGCGCCGCAACGTGGAGGTGCTGCGCGGCTGGGCGGCCGCGCCCCCGACGGGCGGCCGGCGCCGGATCGGGCTGCGCTTCTTCCTGCGGCCGGTCGAACTGCTCGCCGAGGGCGGGCGCGTGGGCGCGGTGCGGTTCGAGCGGACGGTGCCGGACGGGCAGGGCGGCGTGACCGGGACGGGACGGTACGAGGACATCGAGGCACAGTTGGTGCTGCGGTCGGTGGGCTACCGCGGAGTGCCCCTGGAGGGGCTGCCGTTCGACGCGGGCCTCGGCACCGTGCCGCACCGGGAGGGGCGGGTCCTGCGCGACGGGGCGATCGCGCCGGGCGAGTACGTGGCCGGCTGGATCAAGCGGGGCCCGACGGGCGTCATCGGCACCAACCGCCCCTGCGCCAAGCAGACGGTGACGTCACTGCTCGAGGACGCTCCCGTGCTCGCACGCAAGCAGGTGCCCGAGGACCCGGTCACGGTACTGCGCTCCGCGGGCGTCGCGCCGGTCGAGTGGGCGGGGTGGCAGGCCATCGAGCGGGCCGAGGCGGAGCTCGGCGCCTCGCTCGGACGCACTGTGGTCAAGCTGCCGGACTGGGAGTCGCTGCTGGCGGCGGCACGCGCGACGACCTCGTAGCAGAGCATCTCGCAGAGCAGCGTCTCGTGGCCGAGCGGGCTCGTGGCGGAGCGGCCTCGTTGCAGTTCGGAGGGTGGGGTGGCGGTCGGCCTGCGCTCGGCGTGCCGTGGCGTGGCGGCGCTCCGCCCGTGCAGTTGTCGATCCTTGTCACGACCGCTCGGTCGGGAGCAGGCGGGTGAGGGTTTCCTCCAGGCGGGGCAGGGCCCGTTGGCCCGTCAACGCGAGGACGATCGCTGCAGCGACGCCGGCCCAGGCGACCGGGCCCAGCGGGGTGCAGCCGAGGAGGCGGCTGATGCTCGGAGTCTGGATGAGGGCGACGAGGGCGACGGCCGAGCCGACGGACGTGACCCGGACCAGAGTGCTGTCGCGGCGGTCGAGCAGGGTCTGGGCGAGCTGGGTGCCGACCACGCCGCACAGGGCCATGGTGCTGGAACGGCGGGCGGTGCCCGGTGTGAAGCGGCCGATCAGCCAGGCCGCGAGGGCTCCCAGGCACGTGGTCAGGGCACGGTGGCGGATCTGCCGGATCAGGGACTCGCCCAGGACACCGCCGGCCGCGTCCTCCGGCGACCCGGCCTTCGCCTGCTCGGCGTCCTCGTTCGGCGTGACGGCCACCGCCATGGCCGGGAACAGGTCCGTGAACAGGTTCACCATGAGCATCTGGCGGGTGGACAGCGGGGCGGTTCCCGACACCAGTGTGCCGAGGATGCCGAAGCCGACCTCGCCCGCGTTGCCGCCGATCAGGATGGCGATGGCGTCGGCGACGCTGTGCCACAGGGCGCGGCCCTCGCCGACCGCGTCGATCAGCACGGTCAGATCGTCGTCGGTCAGGACGATGTCGGCGGCATTGCGCGCGGCCGCCGAGCCCCGGGCGTTGATGCCCACGCCGATGTCGGCGGCGCGGATGGCCGCGGCGTCGTTGGCGCCGTCGCCGACCATCCCGACCACCCGGCCCGCGTCCCGCAGCGCCTCGACGACCTGGAGCTTCTGCTCGGGCGCGACCCGGGCCACGACGCCCGTGTCGCGCAGCATCCGGGCCCTGGCCGACCGGTCCGCGGCCGCCAGTTCGTCCCCGGTGACCACCACTGTGCCCTCCGGCCAGCCCAGCTCGGCGGCGATGGACCGGGCGGTCTGCGGATGGTCGCCGGTGAGCATGACCGGTCGTACGCCTGCCTTGTGCAGACCGCGCACGAGGGCCGTGGACGTCTCGCGCGGTACGTCCGACAGCGCCAGTAGACCGGTGAACTCCAGCTTCTGCAGCGGCTGTTCGAGGATGTCCGCCTCCTTGTCGTCCTCGGCGAGCCGTCGTTCGGCCACCGCCAGGACCCGCAGGCCGTCCCCGGCCAGCGCGTGCGCCGCGTCGGCGGCGTGGGGGGGAAGGCCGGAGCAGGCGGGCAGGACGGTCTCCGGGGCGCCCTTGACCACGAGTACACGCGGGCCGTCCCCGACGCGGCCGACGGCGGCGGCGTATCCGCGGGCGGCCTCGAACGGCAGGCCTTCGAGCTGCGTCCAGTCGGGGTCGGGGCCTGCCGCGTCGAGGACGGCCTCGTCGGTGGCGTGCACCGGCCGGTCGGAGCCGCCGTTCAGCCGGGGGCAGGCCCGCGCCGCGGCCCGCAGTGTGTCCGCGGAGGCCGCGTCGCCCACCGCTCGGACCGTCCCGTCGGCGTCGGACACGCGCACCAGGCGCAGCCGGTTCTCGGTGAGGGTGCCGGTCTTGTCGAAGCAGATGGTGTCCATGCGGCCCAGCGCCTCGAGCGTGCGCGGGGTTCGGACGAGGACACCGCCGCGGCTCAGCCGCCGGGCGGCCGCGAGTTGCGCCACCGTGGCCACCAGCGGCAGGCCCTCGGGGACGGCGGCCACGGAGACGGCCACGCCGCCGCTGACCGCTTCGTGGATGGGGGTGCCGCGCAGCAGCGCCAGACCGGTCACCGCGGCCCCGCCCGCCAGCGTCAACGGCAGTGCCTTGCGGGTGAGTTCCTGCAGCCTGGCCTGCACCCCGGCGGCGGGCGGTGTACGGGCGGCGAGGTGGACGGCGCGGGCGGCCTCGGTGCGGTCGCCGGTGTCCACCACGACGGCCCGCGCCTGCCCGGCCACCACGGTCGTCCCTTCGAAGACCATGCAGTGCCGGTCGGCGACCGCGGCGTGCGGGGTGGGGTCGGTCTGCTTCTGCACCGGCAGGGACTCCCCGGTCAGCGCGGACTCGTCGACCTCCAGGCCGTCCTCCCACAGCAGGCGGGCGTCCGCGGGCACCACGTCATCCGCCTCGAGCTCGATCACGTCTCCCATCCGGAGCTTGCTGGCGTCCACGGTGCGAGTGCCGCCGGCCGGTGCCTCCTCTTCCCGGAGCGCGACGCGCGCCTTCTGCTTCTGATCCGCGAGCAGCCCCGACAGCGCCCGCTCGGCGCGCAGCCGCTGGATGCCACCGACCAGCGCGTTCAGGTCGAGGGCGCCGAGGACGAGCAGGGCGTCCACGACGGAGCCGAGGATCGCCGACGCCGCCGAGCCGACGGCCAGGACCGGGGTGAGGGGGTCGTGCAGTTCGCCGCGCACGGCCCAGCCGAGCTGCAGGGTCCACCGCGCCGGGGCGAGGACGGGGATCCGGAAGGCGCTGTCGACCGCCTTGCGCGCCCGGGCGGTCGCCTGCTCGAACGGGGTCGGTTCGGCGGCCGGTTCGTGCTCCAGCCGCTCCTGGGCCTCCTCCGGGTCCAGTTCGTGCCAGTGCACGCGCGGGCGTGGGTGCGGGGCGCGCGCCGCCGCCACGCCGAGCGCGGCCCGTGCCCCGGAGAGCAGGGCGGTCGCCGCGCTGGCGTCGACGGGTGCGTGCCGCAGCCCCGGCAGCGCGGTGCGGCGCCCGCGGCCGCCCCCGGACTCGCCGATGGCCACGAGGAGCCCGGAGAGCGCGGCACCGGATCTGGCCAGGGTCTGTGCCCGGTGGCCGACCGCGCGGGCGGCCGGGATCGCGGTCAGCAGCCGCCACACGTCGGGCAGGCCGTGCAGGGCCAGGATGTCCGCGCCCCACACGACGGCGCCGTCCCGGTCCGTGAGGGCGACGGTCACGTCGCTGCCGAGCAGCCCGGCCAGGACGTCGTGCTCGTCGGCGGACCGCATACGGGCGACCGTGATGACGGCGCCCGCCTCGCCGCGCAGCCCGTACACCACGTCGTCCAGCGGCCGCCGCGCGTCCACGACCTGGTCGGCGAGACCGGTGAAGTCCTCCATCGCGGGGTCGTCCACCACGACGACCCGCAGTCCCGCGCGGCGGGCTGCGTCCAGTACGGCCTCGGCCCACGGGTCGGCCTCCCCGTCCTCGGTGCGCAGTGCGCTCGGGTGCAGGACGACCGTGCCGACCATCTCCAGCTGCCGCAGCCGCTCCGGTTCACGGACCAGCACGCCGGTCCGGGTCAGGGAGGTACTGAGCACGGCGTGGAAGGCGGCGGGCCCGTAACGCGCGGCCTTGGGCGAGCCGGCCAGCACCGCCTCCGCCGCCTCGGCCCCGTCGCGCTTGACCAGCAGCGTCGCCGCCGCGCCCAGCACACTGCCCCCGGAGGCGTGGGTGGCGTACTCCTGGGCGGGAGAGACGCGCAGGGGCGGGCGCGGGGAATCGTCCGACGCGAGGCTGACGCGGTCGGGTGTGCACAGCTGGTCGTGGACCATGTCGAAGGCGGCCGCGCGCGCCACCGTCTCGGCCAGCTGGCAGGCGCGCAGCGTTCCGTCGAGCACGAGCGAGGTGGGGGTCTGGCCCGCGCCGTGGGCGGCCGCGTTCGCACAGGCCAGCACGAGATCCATACGGGACCTGCCCACCCGGGCGCGCAGCCAGGCGCGGAAGCGCGGGTTCTCCCGCAGCATCGTCACCACGGCGGTCACCAGCCGGGGCGACGGCGGCAGGCGCAAGGCGTACGCGGTGAGTCCGACGCCGATGCCCATGGCGTCGGCCGCGAGCGTCGCCGCGGCGGCGCGCACCCCGGCCGGGTCGGCCGGATGCGTCGTGTCCTCCGGTGCGCCGTCCGCGAGGGCCAGCCCGTGCCGGGCCGCCAGATCGGCCGCATGCTCCACGACCCGGTCGGTGGCCTCCTCCTCGGTCGCATTCACCACCAGGCGCGCGAGCCCCTCGTCCCAGTACGCGAAGACCACGTCCGGCCGCTCCGCCAGCGCCTCGGCCACCCGGCGGGCCAGGTGCTCGATCCCGCCCGCGCGCCGTACCTGCTCCGGCTCCGCGGGCCGCAGCGCGAGGTGCGCTCGTGCGCCGGCCCGCCAGTGGCTTCCCGCGCCGGGCAGCGCATTGCGGGCGACCCGCGCCACCCGCACCGCGGCGTCCGCGCTCCGTACGCCGGCCCGTGCCGTCCCCGCCACCGCGCCGGCGGCCACCCCGACCGCCGGCGCGGCCGCCCGCGCGAGCAGCCGGGGCGCCGCAGCCAGCCGGGCGGCGGCCGACGGCCCCGTCAGCAAACCAAGCACCATGGCGCGCCTCAGCGGGAGGTGCGGCTGGGCCGCGCCGTGGGGCCATGGGGTCCGGTGGACCCCGCCTTGTTCTTCGATGCCTTGCCCCGGCCTTCGGCGGACTTCTTGTCCGTCTCCGTCGGTGGCTCTTCTGCCGATCCGGTGGCCTGCGGGGACGCCTGGCCTGCCGAGCCGGTGTCTTCCGCGGACCTCAGCGCCGCGGTGCCGTCTTCCGGTGGCCTTTGGGGCGCGGTGCCGGTGTCCGGCGCAGGCCCCTCGCCCGCGGTGCGGGTGACCTGTGTCGGCGCCTGCTCGCTGCCGTCCCCGGGCCGTGCGGGCCGCGGCTGGGTGAGCCAGGCCACGGCCGCGCCGGTCAGCGCGACGGGCCACTCCACCACACCCGCGACACCGAGCACCCCCGCCCCGGTGTACACGGCCAGCCGCCGCCCCCGGGGCGACACGGCACCGACCGTTTCCAACGCGCCCTGCGCGGCCCTGCTCGCCACCCCGGCGCCGGGCACCCTCCGCAGCATCGAGGCCGCGCCGTGCAGGGGCGCCGCAAGGGCCGACGACGACTTCTGCTCAACCATGACTCTCTCCTCGCCTGGGGTGAGATCGCATTCCGTGCCCGTCGGGTGCCCGCGACTGCGCTGGTCATCCCATCTCTCTCAGGGAACGTCACGGGCCGTGCCCGCGCCACTGGGCACCTGCCGTCGCGGCGCGGCGCGGTCGGCGCCTCAGGACCGGCGGAAGGCGGGAACGGCCGCGGCGAGGATCCGGTACCCCTCCGGATTGAGGTGCAGCCAGTCCCCGGCGTGGAGCGTCGGCAGCAGCCGGCCCCGGCGGGGTCGCGCACCGCACGGTCGAAGTCGATCACCAAGTGCCCGCCGGTGCGGTTGCAGGCGTTGACCGCCTGCCAGGACTTCTTCCGCTCGCCCGCCGGGTCGTCGTAGAGGGTGCTGCCGCCGAAGGGCAGCAGCGTGGCGCAGGTCCTCGTCCACGGTGTGGTCGCCCCGGACGAGGTACGACGTCGTGCGCGAGCCCGGGTGCGAGGTGAGGGCGAGCGACGGCTGGCCCTCGGCCAGCTACGTCGTCACGGTGAGGTCGGACGCGGCGCGCAGGTCGAAGTCCAGCGGGTCGGAGACGACGTGGGCGCCGACGGGAACCGTCGCCGCTGTCCGTCCGGAGAAGGTCACCTGCCGGGTGCTGCCGGGCTCGACGGCGCTGTCTCCGGCCCGCCCGTCCCGGGGGAGCGCCACGGTCACGGCGGTGAGGGGCAGTGGGGTGTCGCCGAAGGCGGTTGGAGAAGCGCAGCCGGAGGCGGTGGCCGCCGGAGGAGACGCGCAGGGTCTGCCGCAGGGTGGTGTCGACCAGGACGGCGTGGTCGCCGGTGAAGGGTGCGGGCGGGAGGTTGGCGGGCTCGGTGAGCTGCGGCATGGCTCTGACCCCGGCGAGCGCCGACACCTGGCCCACCGCGAACGGCAGCCAGGCGGTCTCCTCCACCATCTTGGTCTCCGGCACCAAGGACTACGGGATGAAGCGCCTCTACGGCAGCGAGGACCTGAGCACCCGCGGCCAGGACGAGGACCAGGGACCAATCCTGGAACTGGCCCCCGGTGCCGTCCTGAAACAACACGGGCGCGTAGCCGACCACGAATGGCACGGGCCCCGACAGCACCTACTGCAAGTACTCGGCGTCCGACATCACCTACAGCTGACGCCCACCCCCAGCAGCGGCCGTACGAAGCGGACCTGACGGCGCTTCGTACGGCCGCCGCCATCCCTACTGCTTCGCGCGCCCCAGCATCTCCTCGGTCAACTCCCGCTGGTAGTCCGTGTAGGCGGTGCGCAGAGCCGGGCCGGGCCAGTCGGCGGGGAGGAGTGCGGCGGGCAGGACCGGGTCGGCCAGCAAGTGCCGCACGACGGCCGCGAGGGCGGTGAAGCGGTCCGCCGGCCGGTCCGACCGCTCCACGTGGGCGAGCAGCGCCCGGGCCGTTCGCGCCCACGCGTCGAGCGGCCACAGGGCGGCGCAGAGGTCGCGGGCGGGCTGCTCCGGGTGAGCGGTGAAGCGCTGGACCACCTGATCGAGGCCGTCGGGCCAGGTCCGACGCAGGTTGGCGGGACGCAGCCAGACGCCCTCACGGAGTTCGGCGAGCCGGAGGGCGGCCAACTGGTTGCGCAGCTCGGCGCGTTCGGCAGCGCCGCGGCCGGTCGCCGTCACGACGGCCATCTCCCAGGCGCCGTCCCAGGCCCGGGTCTCGGGGTGCACGGCGGCGTCCTGGCGCCGCTGACGCTCCAGCAGCCGGTCACTGAGGCGGTAGACGCTCTCCGAGCGCCGCAGGTCTCCGGCGGCCACCATCCGGCTCAGCGCCGCCCGCAGGGTGGATCCGGCGACGCCGAAGGGTTCGACAGCGCGCACGAGGTCCTTCACCGGCAGCTCGGGCGGGTGCGTGCCCAGCAGCAGGCTCAGGACGACCGACCGCGCGGACAGCGGACGCAGGTCCACCCCGACGGGCTCCCGGGACACGTTCATGGTCACGTACTGTACGGACTTCACCTTGTTGCATCATTGCTGCGACCGCAGGGAAAGTGCAACACTGGCCGCATGGTCTCGACACTCCCACAGGTGCAGCAGGATCAGGAGCGGCACGAGCAGACGCCGCGATACGCCACGCACGACGTCACCAACCAGGCCCCTCCCCTGGCCCCGTACGACGCCTCCGAGGACGCGGCCCTGCTGGAGGGCCTGCGCCGCGAGGGCGCCGGGTGGGCCGAGGAGGACGTCCGGCGGCTCGGGGTGCGGGCCGGCAGTGCGGAAGCGCAGGAGTGGGGCGAACTGGCCAACCGGCACGAGCCGGAGCTGCGCACCCACGACCGGTACGGCAACCGGATCGACGAGGTGGACTTCCACCCCAGCTGGCACCACCTGATGCGGGTGGCGGTCGCCGAGGGCCTGGCCGGTGCCCCGTGGGCGGACGACCGGCCCGGCGCCCATGTCGCCCGGACCGCAGGCGGAATGGTGTGGGGACACACCGAGGCGGGGCACGGCTGTCCGACGTCGATGACGTACGCCGCCGTCCCCGCCCTGCGCACCCAGCCCGAGCTCGCCGCCGTCTACGAACCGCTGCTGACCAGCCGGGTGTACGACCCCGGCCTGCAGGTGCCGGCCGAGAAGCGGGGCCTGCTGGCGGGCATGGGCATGACCGAGAAGCAGGGCGGTTCCGACGTACGGAGCAACACGACGACGGCGACGCCCACCGCCGAGCCGGGCGTGTACACGCTGCGCGGGCACAAGTGGTTCACGTCGGCGCCGATGTGCGACGTCTTCCTGGTCCTGGCGCAGGCTCCGGGCGGACTGTCCTGCTTCCTGGTGCCGCGCGTGCTGCCCGACGGCAGCCGCAACACCTTCCGCATCCAGCGGCTCAAGGACAAGCTGGGCAACCGGTCCAACGCCTCCTCCGAGCCCGAGTTCGACGGGACGGTGGCCTGGCTGGTCGGCCCCGAGGGGCGGGGCGTCAAGACGATCATCGAGATGGTCAACTGCACCCGCCTGGACTGCGTGATGATGTCGGCGACGCTGATGCGCAAGACACTCGTGGAGGCGGGCCACCACGTACGGCACCGCAGCGCCTTCGGCGCGCTGCTGGTCGACCAGCCGCTCATGCGCAACGTGCTGGCCGATCTGGCGCTGGAGTCGGAGGCCGCCACGACGCTCACCCTGCGGCTGGCCGGTGCGGCCGACCGGGCGGTGCGCGGGGACGCCGGCGAGGCGGCGTTCCGGCGGATCGCGACCGCCGTCGGCAAGTACTGGGTCACCAAGCGGGGCCCGGCCTTCACCGCGGAGGCCCTGGAGTGCCTGGGCGGCAACGGCTACGTGGAGGAGTCCGGCATGCCCCGGCACTACCGCGAGGCTCCCCTGCTGTCGATCTGGGAGGGATCGGGGAACGTCAACGCCCTCGACGTCCTGCGGGCGTTGAGCCGTGAGCCCGGCACCGCGGAGGCGCTGTTCGCCGAACTCGCCCTGGCGCAGGGCGCCGACGCCCGGCTGGACGCGGCCGTGACCCGTCTCAAGGGCCGGCTGACCGAAGGCTCCCCGGCGGGCGCGCGCCGCCTGGTGGAGCTGATGGCGCTGACCCTCCAGGCCTCCCTCCTGGTCCGGCACGCCCCGCCCGCGGTCGCCGACGCCTTCTGCGCGACCCGCCTCGGCGGCGACTGGGGGCATGCCTTCGGCACGCTGCCCGATGCCGCGGACCTCGACGCGATCCTGGGGCGGGCGCTGCCGGGTCTGGGGTGACCGGCGCCGCGCCCAGGGCCGAGGGCGGGCCCGGGGGACGCCGTGCACGCGTCACGCGCGGACGTCCGCAAGGCTCTCGGGGCTGTTCCGGCCGCCGGGCTCCGGGCCGACACCCGGGCGCCCGCCGGCCGGCTCGCCGCAGTCCATGCGGGCCCCGGCGCCCGTCGTCACCAGGTCTTACGTCATTACCAGGTCTTACGTCGTCACCAGGTCTTACGGCCCCAGAGCGGACCGAACCGCGCCCACTCGGCGTCCCACTGCTCCATGCGCCGGCGTTCCAGACGGCCGCGCAGGACGCGGCCGCCGACGAAGGGGACGGCCGCGGCACTCACCCCCACCAGGCCGCCGATCATCGCGGCCCGCGTCCGGGCCTGGGATGCCGTGGCCGGCCTGGTCACCAGGCGGCCCTGCGGGTCGGTCCACACGGTGACCGGGGTGCCGATCGCGCTGCCGAGCCGCACCCGGGCCTGGCCGGTGTGCGAGGAGCCGTCCGTCGCGGTCCAGCGCACCTTCGCCCACACCCGGAGGGCGTCGGACCCCCGGCCGTTCCCGTCGCCCCCGTCGTCTGCGTCATTCGCCTCGGTCGCGTTGTTCCCTGACGACTCGGTCGCGTTGTTCCCTGACGACGAGCCGGGCGCCTGCTCGGCCACCAGCGCCACCGTCGGCCGCCACTCGACGCGCTCACGGGCCAGCCCGTGCTCCACGGACCGGGTCGCCGTCCACCCGGCTAACACCCCCGCGACGACGGTGAGCACCCAAGCACCCAGCACGACCCAGGCCTCCACCGCATCGGCGCGGCGTTTGAGCGGATTGCGGCGCCACCGCCACAGCCACACCTTCGGACCACGGAACGCCATCGAAGGCATCCTCCTCACGAGCGCACGGACATGCCGGACCGCCCTCCCATACGGGAGACGACCCCTCGATGCTCACGACGAGTCCCCCGACTCGACGGTCCCATGAGTCCCGGCGCCCGCGCACGGTTCTTCGCGCATGCTCGGAAACAGGCCCGCGCAGGCTTGTGCGGCAGGCCGACATCACTGCTCTGACCTGCGCCGTTCGGCGTCCCGGAGGTGACTGTCAGTGCCGGGGTGCAGACTGGCCGATGTCCGGGACGAAGACGTCTGGGACGAAGACGTCGCGGAGGTGATCGGCATGACCGAGGTACTGCTCGCCGTGGGCACACGCAAGGGCCTGTTCATCGGGCGGCGGCGAGGTGGCGCCTGGGAGTTCGACGACAGTCCCCACTTCAACGCCCAGGCCATGTATTCGGTCGCCATCGACACCCGCGGCGCCGCCCCGCGGCTGCTGGCAGGCGGCGACAGTTCGCACTGGGGGCCGTCCGTGTTCCACTCCGACGACCTGGGCCGCACCTGGACGGAGCCGGCCCAACCGGCCGTCAAGTTCCCCAAGGACACGGGCGCTTCGCTGGAACGGGTGTGGCAGTTGCACCCGGCGGCCGCGGAGCCGGACGTGGTGTACGCGGGCACGGAACCGGCCGCACTGTACCGCTCCGAGGACCGCGGCGAGAGCTTCGACCTGATCCGCCCGCTGTGGGAGCATTCCACCCGGTCGAAGTGGGTGCCGGGCGGCGGCGGTGAGGGCCTGCACACCGTGGTGACCGACCAGCGCGACCCCAAGGCCGTCACGGTCGCCGTCTCCACGGCCGGGGTGTTCCGCACGTCCGACGGCGGCGCGAGCTGGACGCCCTCCAACTCCGGTGTGTCCGCCGTGTTCCTGCCGGATCCGAACCCCGAGTTCGGCCAGTGCGTCCACAAGATCGCCCAGGATGCGGCGAACCCCGACCGGCTGTCCCTGCAGAACCACTGGGGGGTGTACCGCAGCGACGACGCGGGAGGGCACTGGACGGACATCGGCGCCGGCCTGCCGTCGACGTTCGGCTTCGCGGCGGCCGCCCATCCGCACCGCGGCGACACGGCGTACGTGTTCCCGATCAACGCCGACGCGGACCGGGTGCCCGCCGACCACCGGTGCCGCGTGTTCCGCACGGCGGACGCGGGCAAGAGCTGGGAGCCGCTGTCGGCGGGCCTGCCGCAGGACGACCACTACGGCACCGTGCTGCGCGACGCGCTGTGCACTGACGACGCGGACCCGGCGGGCGTGTACTTCGGCAACCGCAACGGCGAGGTGTACGCGTCGGCCGACGACGGCGACAGCTGGCAGCAGTTGGCGTCCCATCTGCCGGACGTGCTGTGCGTGCGAGCGGCGGTGATCGGTTGAGGACACGAACGCACGGGAAAGGAGGTTCCGTTCACCGGAGTCGACGGTTCGGTCATCCTCGCTCGGCCTTCGGTCACCGCTTGATCGTCGCCCGGCGCACCGCAGTAGGGTGACGCCCGTGGCACCACGACCCTTGCATGAAATCGTCGAACCGGGCTGGGCGAAGGCCCTGGAACCCGTGGCCGGACGGATCGCCGAGATGGGCGACTTCCTGCGCGCGGAGATCGCCGCGGGACGCACCTATCTCCCGGCCGGGCCGAACGTCCTGCGGGCCTTCCAGCAACCCTTCGACGACGTACGCGTCCTGATCGTCGGCCAGGACCCGTATCCGACTCCGGGACATGCGGTGGGGCTTTCCTTCTCCGTCGCGCCCGACGTGCGTCCGCTGCCCGGCAGCCTGATCAATATCTTCCGGGAGCTGAACAGCGACCTGGGGCTGCCCCAGCCGTCCAACGGCGACCTGACGCCGTGGACCCAGCAGGGGGTGCTGCTGCTCAACAGGGCACTCACCACGGCCCCGCGCCGACCGGGCGCCCACCGCGGCAAGGGCTGGGAGGAGGTCACGGAGCAGGCCATACGGGCCCTGGCGGCGCGCGGCAAGCCGCTGGTGTCGATCCTGTGGGGCCGCGACGCCCGCAACCTCCGCCCGCTCCTCGGCGACCTGCCTTCGGTGGAGTCCGCCCACCCCTCCCCCATGTCGGCCGACCGCGGCTTCTTCGGCTCCCGCCCGTTCAGCCGCGCCAACGACCTGCTGATCCGGCAGGGGGGACAGCCGGTGGACTGGCGCCTGCCATGACGAAGGACGGTGCGGGCAGAGCGGCGCAGAGGGAGCGGGGCACGCCGGACGGGCCGGCAGCACCGCAGCAGTCGCCGGGCGCACGAGGCGAACCGGAAGGGCCGCGGCCGCCCGGCGCCCCGCCCGCCCGCGGTGTCGCCGTCCTGTCCGGCGCCGCTCCGCGTGCGTCCGCCGCGTCCGCTTTCCTCGCCGTGGACTCGGGTGGCTCCGGGCTCCGTGCCGTCGTCGGTGTGCCCGGGAGAGGGCCGCTGGCACAGCGGGAGTCGAGGGAGCCGGTCCGCACCGGTGCCCGGGGGATCGACCCCGGGCATCTCATGCAGCACCTCGTGCCCCTGGCGCGGGCGTTGGCCGCGGAGGCCGGAGTGGGGCGGCTGGACACGGCTGTGGTCGGAGCCGCCGGGTTCGCCACCCTGGGGGACGCCCTGCGCGCCGAACTGCCCGGCGCCCTGGCGCGGGAACTCGGCGTGCGGACGGTCGCGCTCGTCGCCGACGCCGTCACCGCCTACACCGGTGCCCTGGGGCCGCGGCCCGGTGCCGTGATCGCCGCCGGGACCGGTCTGATCGCGATCGGCACCGATCTGGCCGGATGGCGTCGCGCGGACGGCTGGGGTCATCTGCTGGGCGACTGCGGGAGCGGGGCGTGGATCGGCCGGGCGGGGCTGGAGGCCGCGCTGCGCGCCCACGACGGACGGGACGGCGGCTCGGCGCGGCTACTGGCGTGCGCCGAGGAGGAGTTCGGGCCGATGCCGGGGCTGCCCGGCAAGCTCTACCCGCGCTCCGACCGCGCCGCCGTACTGGCTTCCTTCGCACCCCAGGTGGCCGCCTGCGCCCCGGACGACCCCGTCGCCGCCGCCATCCTGCACAAGGCCGCCCGGCACATGGCCGAGTCGGCCGCCGCCGTCTGCCCACCCGCGGGCGAACCCCGCATCGCCCTCACCGGCGGTCTGTTCAAGATGGGCGACCCCCTCCTCGTACCGCTGGAGCAGGAACTGGCCGAACGGCTGCCGTACGCGCGGAGGGTCCCCGCGGAGGGCGACCCGCTGCACGGTTCGGTCCGCATCGCCACCGACCTGGCGACAGGGACCCTCACCCTGCCGGGTGACGAGAAGATGCTGGACGTCGTGACCCCACAAGGGGATTGATCCCCCACGTCCCTACTTGCCGGACAAGTACGCCCATACGGCGAGCGAGTTGTCACATCCCGCCCGATTCCGCGCACCGATCGGTTCCGATCCGTCCGTAACTCATCAGACAAAACCGGACGGATACCGCTCACCTGCACCCTCCCCGAACAGGGGAACCCAGAAAGCCAGTAACATGCGGCGCCATGAGCTCCCCCACTGGGCCCGCGTCCGGCCTGCCAGTACGAATGCCGCGCCCCCGCCAGCCCGGACGGCACCGCCGACCCGAACCGCTGGCGGCTCCCGAGGGCGCGCCCGCGCTCGTCCTCGCGGTGCCGGGCACGCCCGGCGCCGCCACGCGCAGCCTCGCCGAGGAGGTCGTGAGCATCGCCCGCTCCGAGCTCCCCGGCCTCGATGCGCGGATCGGGTACCTCGACGGGGACGACACGGAGTTCCCCACGGTGCAGTCCGTGCTGACGCAGGCCGCCGAGGAGCGCACCGCCCGCTACGAGCAGGCGCTCGCCGCCGGTGTGGAGGCCAAGGAGCCCGAGGGCCCCGTCGCCGTCGTGGTGCCCCTGCTGGCCGGTCCGGACAGCGCGCTGCTGCGCCAGGTCCGTCAGGCCGTCATGGACAGCCGGGTCGCGGCCGAGCTGACCGACGTGCTCGGTCCGCACCCGCTGCTCGCCGAGGCGCTGCACGTGCGCCTCTCGGAGGCGGGACTGGCCCGCGCCGACCGCGCCCGCCTGTTCACCGTGGCGACCGCCGCGGACGGCATCATCCTCGCGTCCGTGGGCGGTGAGGAGGCCGTGCAGGCCGCCGGGATCACCGGCATGCTGCTCGCCGCCCGCCTGGCCGTGCCGGTGATGGCGGCCGCTCTCGACCAGGAGGGCTCCATCGCTTCCGTCGCCGAGCAGCTGCGCTCCTCCGGCTCCCAACAGCTGGCTCTCGCGCCATACCTGATCGGCCCGGAGATCAACGCGGAGCTGATCGACGCGGCGGCCGAGGAGGCGGGCTGCCCCGCCGCCGAGGCGCTCGGCCCGTACCCGGCGATCGGCAAGCTCGCCCTGGCCAAGTACACGACGGCGCTGGGCATCGCCCCGCAACAGCCGCAGGGCGCACCGGTCCGCTGACCCCTGCGTCACGTTCGTACGACCAAGGGCCCGCTCCCGCAGGAGTGGGCCCCTTCGCATGCCGGCGGAGCTTCCCGCAGGCCACGGGGACGCTCAGTCGAAGACCACGCAGGACGCCGCCGGCACGTCGATCGCTCCGGCGCGCTCCGGCAGCCGCGTCTCCGGGTCCACGGCGAACCAGGTCACGTTCCCCGAGCGCTCGTTCGCGACGTACAGACAGCCGTCCGAGACGGCGAGCGCCCGCGGCCAATGGCCCCCGCACGGCACCGTCCCCACCAGCCGCAGCCGCTCCCCCTGCGCCTCGACGGCGAACACGGACAGGACGTCCTCGCCGCGCGTCGCGGTCCACAGGAACCGGCCGTCGGGCGCCACGACGATGCCCGACGGGTAGGCGTCCGCGGTCGGCGCGTCCGGTAGGACCGGCGTCTCGGCCAGCGGCTTCAGCGAGCCGGCCGCGGCGTCCCAGTGGCAGACGGTGACGGTGGGGGTGAGCTCGTTCACGACGTAGGCATGGGCGCCGTCCGGATGGAAGGCCAGGTGGCGGGGTCCGGAGCCGGGGCGCAGCGCGATCTCCCGGCGCAGCACGGGCCTGCCGTCCGCCAGCGTGCACACCCGCACCGAGTCCGTGCCCAGGTCGACGCTGACCGCCCAGCGGCCGCTCGGGTCCGGCTGCACCTGGTGGGCGTGCGCAGCCCGCTGCCGGCGATCGTGCGGGCCGGAGCCGGTGTGCTGCAGCACGCCGGAGGGGAGGTGGGCGAGGCGGCCGTCGGGGCGGACGGGCACGGCGGTGACGCTGCCGGAGCCGTAGTTGGCGGTGAGGACGTGCCCGTCGAACAGGCTCAGGTGCGTAGGGCCGCTGCCGACCCGCACGGGTGGGCCGGTGAGCTCGATCGCCCCTCCCTTCACCCGGTACGCGGCCACCGCGCCGTCGGCCGTCTCGCTGACCGCGTAGAGCGTGCCGCCGTCGGGCGACAGCGCCAGGTACGACGGGTCGAGGACGCCGTCGACGCTGCTCAGCGCGGTCAGCGCGCCGCCCTGCTCGGCCACGGCCGCGGTGACGACTCCGGGGCCTCCCGCCGCCGTGAACGACCCGATGAACGCCCGCCGTCGCCGCCTGCCGCCGTCTGCCACCGCTGTCCCCTTTCGGTCGTGCCGTCCGGCTGACGGTAGCAGTCGATCACCGGCGGTCTAGACCAAGGCGTGGCGTATTCACGCAGCCGTGGCGGAATCAGGCGCCGACCAGCGGCGAACCCGACGGCGTGCGCAGGGGCTCGGCCAGCTCCGCCAAGGCCCGCTCCAGGCCGTGGAGGTGGGCAAGCGCGGGTTCCGCCGCGGACGGGCGGGCGACGACGGCACGGACGTGCCCGGCACCGCCCGCGGTGAGTGCCTCCACCGCGGCCTCCACCCGCCAGCACGCGGCGGCCAGGCGCGCGTCGTGGGAGGCCTCGGGGTCGGCGGCGACGGCGACCAGACCGCGGATCTCGCGGGCGCAGTCGTCGAGCAGGGCGAGTACCTGGCGGGCGCGCCGCTTGCGGCCGAGCATCGGGTTCAGCGGGTGCACGAGCGGGGCGACGGAGAGCCGTACCCGGCCGAGCAACTGCTCGAGCTCGGCCACGCGGGGCGCCGGGTCCGCGTCCTCGGCGCCCGCGAGCCGGGCGGCGGCCTCGGCGGTGCACGCGTGGACGCAGCGCAGGGCGCGCTGGATCCAGCCGTCGGTGACCGCGTGGGTGGTGACGGGCAGCACGAAGAGCACGGCCAGCGCCGCGCCGAGCGCGCCGACGCCGGTCTCCGCGAGCCGCAGGGCCAGCAGGCCCGGGCTCAGGATGCCGATGAGGCCGTAGAGCGACTCGGCGAGGAGCGTGACCCAGAGCATCATCCAGGTGTACGACACGGCGGCCGTGTAGAAGATCCCGAAGACGCAGACCGCGGCGAGGCCGGCGGTGGGGAGCGCGGCCCCGTGCAGCGGGACGGCGACGAGCACGCCGAGGCCGATGCCGATCACCGTGCCGAGGACCCGGCGGAAGCCGCGCACCAGGGTCTCCCCGCGCGAGGCGGTGTTCACGAAGATCCACCAGGTGGCGCCGACGGCCCAGTACCAGCGCTGTCCCGAGACCAGTTGACCCACGACGAGCGCGAAGGCGGCGCCGGCGGTCGCCTGGACGGCCTGCCGGGTGGTCGCACGGGCCAGTCCGGTGCCGCCGGGCGGGGCGGGCGCGGCGGCCGGGGGCAGGCGGCGCTCGTAGCACCACAGCCCGAAGCGCACCGCCGCGGCGGTGAACATGGACAGGACGACGGCGGCGGACAGCTCGGGCAGCTGTGCGGTCGTGGCGTGCAGGAACTGCGCCACGAAGAAGGTCATGAACGCGAAGACACCGAGGCTGTGGCCGCGCGGCCCCCAGCGGCGCGCGTACATGCCCGCGCCGACCACGGCGAGGAAGGTGAGGTCCCGTGCGACGGGGTGGTCGTGCAGCGCGGCCGCGGCGACAAGGACGGGCAGACCGACCACCGGCAGCAGCGCGGTCGTGATCGCCTGCCCGCGGACCGTGGCGTCGGCGACGGTGAACAGGGCGAGCAGAGCGGCGAGCCCGCCGGTGACCGCGCCCGGAAGGGAGTGTCCGGCCAGGCCGCAGACGACGACCGCAAGGCCGATGCCGAGGACGGCCCGGGCGGCGAAGCGCAGCCGCGTCCGCCCCGGGTCCGGAGCCACGAACACCCTCTTCAGCACTGAGTACCGCCCCTCCCACACCGGCATGAAAAAGGCGCCGCGGGATCCGCAGCGCCATCGACGGCGTCCATCACAGCATCGCATCCTCCCCTGGCTCAAGCGTTCCGCTTCCGACTGGGCCGTTGGTACAGCGAAGAGGCTCGAGGGGCAGTTTTCAGCGAGCCAACGGACGACGGCGGGTGGCCCACTCGGGCTGCGTTCCGCTGAGCCATTGGTACAGTCGGCGGTGATTGTTCGAAGCACGAGGGAGACACGAGGAAGACTGGCGCCGCCATGGCCGTGGACGAACTCGACACCCGCATCCTGCGGCTGCTGCTGGAGCAGCCGCGCACCAGCGTGCGCGAGTACGCCCGCATCCTCGGCATCGCACGCGGCACGCTCCAGGCCCGGCTCGACCGCCTCGAACGGGACGGCGTGATCACCGGCACGGGCCCGACGCTCTCCCCCGCCGCGCTCGGCCACCCGGTGCTGGCGTTCGTGCACATCGAGGTCACCCAGGGCCACTTGGACGACGTCGGGGACGCGCTGGCCGGCGTGCCCGAGATCGTCGAGGCGTTCTCGATCACGGGCGGCGGCGATCTGCTCACCCGGGTCGTGGCGCGCGACAACGCCCACCTGGAGGACGTGATCCAGAAGCTGATCAGCCTGCCGGGTGTGGTCCGCACCCGTACCGAGGTGGCCCTGCGCGAGCGCGTCCCGCACCGGCTGCTGCCGCTGGTGGAGGCGATCGGCCGTACGGCGCAGAAGTGAGCTTGCTCGCTGCGCGCGGTGTCCCCGGAGTACACCACCGCCGATCTGCTGCCGCGGGGGTCAGGCGGAGTTCACTGCGCAGTCCTCGCGCGACTGGCTCGTACGCTCAGCTCCGTCTTCCTGATCTTTCCGGTGGGGGTGAGCGGCAGCTCGGGGACGATCTCGACGAGCGGCACCTTGTAGGCCGCCATGGCCGTGCCCGCCCAGGCGCGCAGCTCGTCCGCGGTGAGCGCCGAGCCCGGGGCGGTCCGCACGAAGGCGTACGGCAGCTGCCCGCTGCGTTCGTCCTCGACGGCCACGACGGCCGCCGCGAGCACCTCGGGATGCCGGCCGAGCAGCGTCTCGACCTCGGTCGGGAACACGCTCATCCCTTTCACCTTGATCATGTCCTTGTTGCGGCCGAGGTAGCGCAGACAGCCGTCCTCGTCGAGGCTGCCGATGTCCCCGGTGTGCAGCCAGCCGTCGCGGATCGCCGTGGCGGTGGCCTCGGGGGCGCGCCAGTAGCGGGTGAGGACCGACGGTCCGCGCACGACGATCTCGCCGGGCTCGCCCAGCGGCAGCGGCCTGCCGGTGGTGAAGTCGACGATCATGAACTCGGTGCCGGGGACGGGCAGTCCGCAGAAGACCGGGTCACCGAGCAGGTCGCGGTCGCCGTCCTGGAAGCCGAGCGTGTTGGTGTCGCTGGTGTGGGTCTCGGTCATGCCGTACGACGCCTCGCGCAGTACGCCGCCGGTGGCCTGCCGCCAGCGGGCGCGCACCTCGGGGGTGAGCTTGCGGATGAAGGAGATCGCGAGCGGAGCGGTGAGGCTGCTCAGGTCGTGCCGCGGGAAGTCGGGGTGGTCGAGGAGTTCGAGGTAGTTCTCGACGGTCCCTGCCATGGTGGCGACCCGGTGCTGCTCGATCGCCCGCAGCACGGCAGCGGGGTCCCAGCGGGCGAGAAGCACGCTCGTGCCGCCGGAGACGAGGGGCGCGAGGATGCCGAGGTTCTCGCCCGCGATCCAGAAGACCGGCAGGTAGCACAGCGAGACGATGCCGTCCTCGGCACCCGGCATCCCGTTCTGGATGGCGGTCGCCGTGTAGACCATGTGCCGCTGGGTGTGCTCGACGCCCTTGGGCATTCCGGTGGTTCCGCCGGTGTAGTTGAGCGCGGCGAGCGCGTCGAGGTCCTCGGCCGGCTCGGCCGGCGGCGGATGCTCCAGGGCCTTCGCCCAGTCCTCCACGAGCAGCGTCTGCCGGACGGCGGTGCCGTCCCGGCCCGCGTCGAGGACCGGCAGCAGGGACGCGGACGTGATCACCAACTCGGCGCCGGTGTCCTGGAGTTCGTACCGCACCTCTTCGGCCCGGAACATCGGGTTCACCGGTACGTGCACCGCACCGAGCCGCAGGATCGCGAGGAACGCGACGACGAAGTGCGCGCCGTTGGGCAGGAAGACGGCCACCCGGTCGCCCCGGCGGATGCCCTGGTCGTCCAGCCACCCGGCCAACCGGCCGACGACGTCGTCGAGTTCGCGGTAGGTGAGCTGCTGGTCGCCGTGGACGAGCGCAGGCCGGTCGGGCCTCTCGCGGGCCCAGTGGCGTACGTATCCGGGTACCGTCCGTTCCCCGGCGCGGTGGGTCACGGTGTCGGGTTGCCGGCCCCGGCGGGCCCTGGCCCAGCGGGTGCGCAGATCGGCGAGGTAGTCCTCGATGTCGGGGATGTCGGGGATGTCGGGTGCGTGCGTCATGGTGCGGCTACTCCTGGCGTATGGGTGCGACTCCGAGCAGGTGCAGGTACAGGGCGGTGACGTCGCGGACGGCGTCGTCGTACGCGTCGGGGCGTGCGGCGGTCAGGCGCGCGAACTCGATGCACATGCCGCCCACCGCGCGCGCCAGGGCGAGCGGTTCGGTGACGGGGGTGGCGCGGCCCTCGGCGGACAGGCGGCGGATGTAACGGGCGTGGCGGTGCACGGGCCGCTCCCGGATCTCCTGCCACAGCTCTCGCACGTCCGGGTCGGTCCGGGCCTGCTGCTCCAGCAGGCCCAGCAGCGGAAGGTGCCGGGCGTAGGCGGCGATGAAGGCGCCCACGGAGGCCTCGGCGACGGCGTGGATGTCGTCGGTGTCGACGCCCGGCACGTCCTGCGCGGCGAGGAACGCATCCCTGACGCGCACCGCGAGGACGCGGAAGATCTCCTCCTTGGACGCGAAGTACACGTAGAAGCCCGCCCGGGACACCTCGGCCTCGGCGGTGATGTCGGCCACCGTGGCCGGGCCGTAGCCGAGCCGGGTGAAGACGGCCTCGGCGGCGTCGAGGAGCCGGCCGCGGGCGGGGGCTTCGGTGCGGTCGCGGGCGGTGCGGACCGCCCAGGCCTTGTGCGTGCGTGCCACGCGGTGAGCATATTGACGTTGACGTCAATGTCAATGAGCATGGCGGGGCTGATCGTTGGTGTCCTGGAGGGGCTCTCATGGGTTCTGCCGCCGTGCTCGTCGCCAACCGCGGGGAGATCGCCGTACGCGTCCTGCGCACCGCGTCGGAGGCCGGGCTGCGCACGGTCGCGGTGTACGCCGAGGGCGACGACCTGCACACCCGGCTCGCCGACGAGGCCGTGCCGCTGCCCTCCGGCTACCTGGACGCCGAGGCGCTGGTGGCCGCGGCGCGCCGCACTGGCTGCGCCCTCCTGCACCCCGGATACGGCTTCCTGAGCGAGAACGCCGGTTTCGCCCGGCGATGCGCCGAGGCCCAGGTCGCCTTCGTCGGCCCGGCGCCCGAGGTGCTGGAAGTCTTCGGGGACAAGGCGCGGGCACGCGAGCTCGCTGTCGCGGCCGGGGTGCCGGTGCTCGCCGGGACGCGTGGGGCGACGAGCGTGGCCCAGGCGCGGGAGTTCCTCGCGGGCGGGCCGGTGATGATCAAGGCGGTCGGCGGGGGCGGCGGGCGCGGCATGCGGGTGGTGCGGACGGCCGAGGAGCTTCAGGAGGCGTGGGAGCGCTGCCGGTCGGAGGCGCAACAGGGCTTCGGCAACGGCGAGTTGTATGTGGAGCGGCTCTTGGAGGGTGCGCGGCACATCGAGGTGCAGGTGGTGGGGGACGTCACGGGCACCGTCACCCACCTGTGGGACCGGGACTGCAGCGCGCAGCGCCGCCACCAGAAGCTGATCGAGATCGCGCCCGCCCCCGAACTGCCCGACGCCGTCCGGGAGAAGATCCTCGACAGCGCCCTGCGCCTGGCGCGGGCCGCCCGCTGCACGAGCCTCGTCACCTTCGAGTTCCTGGTCAGGGGCGACGAGTTCCACTTCATCGAGGCCAACCCCCGGTTGCAGGTGGAGCACACGGTCACCGAGGAGGTGACGGGCGTCGACCTGGTCGCCGCACAACTGCGGCTGGCGGCGGGCGAGACGCTGGCCGATCTGGGGCTGGCGGGACCGCCCACGGCGCCGCGCGGTTTCGCGGTCCAGGCGCGGGTCAACGCGGAGGTCACGGCCGCCGACGGGTCGGTGCGGCCGTCGGCGGGACGGATCACGCGGTTCGACGTACCCACCGGGCCCGGCATCCGGGTCGACACGGCCGTCCGGGCCGGGGCCGAAGTGGGCGTCCGCTACGACTCGCTGCTGGCGAAAGTGGTCGCGCACGTCCCCCACGGCGAGGTCGGCGCGGCCTGCGCCCGGGTGCGGCGGGCGCTGGGCGAGTTCGCGGTGGAGGGGGTGCGGACGGGGATTCCGCTGTTGCGGGAGGTCCTGGCACGGCCGGGCTTCTGGGCGCACACCGGGGTGGTGGAGGACCATGCGCGCACCTTCGCACCGGAGGAGGCCCAGGCGGCGCGGCCGCTGGACGGCGCGGTGGTCGCCCCGATGAGCGGCACCGTCGTCTCCGTCGACGTGACGGTCGGCCAACCCGTCCGCGCCGGGCAGCAGTTGCTGGTGATCGAGGCCATGAAGATGGAGCACGCGGTGCGCGCGCCCGGCTCGGGTGTCGTAAGTGTGCTGCACGCGCGCGTGGGAGCGACGATCGGCGAGGGGCAACCCCTGGTGACGCTGACCGAGGTGTCGGGTTCGGCTGCCGAGGCTCCGGCGGAGGAGGCGGTCGATCCCGACGCCGTCCGCGCGGACCTGGCCGAAGTCGTCCGCCGCCACGCCTTCGGCCTGGACGAGAACCGGCCCGAGGCGGTGGCCAGGCGGCACGCGATCGGCCGCCGTACGGCCCGGGAGAACATCGCGGACCTGTGCGACCCGGGCTCCTTCACCGAGTTCGGCGCGCTCGCGATCGCCGCCCAGCGCCGCCGGCGGTCCCTGGACGACCTGATCCGGTCGACGCCGGCCGACGGCATGGTGACCGGCACCGGGCGGGTGGACGGCCGGCCGTGCGTGGTGATGTCGTACGACTACACGGTCCTCGCGGGCACCCAGGGGCTGCAGAACCACCGCAAGACCGACCGGATGCTGGAGATCGCCGCCCAGCGGCGGCTGCCGGTGGTGCTGTTCGCGGAGGGCGGCGGAGGCCGGCCCGGGGACACGGACACCACGCAGGTGGCCGGCCTGGACGTGACCACCTTCCACCGGATGGGCCGCCTGAGCGGCCAGGTCCCCCTGGTCGGCATCGCGTCCGGGCGGTGCTTCGCGGGCAACGCGGCGCTGCTCGGCTGCTGCGACGTCATCATCGCCACGCCCGAGGCGACCATCGGCATGGGCGGGCCCGCGATGATCGAGGGCGGCGGACTGGGCGTGTACCGGCCGGAGGAGGTCGGGCCACTGTCGGTTCAGGTTCCCAACGGGGTGGTGGACGTCGCGGTCGCCGACGAGGCGGAGGCCGTACGGGTGGCGCGACTCTACCTGTCGTACTTCCAGGGCCCGCAGGAGAGTTGGGAGGCGCCGGATGCGCGGCTGCTGCGGCACGTCGTGCCGGAGAACCGGCGGCGGGCCTACGACGTGCGGGCGGCGATCCGGGGGCTGGCGGACACGGGATCGGTCCTGGAACTGCGCCCGGAGTTCGGTGTGGGCGTGCTGACCTGCCTGATCCGCATCGAGGGCCGACCGCTGGGGCTCGTCGCCAGCAATCCGGCACATCTGGGCGGGGCCATCGACCGGGACGCGGCGGACAAGACGGCCCGTTTCCTGCAGGTGTGCGACGCCTTCGGGCTGCCGGTCGTCTCGCTGTGCGACACGCCGGGTTTCATGGTGGGCCCGGACGCCGAACGGACCGCCACGGTACGGCACTTCGCGCGGCTGTTCGTGACGGGTGCGCAGCTGCGCGTCCCGCTGGTGAGCCTCGTGCTGCGCAAGGCGTACGGGCTCGGCGCGATGGCGATGATGGGCGGCTCGACCCGCGCTCCCCTGGCCACGGCCGCCTGGCCCAGCGGTGAGTTCGGCGGCATGGGCCTGGAGGGCGCGGTCCGGCTCGGCTACCGCAGGGAACTGGAGGCGATCGAGGACCCCGAGGAGCGGGCGCGTGCCTTCGAGGCGCGGGTCGCCGAGCTCTACGAACACGGAAAGGCGGTCAACACGGCCGCCGCACTGGAGATCGACGCGGTGATCGACCCGGCCGAGTCGCGCGCGTGGATCCTGGCGGCGCTGGACGGGTGCGCTCAGCTGCCGGAACGGCGGCCGTTCGTCGACACGTGGTGAGCCGACCGTCGACGCACGGTGAGCAGGCCGTCGACGCACGGTGAGGCGGCCGTCGACGCATGGTGAGGCGTCGGCGTACCCCGATGTCACACTCCCGTGCGGGCCTCCTGGGGTGCAGACACCCGTGGGAGGCCTCCATGAGCACGATGGATCCGTACCGCAGGACGGCAACCGAGCGAGAGATCGAGTTGTCCGCCGGGACGATCGCCTACCGGGACACCGGCGGTGACAGGCCCGTCCTGGTGCTGCTGCACGGTCTGATGATGGACGCCTCGCTGTGGGACGGCCCGATCGCCGACCTGTCCGCCGACCACCGGCGCGTGGCCCCGACCCTGTGGTCCGCGGGCGGCTCGGGCAGGGCGCGCAGCGCGGCTCACGCCTGCGTACGGCAACCGGAGCGGAGGAGCACGAAGGGTGGGCCCAGGGGCGGTACGGCCCCCAGTCCGCACCCGGGTCGACGGCTTCGGCCGCCTCCGCCGCCACCCGCAGGGCGCGCGGTGGTCCACCGAATCCATGACTGGGCGGTACTCCACCGAACCCATGGCCGGGCGCAGTGCACCAGCGAACCCACGACTGGGCGCGGTGCACCACCGAACCCATGGCAGGCAGCTGGTCCCCTCTCACGCGACGGGGCGGGGTCACCCGGAGTCACCGGGACCGAAGGGCGTCACCGGGCTCCCCGGCTACGAGCGCCGGCTATGACCGGCGGCGCGGCCGGCCGCGCCCGCCGCCCTTGGCACCTCCGGAGCCGCCCCGCGGGTTCCGGCCCGCCGCCTTGCCCGTCGACCTGCCCGCCGCGGGCTTGCTCCGGGCGGCCGCGTCGGGGTGCTTGCGCTTCGGCTGCGCCGGGGGCTGCTGGGCCGGGGTGCGTCCCCGGGTGCTGTTGACCGTCCGTCCGCGGACGATCCCGATGAAGTCCTCGACCAGGTCGGTGGTCGCCTCCTCCGGCCACGACAGCGCGACGCTGGACTGCGGGGCGTCCACGACGGGCCGGTAGGTGAGGTCCCCGCGGTGGTGCAGGCGGGCCAGGGACTGGGGCACGACGAGCAGGCCCACGCCCGCCGCCACGAGCTCGACGGCGTCCGCCGTGGTGGCGGGGCGCTCGAAGGCGGGCTCTGCGGGCGGCCGCTCCCAGCCGAGGACGTCGTCGAGGGGATGGAAGACGACCTCGTCGGCGAGATCCTCGACGGACACCTCGTCCACGGCCGTCACCAGGTGGTCCTTGGGAACCACGACCACGGTCGTCTCGGTGTAGAGGGGGATCGCGCTGAAGACCGAACGGTCGACCGGCAGCCGTACGATCCCCGCGTCCGCCTCGCCGCTGCGCAGCACATCGGAGGCCTCGGCGGCCGGGACCTGCACGAGAGTCAGGGGGACGTCGGGCAGGCGCTCGTTCCAGATCCGCACCCACTTGGCGGGCACCACCCCGGGGACGTACGCGAGCCGGAACGAGGGGGATGCTTCCAAGCCTGTCACACCGCCAGGTTACCCGGCGTGGTCGGACCTCTCGTCCCGGGTCGATAGCCTTGACACCATGAAGTCGCACCAGACCACCCAGACGATGAAGCCCGCGACCGCGGCGAAGAAGCTGGGTGTGTACCTCCCCGCCACGCCCGCCGAATTCCAGGAGGGCGTCGTCTCACGTGCCGAGCTCGACGAGCTCCACGCCAATCCGCCGGAGTGGCTGCGGGAGCTGCGACGCAACGGTCCGCACCCCCGTCCGGTCGCCGCGGCCAAGCTGGGCGTCTCCATCGCCGGTCTTGCGCGCGGCGGGGTCACGGAACCCCTCACCACCGAGCAGATCAAGGCCCTGACGCAGGCCCGGCCCGAGTGGCTGGAGAAGGAGCGCGCCACCCAGGCCGAGGTCCGCAAGGGGGCAGCACGCCTCAGGAAGCGGAACGCCGAGCGCGCCGAGCAGAGCGCGGAGCCGCGCTCCTGAGCTGTCCCTCGGGGATCAGCCTCCTTCCCACGGCCCGCCGCCTCCCCCCTGCCTGTGCCCCCTGCTCCGGTCGCCTCGGGCGGAAACGTACGCGGAAGACCGCTCGGGCGACGGAAGCAGTTGTCAATTGATGCCACACGCATCAAAGACGAGTCACCCAGCGCTCCCCCGCGCTCCCCCGCGCTCCTGTGCGCCCCCGCGGACAGAGGATTCGGGAGCCGAGAACAGGTTGAACTGGGCAGGACATGAATCGAGCACCAAGCCAGTGAAAGACCGCGCAACTTTCGTGTGTCGACCGAGGCAGGTGGTATTCGATGAACGGTGCCGGGCCCGAAACAGAGCGCGCATGGAAGGTGGGTAGGCATATTCCCGTTCTTCAGTCACGGTATTTCCTTGTTCTGGCGGCCGCTGGCCTTTCTGAATTCCTTACCCGCGCAGGGAGACCTGGTCCAGATACGCCTGGGCCCCCTGCGCGCCTGGATGGTGTGCCACCCCGAACTCGTCCACCGGATGCTCATGGACACGCGCACCTTCGACAAGGGGGGCCCGCAGTACGACAGGCTCCGGATGCTGATGGGCGACGGCCTGGTCACGAGCCGTCAGGAAGCGCATCGCCGACAGCGGCGGCTGCTGCTGCAACCGCGCTTCCGCCCTTCCCACATCGCCGAGTACACGGAACTGATGGGCGAGGAAGCCGAGTCGGTGTGCCGCGCCTGGCGGGCAGGGCAGAAGATCGACGTCAGCGCGGCGATGATGGCGCTGACGACACGGGTGACCAGCCGCGTCCTGCTCTCCGACACGCTTGACGAAGCGACGGCCGCCGAGGTGAGGGACTGTCTGTCCACCATCGTGCGCGGCCTGTTCGTCCGCACGGTCGTACCGGTCGACGCCCCCTTCCGCGTCCCCACACCCGCGAACCGCCGTTACCGGCACGCGGTCGACCGTCTTCACGCGATCATCGACTCGACCATCGCGGAGCGCCGTCGGAGCGCTCCCCGCGACGACCTGCTGGGCACCCTGCTGGCAGCCGCGCAGGGTGAGGACGCAGCAGCAGCGATCACCGAACAGGAAGTCCACGACCACCTCATCACGCTTCTGCTCACCGGAGTCGAGACCACCGCGCTGTGCCTGGCCTCCGCCTTCAGCCTGCTGGCCCGCCATCCGGAGATGGAGCGCCGCACGCCGAAGTTGACGCGGTGCTCGCCGGACGACCGCCCGGCCTCGAGGAGTTGCCGCGCCTCGTCCACACCCGATGCGTCGTCACCGAGACGCTGCGCCACTGCCCGCCCGGCTGGCTCTTCACCCGCGTCACCACCAAAGAGACGGATCTCGCCGGGTGCCGTCTCCCCCGGGGAGCCACCGTCCTGTACAGCCCCTACCTCCTGCACCACGACCCCGCGTCGTTCCCCGATGGGGCGCACGAGCAGGGCCCCGCCGAGGAGTTCGACCGGGCCGCGGGCGACCCGGGCGACGGCCGCCGGCTCGCCCCGGACGGCGGCCGACAGTGCCGACCGGAACACCGCCCTGACGGGCGCTTCCGCGCCGACCGGCGTGATCAGGACGTCGACGACCCCGCCGCAGGTCAGCCCGACGGCGAAGGCGTCCTCGTCGCTGTAGCCGAAGCGTTCCAGGACGGTCGTGTTCTCCTGGAGTGCCTGGAGGCACAGGTCGTACACCGCTCCTTCCACGCAGCCGCCGGAGACGGAACCGATGGCCGTGCCTTCGCTGTCGACGGCGAGAGCGGCGCCGGGCTCGCGCGGCGCACTGCCGCCGACGGCCACGACGGTGGCGACGGCGAAGTCCCGGCCCTCCTCGACCCAGCGGTGCAACTCCTCGGCGAGGTCAAGCATCCCGGGCTCCCGTACCCGCCCGCAGGACGCGGTCGGGCCGGATGGGCAGGCTCCGGTGGCGTACGCCGGTCGCGTGCCAGACCGCGTTGGCGATCGCCGCCGCGGCGCCCACGATGCCGATCTCCCCGATGCCCTTGATCCCGACCGGATCGTCCGGGTCCGGGTCGTCGATCCAGTCCGCCTCGATGAGCGGTACGTCGGCGTGCGTGGCGACGTGATAGCCCGCGAGGTCGGCGCCGACGTGGCCGCCCGAGGCCTGGTCCCGGATCGCTTCCTCGTGCAGGGCCATGGAGATGCCCCAGGTCATACCGCCGACGAACTGGTTGTGCGCGGTGAGCGGGTTGACGATCCGGCCCGCCGCGAAGATGCCGAGCATGCGCCGCACCCGCACCTCGCCGGTGATGACGTCCACGGCGACCTCGGCGAACTGCGCTCCGAAGGAGTGCCGTTCCTTCTGTGCGAGGGCGCCGATGGCCGCGGAGGTGTCCGACCGTACCGTGATCCCCTCCGGCGGAATGCCGGCACTCAGGGCGAGCCGCTCCCGCAGCTCTCCGGCCGCGGCCGTGACCGCCCACGCCCAGGAGCGGGTGCCCATCGAACCTCCGGCGATCATCGCCGGTCCGAAGTCGCTGTCCCCGATCCGCACCCGGACACGGTCCGGCGCCACCTCCAGCGCGTCGGCGGCCACCAGGGTGAGCGCAGTCCGTGCCCCAGTTCCGATGTCCGCCGCGGAGATCCGGACGGTGAAGGTGCCGTCGGCCTCCGCCGTCACGGCCGCCGTGGACGGTGCGGCCCCCGCGGGGAAGGAGGCCGCCGCCGTGCCGGTGCCGAGCAGCCGGTGCCCCTCACGGCGCAGGCCGGGGCGCGGATCCCGGTCCGCCCAGCCGAACCTGCGGGCGCCCTCCCGGAAACAGGCGAGCAGGTTGCGGCTGCCGAACGGCAGCCCGGACACGGGACCTCGCTCGGGCTCGTTGCGTGCGCGCAGTTCGATCGGGTCGATGCCGCACTTCTCGGCGAGTTCGTCGAGCGCCGACTCCAGCGCGAACGATCCCGGTGCCTCACCCGGCGCGCGCATCCACGTCGGTGTCGGCACGTCGAGCCGTACGACCCGGTTGGCGGTGTGGTGGGCGTCGGCGTCGTACATCGCCCGTGCCACTCCGGCGCTCGGCTCGACGAATTCGTGCACGGTGGAGGTGAGGCTCAGGGAGCGGTGCTCCAGCGCGCGCAGCCGCCCGTCGGCGTCGGCGCCGAGCCTGATCCGCTGCGTGGTGGGGCTGCGGTAGCCGGCGAGCGAGAACATCTGGCGGCGAGTCATGACGACCCGCACCGGGCGCTGCAGGACGGTCGCGGCCATCACGGCGGCGACCTGGTGCGCGCGGACCCCTTTGCTCCCGAAGCCGCCACCGACGTGTTCGGACCGCACTCGCACGGAGGCCGGGTCGAGCGAGAACAGTTTGGCGAGTTCGCTCGCGACCCAGGTGGTGCCCTGGTTGGAGTCGACGACCTCGAGCCGGCCGCCGTCCCAACGGGCCGTCGCCGCATGGGGTTCCATGGGGTTGTGGTGCTCTTCCGGGGTGGTGTACTCGGCGTCCACCACGACGGCGGACGCGACGAGTGCCGACTCCAGGTCCCCCTTCTCCGTCACCGCCGGCATGTGGCCGTCCAGCGGGTAGGCGTCCGGGCGTCCGGCGGAGAACGCCACGTCGTGCGGCTCCTCCTCGTAGTGCACCACGAGCGCTTCGGCGGCCTCCCTGGCCTGCTCGGACGTCTCGGCGACGACCAGCGCCACCGGCCAGCCCATGTGGGGCACCCGGTCGTGCTGGAAGACGGCACAGGTCGGGTCCGGCGGAACGCCCAGCAGGCCGACGTAGTCGGTATCGACACGCGGGGCGTTGTGGTGGTGCAGGACGGTGAGAACGCCCGGCATCCCGAGGACGGGGGCGGTCTCCAGCGAGCGGATCCGGCCGCGGGCGACGGAGGACAGCACCAGCCAGCCGTGGGCGAGGTCGGCGAACGGGATCTCTCCTGCGTAGCGGGCCGCTCCGGTGACCTTGTCCCGGCCCTCCACGCGGGTGTGCGCGGTGCCGACGGAACCCTGCGCCGTCGTGGTCGGGGTCGTGGCGGTGGTCATCGGGCGGCCTCCTCGACGAGTTCGGTCAGCACGGCCACCACGAGGTTGCGCATCAGTGTCACCTTGTACTGGTTGTGGGGCAGCGGCTCTGCCGCCGCCAGTTCGGTGTCCGCGGCGGCGGCGAAGGTCTCGCCGTCGGCCGGTGCCCCGGTCAGCACCCGTTCGGCCGCCCGGGCCCGCCACGGCCGGGACGCGACCGCCCCGAAGGCCAGGCGGACGTCGTGGACGACGCCGTCGCGGACGTCGAGCGCGGCGGCGATCGAGCCGATCGCGAACGCGTACGAGGCACGCTCGCGCACCTTCCGGTAGCGCGAGCGGGCGGCGACCGGAGCGGGCGGCAGGGTGACGCCGGTGATCAGCGCTCCTGGCGGCAGGGCGGTCTCCCGGTGCGGGGTGTCGCCCACCGGCAGATAGAACTCGGTGAGCGGCAACTCGCCCGGCCCGTCGGCTGTTTCGTACGCGACGACGGCGTCGAACGCCGTCAGTGCCACGCCCATGTCCGAGGGGTGGACGGCCACGCAGTGGTCGGAGGCGCCCAGGATCGCGTGGTTGTGGTGTTCGCCCTGGATGGCGGGACAACCGCTGCCGGGGACGCGCTTGTTGCACGATTTGGTCACGTCGGTGAAGTAGCCGCAGCGAGTGCGCTGGAGCAGGTTCCCACCGACCGTGGCCATGTTGCGCAGTTGTCCGGAGGCGCCGGCCAGTACCGCCTGCGTCAACGCCGGGTAGCGGCGGCGGACTTCGGGGTGCGCGGCGAGGTCGCTGTTGGTGACGGTCGCGCCGATGAGCAGGCCGCCGTCCTTGGCCGGCTCGATCCGGTCCAGGGGAAGTGCGCGGATGTCGACGAGCCGGGCCGGCCGCTCGACGCCGGTCTTCATCAGGTCGACGAGGTTGGTGCCGCCGCCGAGGAAGCGTGCGTCCGGATCGGCACCGAGCAGCGCGACCGCGCCGGCGACGTCGGACGCCCTCTGATAGCCGAACTCCCTCATGCCAGCGCCTCCGTGGCTTGCGCCCCGACCGTGGTGTCCGCCTCGGCCGCGGCCGCCCGGGCGACCGCCTGGACGATCGACACGTACGCGCCGCAGCGGCACAGGTTGCCGCTCATCCGCTCCCGGATCTCCTCGGCGGTCAGCGGGGGTGGGCCCGCTTCGGGCCGGATGTCATCGGTGACGGCGCTGGGCCAGCCCGCCGCGTGTTCCTGGATCACCGCGACGGCCGAGCAGATCTGCCCCGGGGTGCAGTAGCCGCACTGGTAGCCGTCGAGGTCGAGGAAAGCCTGCTGCACCGGATGCAGGCGGCCACCCTCGGCCACGCCTTCGATGGTGGTGATCTCGCGCCCCTCGGCCGCCACCGCGAGTTGCAGACAGACCACGGTCCGGCGCCCGTCGAGCAGGACGGTGCAGGCACCGCATTGTCCCTGGTCACAGCTCTTCTTGGTGCCGGTCAGGTCGAGGCGCTCGCGCAGTGCATCGAGCAGGGTGGTGCGGTGGTCGACGGACAGCGTGTACTTCTCGCCGTTGATGTTCAAGGTGACGGCGCTGGACGTCGATGGGCCCATGATCAGCTTCTTTCGCGTATCCGGAACGCGTCGAGGGGACGGTCCGGCAGACAGACGAATCAGGAGTAAGGAGATGGCGCTGTACGTGGAACGAGTGAGGGCTGTACGCGGCGAGAGGGCTTCGGGAGCAGGCCGGATGCGGGGAAGGAACGCCGGTGGCGAGGGCCACGGCCGCCCGGGCAGGCCGCATCCGCCGCTATGGTGGAGCTGACCGGACAGCTGTCCGGTATCAGCGAACCTACCGGACAGTTGTCCGGTTAGCAAGGCCCGGACTGGCCACGAGCCCGCGAGGAGGACGAGTGCAGCAGAAGAAGGACGCGCCTCTTCGCTCGGACGCGCAACGGAATCGTGAGCGCATCCTGGAAGTGGCACTGGCCGAGCTGACGCGCTCGGCGGACACCCCGCTGAGCGTGATCGCCAAGAAGGCGGGCGTCGGGCAGGGCACGTTCTACCGCAACTTCCCCCATCGCGAGGCGCTCGTCCTCGAGGTGTATCGCTACGAGATGCAGCAGGTCGCCGACAGCGCGGCCCAGCTTCTCGAGAGCCGGGAACCCGACCGGGCCCTGCGCGAGTGGATGGACCGCCTCGCCCGGTTCGCCATGGCCAAGGCCGGCCTGGCGGACGCCATCCGGCAGGCCACCAGCGCACCGGGGAGCCCGGCGAAACCCGGACACACCCCGGTGAGCTCCGCGGCCGAACTCCTGCTCCGCGCCAACGAGGAGGCCGGCACCATCCGCCCGGGAGTGAGCGCGGACGACTTCTTCCTCGCCATCGCCGGCCTCTGGCAGATCGACCCCCGTGGGGACTGGGAGCCGCGCGCCACCCGGCTCCTGGACCTCGTCATGGACGGTCTGCGCGCGGGAGCACCCGGGCGGTGAACGCCGCCCGGCCCGCACGGGCCGGCCCCGATGTCCAACACCACGGGGAGATCGAGGCGGGCTCACGAACCCGCAAGGAAGCTCAACCGCACCTCTCGGTTCGGGTTGTCCTTGTTGGTGTCCACCAGGCACACCGACTGCCACGTCCCGAGCTCCAGGCGTCCGCCGAGCACCGGGATCGTCGCGTGCGGTGGGACCAGGGCCGGGACGACGTGGTCGCGGCCGTGGCCGGGGCTGCCGTGGCGGTGCTGCCAGCGGTCGTCGGCCGGGAGGAGGGTGTGCAGGGCGGCGAGGAGGTCGTCGTCGCTGCCGGAGCCCGTCTCGATGATCGCGATTCCGGCGGTCGCGTGCGGTACGAACACGTTCAGGAGGCCGTCGCGGCCGGCGGCGGTCTCCCGCAGGAAGGCCTCGCAGTCGCGGGTGAGGTCGACGACCGTCTCCCGGGAGCCGGAGGCGACGGTCAGCACTCGGGTGGTGAAGGCATCTGACATGCCTCCATCCTCACCCCTGCGCCGGGTTTCGCACGCGATCACCCGCCCGCCCGGTGATACGAGGGGTCCACTCCGCGAGACACCCGTTGACCATGCCGGCGCCACCTGGCTACTTTCATCGGCATGTTGCGTTCAGCCCTGCTCACCACGCGCGGTCACATCGACCTGCTGCGGGTGGCCTCTGCCGCGTGTCGCCGCGGCCGCTGACGCCCTTTCACCGTTTTTCTCGCCTTCGCCCGCCCCACCCGCACGTCCGGTCCGAGCTCTGACCCGAGCCTTCCCTGACACGGCGGCGCACAGGCGCGTTTCCCCACCCGGCCGCTCTCCTCCCCCATGGAGCACTCATGAGCATCAGCCACGCCCCGCCCGGCTCGACCGAACCCGATATTTCAGATATCTCCCGGCCTGACCTGGGCAAGACCGACGCCCCCGACCGGTCTGCCATCGATCTCGTCCCCCTGGTCCCCAGCTCCTCCCGCCGCACCCGCGTGCCCCGCTGGCTGCGCCGTACCACCGGGCCGCTCCTGCTGCTGGCGATGTGGCAACTCCTCAGCAGCACCGGCGTGTTGAGGGCCGACGTGCTCGCCTCCCCCGGCCGCATCGCCCAGGTCGCCGGGGATCTGATCTCCGACGGCTCGCTGCCCTCGGCCATGGGGACGTCGCTCCAGCACGTCGCTGTCGGTCTGCTGCTGGGCACCGTCATCGGCACCGGCCTCGCCCTGGTCTCCGGGCTGTTCCGGATCGGCGAGGATCTCGTGGACGCGCCCGTCCAGATGCTGCGGACCGTGCCGTTCGTGGGGCTCATCCCGCTGTTCATCATCTGGTTCGGCATCGGTGAGGCCCCGAAGGTCGCGATCATCACGCTGGGCGTGACCTTCCCGCTCTACCTCAACGTCTACGCCGGCATCCGCGGCGTCGACGCCCAGCTGATCGAGGCCGGGGAGTCCCTCGGGCTGTCGCGCTGGGGACTGGTGCGGCACATGGTGCTGCCGGGCGCGCTGCCCGGCGCGATGACCGGGCTGCGCTACTCCCTCGGCATCTCCTGGCTCGCCCTCGTCTTCGCCGAGCAGGTCAACGCGGACTCCGGCATCGGCTTCCTCATGGTGCAGGCGCGGGA
This sequence comes from Streptomyces sp. NPDC005202, assembly GCF_040608235.1. Taxonomy (NCBI): domain Bacteria; kingdom Bacillati; phylum Actinomycetota; class Actinomycetes; order Kitasatosporales; family Streptomycetaceae; genus Streptomyces; species Streptomyces sp. NPDC005202. Next base: position 47,410 of record NZ_JBEXHW010000003.1, on the reverse strand, counting down.
CTTCCTGCGGACCGATGTGATCGTGGTCTGCCTGATCGTCTACGCCTTCCTCGGCCTGCTCGCCGACTTCGTCGTCCGCTCCCTCGAAAGGCTGCTGCTGCAATGGCGACCGACGTTCACCGTCTGGTGATCAACCAGACGGTGCACGTCGAGGGGCTGACCCGCTCCTTCGACGGCCGCACCGTCCTCGACAACCTCCAACTCGACGTTCGCCCCGGCGAGTTCGTCGCGCTGCTCGGCCGCAGCGGCTGCGGCAAGTCCACGCTGCTGCGCATCCTCGCCGGCCTCGACCGCGACATCGAGGGCACCGTCCTCGTCCCGCGGCGCAAGGCCGTCGCCTTCCAGGCACCCCGGCTGATGCCATGGAAGAAGGTGTGGCGCAACGTGCTGCTGGGCCTGCCCGGCAAGCCCGCACGCGCCGTCGCCGAGCAGGCGCTCACCGAAGTCGGTCTCTCCCACCGCTCGGACGCCTGGCCCAAGACCCTCTCCGGTGGCGAGGCCCAGCGTGCCTCCCTGGCCCGGGCGCTGGTGCGCGAGCCCGATCTGCTGCTGCTCGACGAGCCCTTCGGCGCGCTCGACGCGCTCACCCGCATCAAGGCCCAGCGCCTGGTGGGCGAGCTGTGGCAGCGCCGGGGCTGCGCCGTGCTGCTGGTGACGCACGACGTCGAGGAGGCGGTCCTGCTCGCCGACCGCGTCCTGGTGATGGCCAGCGGCGTCATCGCGCACGAGCAGTCCATCGAGCTCGACCGCCCGCGCGACATCACCGACCCCCGGTTCGCCGAGCTGCGCGCCGGACTGCTGGAACGCCTCGGCGTCGACACGGCCGCCGAAGCCGCCTGATCCCTCTTCATCTCCCTTGAACACGAACGGAACCGCCATGCGACGACGCGTCGTCCCCGCCGCGCTGCTCCTCCCTTTCGCCCTTCTGCTCACCGCCTGCGGCGGGAACTCGGCAGCCGAGACCTCGGCCGGCGCCGGCCGCACCGACGGCAAGGGCTTCCTCACGCTCAACGTCGGTGACCAGAAGGGTGGTTCGGAGGCCGTACTGCGCGCCGCCGGTGAACTGAAGAACCTCGACTACAAGATCAAGTGGTCGACCTTCACCTCCGGCCCGCCGCTGCTGGAGGCCGTCAACGCGGGGGCCGTCGACGTCGGCGGCGTCGGCAACACCCCGCCGGTCTTCGCGGCGGGCGCCAACTCGAAGATCACGGTGGTGGCGGCCTGGCACGGCACGTCCGAGGGCGACGCCATCCTCGTACCGAACAACTCGAAGCTGACCGAACCCCAGCAGCTCAAGGGCAGGTCCATCACCGTCGCGCAGGGTTCGTCCGCGCACTACCAGCTGATCGCCTCCCTCAACAAGGCCGGGCTGAAGCTCGCCGACGTGAAGGTGAAGTACCTCCAGCCGGCCGACGCACTGGCCGCGTTCACCAGCGGCAAGGTGGAGGCGTGGGCGGTGTGGGACCCGTACTCCAGCAGCCGGTCGGCGGTCGCCCAGGCCTCGGCGGCGGAGTCGCGGGAGATGGTGTGCAGCCGGATGCCGAAGCGGACCGTGCGGCCCTCCTGCTCGGCGAGCGACCGGATCCAGTCGATCTTCTCCTTCACCTGGGCCGGCGGCTCGCCCCAGGTCAGGTACACGTCCGCGTGCCGCGCCGCGACCGGCCCGGCCGCCGCCGACGAGCCGCCGAAGAACAGCTGCGGCACGGGGTCCGGCGGCAGCGCGGTCAGCCCGCCGTCGATCTGGTAGTGCGCGCCGTGGAAGTCGTACGGCTCTCCCCGCCACACCCCTCGGACGACGGACAGGAACTCGTCCGTGCGGGCATAGCGCAGGTCATGGTCGAGCCGGTCGCCGAAGCGGCGCTGCTCGGTGGAGTCGCCGCCGGTGACGACGTTGAGCAGCAGCCGCCCGCGGGTGACCCGCTGATACGTCGCCGCCATCTGCGCGGCCAGCGTCGGCGAGATCAGCCCCGGCCGGAACGCGACCAGGAACTTCAGCCGTTCGGTGTGCTGGGCGAGGGCCACGGTCGTCAGCCACGCGTCCTCGCACCAGGTACCGGTCGGGGTCAGCACCGCCTCGAAGCCCAACTGCTCGGCCGCCTTGGCGATCTGGGCGAGGTACTCGATGTCCGGCGGACGTACCCCGCGTACCTGCCGGGCGGCGCCGACGTCGGGTTCGGCGCGTACGCATGCCGGTCGACGAGCGTACGGCCGTCGCCGCCAGTCGGCAGGAACCAGTGGAGACGGACGGTCATCTCAGGACCCCTTCAGGACGCGGGGGGCCGAAGTGGACGGCGGCAGGCTGCCGTTGAACTCGGTGAAACTCACAGGTGCTCCAGGCCAAGCAGGGCCGGGTCCTCACCACCGGCGAGGGGATCACCAACGGCCTCACCTTCCAGGTGGCGGCGCCGAGCGCGCTGAAGGACAAGAAGAAGGCCGCGGCCATCAGGGACTACCTCCAGCGGCTGCGGCGTGCCCAGGACTGGGTTTACGCGCACCCGGAGGAGTGGGCCAAGGTGTGGGCGAAGAACACAGGTCTGCCCTACGAGGTGGCGCTCGCCTCCGTGAAGCGCACCAACGCCTCCCGGGTCCCGGTCGCCGTGGACAAGCCGCTGATCGCCTCCGAGCAGCAGATCGCGGACACCTTCACGAGCCTGAAGCTCATCCCGCGCAAGGTGGACTTCGGCGACTTCGTGGCGACCTCGACGCGGACACCATCGCGGCCGCGCAGGCGGCGCTCGGGCGCAGCGAGTCGGTGGGCCAGCAACGCATGCTGGCCCTGCACGGCGGCTCCCGCGACAAACTGGAGATCCACCCCAACCTGTGGGCGGGCGTCGGTCTGGTCCGCGGCGGCGCGGGCACCGCGCTGGTCGGCAGCCATGCCGAGGTCGCCGACCGGATCGAGGAGTACCACGCCCTCGGCGTGGAGCACTTCGTGCTCTCCGGCTATCCGCACCTGGAGGAGGCGTACTGGTTCGGGGAAGGGGTGATCCCGGAGCTTGCGGCCCGCGGGCTGCTGAACGGTGCGGCCGGTCCGGCCGGTGCGCCGGTCCTCGTCGCGAGCGGGCGCTGAGCGGGCGGGAAGATCCACGCCCGCGGCGCCGTAAGTAGAAGCGTGAACAACACGCGCGAGGTCGAGGTAGTCGTCATAGGCGCTGGTCAGTCCGGACTGTCCAGCGCCTATCACCTGCGGCGCACCGGCTTCGAGCCGGACCGCGACTTCGTGGTGCTCGATCACTCCCCCGGTCCCGGCGGCGCCTGGCAGTTCCGGTGGCCGTCGCTGACGTACGACAAGGTGCACGGCATGCACGCGCTGCCGGGGATGGAGCTGACGGGCGCCGATCCCTCGCGGCCCTCCTCGGATGTCATCGGCGAGTACTTCGCCGCGTACGAGCGCACCTTCGATCTGCGGGTGCGGCGGCCGGTGGATGTACGCGCGGTGCGGGAGGGTTCCGGCGGGCGGCTGCTCGTCGAGACCTCCGACGGCACGTGGTCGACGCGGGCGCTGATCAACGCGACCGGCACCTGGGACCGGCCGTTCTGGCCGCGCTATCGGGGCCAGGAGACCTTCCGCGGGCGGCAGTTGCACACCGCGCAGTACGCAAGACCCGAGGAGTTCGCCGGGCAGCGGGTCGTCGTCGTGGGCGGGGGCGCGTCCGGCACGCAGCACCTGCTGGAGATCGCCCCGTACGCGGCCGCCACCACGTGGGTGACCCGACGGCTGCCGGTCTTCCGCGAGGCGCCGTTCGACGAGAACGCGGGCCGTGCCGCAGTCGCGCTCGTCGAGGAGCGGGTGCGGCAGGGACTGCCGCCCAGGAGTGTCGTCTCGGTCACCGCCCTGATCCTCAACGACGCAATCCGGCAGGGACTGAAGGACGGGATCCTTGACCGGCAGCCGATGTTCGACCGGATCACCCCGGACGGCGTCGAATGGAAGGACGGGCGGCGGGTGGACGCCGACGTCATCCTGTGGGCGACCGGGTTCCGGGCCGCCCTCGACCATCTGGCGCCGCTGAAGCTGCGCGAGCCGGGGGGCGGGATCCGCGTCGAGGGCACCAGCGCAGTCGCCGACGCCCGCATCCATCTGGTCGGTTACGGCCCCTCGGCGAGCACCATCGGCGCCAACCGGGCCGGGCGTGCGGCCGTACGGGACATCAGGCGGCTGCTGGCGGAGGAGCCGGCCGCCGCCGCGTGAGGCCTCGCGTGAGGCCCCCGCGTGACGTCCTCCACACGGCTCACTTCGCCGGCTGCGGGCTGCGGCTTTTTGGGACGGCGTTGAACTCGGCGATGTTGCGCAGGTGCTCGGCGTAGTCGGCCGTGAAGCGCGTGTCGCCCGGCTTGACCGTGACGAAGTAAAGCCAGTTGCCCGGGGGCGGGTTGATCGCGGCGCGCATCGCGTCCTCGCCGGGGCTGTCAATGGGAGTCGGCGGCAGCCCCATGCGCTGGTAGGAGTTGTACGGGCTTTCCACCCGCGTGTCGTTCGCGCTCGTGCGGAGCGTGGAGCGGTTCAGGGCGTAGTTGATGGTGGAGTCCATCTGCAGCGGCATGCCGCGCTCCAGCCGGTTGAAGACGACCCGGGCCACCTTTCCCAAGTCGGCCTTCGAGGCGGCCTCGGCCTGGACGATGCTCGCGATGGTGACCGCCTGGTAGAGGTTCATCGAGTTGCGCTGCGCGCCGGCGGCGATCGGGGCTCCGTTGAACTTCTTGTTCGCGGTGTCGACCATGAAGGACAGCAGCGACTCCGGGGTCGCCTTGTCGTCGACCGGGTACGTCGCCGGGAAGAGGTAGCCCTCCGGGTTGCCCTCGGCCTCGTTCGGCAGCTTCAGGTCGGCCCTCGCGAGCGACTTCTTCGTGGTGCCGGCGGGCAGGGCGAGGGCCTTGTCGACGGCGTCGTAGACCTGGCTCGCGCGCCAGCCCTCGGGGATCACGAGGGTTCTGAGGCGCGTGTCCCCGTCGTCGCCCAGGGTCAGCAGCGGCACCGCCACGGCGATGCCGGCCACGACGGCCCCGGACACGACGAGGGCCAACCGGCCCCGGCGCGTCAGTCGGATCGTGCTCCGTGACGGAGTGTTCGTCTGCATGCGGGCACGGTAACCCGCACAGGGTCACAAACCCGGCATATGGTCAGCTTGTCGGCTCCAGTTGCGCGTCCCGGCGGACCAGGGCCGCATAGCGCCCGTCGAGCCGGAGCAGCTCCTCGTGCGTGCCGCGTTCGGCCACGCGCCCGGAGTCGAGGACCACGATCTGGTCGGCGCTGCGGATGGTGGACAGGCGGTGCGCGATGGTGAGGGTGGTGCGGTTGGCGGACAGGGCGTCGATGGCCTCCTGAACGGCGGCTTCCGTACGGGTGTCCAGGGCGCTGGTCGCCTCGTCGAGGAGGAGGACCGGCGGGTCGCGCAGAATGGTGCGGGCGATGGCCAGGCGCTGCTTCTCGCCGCCGGAGAAGCGGTGGCCGCGCTCGCCGACGATCGTGTCGTAGCCGTCGGGCAGGGCCGCGATGTGGTCGTGTATCTGGGCCGCCTTCGCCGCCGCGTACAGCTCCTCGTCGGTGGCGTCGGGCTTGGCGAAGCGGAGGTTCTCGGCAACCGAGGCGTGGAAGAGGTACGTCTCCTGGGAGACGACACCGACCGCGCGGGCGAGGGTGTCGAAGTCGAGGTCGCGGACGTCGACGCCGTCGAGGGTCACGCGGCCGCCCGTCACGTCGTACAGCCGGGGCACCAGATAGCCGAGCGTGGACTTGCCGGCGCCGGTCGGGCCGACGATCGCGAGGCTGCTGCCCGCCGGGACCGTGATGTCGATGCCGTCGAGGATCGGGCCGCTCTTGTCGTCGTAGTGGAACGTGACGTCCTCGAAGCGGACCTCGCCCTTGACGCGGTCGAGGTGGACCCGCTCCTCGCGCTCGGTGATGTCGATCGGCAGGTCCAGGTACTCGAAGATGCGCTGGAAGAGCGCGAGCGAGGTCTGGATCTGGACGCCGGTCGACAGCAGGCTGACGGTCGGCCGGAACAGGCCCTGCTGGAGCGAGACGAACGCGACGATCGTGCCGATGGAGACCTTCGGGCCGCCGAGCTGGAGAGCGACGCCCGCGGTCCAGTAGATGACGGCCGGCATGGCGGCCATGACGATCGCGATGACGGCCATGCGCCAGCGCCCGGCCATGTTGGACCTCACCTCGAGGTCGACCAGGCTCTCGGACTCCTCGGCGAAGGCCCGGGTCAGCGAGTCGGAGCGGCCCATCGTGCGGCCGAGCAGGATGCCGCTGACGGAGAGCGACTCGGTGACCGTGGCGGCCATCGCGGCCATCTGCTCCTGGCGCTGCGTGGTGATCTTCTTGCGTTCGTTGCCCACGCGGCGGCTGATCCACACGAACACCGGCAGCAACAGCAGCGAGACGACGGTCAGCCGCCAGTCGAGGGCGACCATCGCGACGATCGTGGCGACCACGCTGGTGAGGTTGGAGACCAGGGAGGTGGCGGTGGAGGTGACGGTGGCCTGCATGCCGCCGATGTCGTTGGCGATGCGGGACTGCACCTCGCCCGTGCGCGTGCGCGTGAAGAAGGCGAGCGACATGCGCTGGAGGCGGCCGTAGACGGCGGTGCGCAGGTCGTGCATGACGCGCTGGCCGACGGTCGTGGAGATCAGGGTCTGCAGGACGCCGAAGACGCTGGTGAGAACGGCACTGAGGATCATGCCGAGGGCGAGCAGGCTCAGCAGGCCGGTGCGGCCCTGCGGGATCGCGATGTCTAGGGTCGCCCTGAGCAGGAAAGGCGTGGCGACGGAGACCAGCGAGGCGGCGCCCACCAGCAGGCCGACGATCGTGAGACGACCACGGTAGGGACGGAAGAGCTTCAGGATGCGACGGACCTGCCGCGGCTGTTCCCTGGCATCGGCAGGCGGGGTCCAGGAGGGCTGATGGTCGGGATGCATGGGCTCCTACGGAGAGGGGAGGGCGCCGACCCATGAGCCGGCCACGACGCTGACACATCCTACCTTATTGTTACCCATACTCACAATGAACAAGGTCCTGATATTGTTCCCGCATGACCACCCCCGATCACGACGGCCCGCTCGCCGAGCAGCTGCTGCGGCTCACCCGCCGGGTGCACCGCATCCAGAAGCGGCATCTGGAGCAGCGCGACCTGGGCATCACCCCGGCCCAGTCCCGGCTGCTGCGCACCCTCGCACACTTCAGCGACCCGCCCCGCATGGCGGATCTCGCCGAGTCCCTGGAGGTCGTGCCCCGCGCGGTGACCACGCTCGTGGACGGGCTGGAGGCGAGCGGCAAGGTGCGCCGCGTCCCCGACCCCGCCAATCGCCGGGTGATCCGGATCGAGCTCACCGACGACGGGCGCAAGGCCCTGCGCGAGCTCCGCTCCGCGCGCAGGGCCGCCGCGGAGGAAATCCTCGCCCCTTTGACGGACGGGCAGCGCGAGGTGCTCGGCGAGCTGCTGGACACGCTGGTGGGAGACATGCCCGAGCGGGGACGCCGCTGCTGAGCCGGGCCTTGGCACCCGAACTCCGAGGCGCAGCACAGTGACGGGCCGCGTCCTGCCCAGGAGCAGGAACGAGCGGCCCGTTCGGGCGCCGGGATCGACTGACCTGCGTGGTCGAGGTTGAAGGAGTAGCCGGTGGGCGGCACCAGACCCACGGCGTCGTCGCGGCAGCCGTCCTGGTGCAGCTTCTGCACCAGGAGATGGTGTTGATCCCGTCCGAGACCGCCGTGTCACAGCGGTGTACATCACGCGCCGAGTGACGCATCGCACACAGGCCGGCTCAGCAGCCGCTGCGGTCCTCCGTGAGCACTCCCTGCACGGCGGTCAGCGCACGGTCGTAGCACCCGTCGGAGCCGTACAGCCGGTAGCACTCGCTCGTCGTGCCGACCGCGTGCCGCTGGTCGCGCGGCACGTTCAGCGTGTACGTGGCGTCCCCGGCGCAGGTGTCCTCGAGCCGCGACCAGGCGGTGCGCCCACCGCCCCGCGCCCCGACGACCACCGCGCGGTCGCCCAGGGTGAGGACGGTGCGCAGCCGGTCGTCCGCGCCGATGGTCGTGGTGCCGTTCATCGTGTACGTCCGGTGGGTGTGCGTGGCCTTGGGCGGTCCGACGTGCCCGGCGACGGTGACCGTCTCGTCGTCCGTCCAGGTGGCGTCGAGTCCGTCGGTGGTCTTGCTCCGGTGAGCATGGACATGACTACCCCGCTTCTCATGGTTCGTGCTCTACGGGGAGTTGGCCGCCACCGCAATGAGGACACGGAACCGCAGGGCCTCGATCAGCCATTGCCCCTAGGCCTCCCCTAGGCCTGCAGATTCGCCCTGTCTCCCATCACCACCACAGGGTTCTGCTTCGGGTCGAGCGTGCGCAGCAGGTACTCCATCGCGAACTCAGGGACGCTCACGCAGCCCAACGTGCCGTTGCCGTGGTCCAGATGCAGCCAGATTCCGCCGCCCTTCTCCTCACCCTCGGGCCGGGTCGGGTCGAACGGCGGAGTGCCCCGGAGGCGGTTGTAGTCGATGGCGATGACGTAGTCGAAGTCGCGCCAGTGCGATTCGTCCCAGGAGAAAGGAGAGACGAAGGCTTCCTTGTCCTGCAGGTACGGGAGTCGGGTGCCCGGGTCGTCGAGGATGCCTCCTGCGTCGGAGAGCGTGAACACGCCTACGGGGCTGCGCTCGTCGTCCATGTGATGGTCGGTGGCCCAGCCCTGCCTGCCGTTGTGCGCCGGCCAGCTGCCGGTCCGGTCCCACGTGGCTCCGCGCTTCTCGTACAGCACTAGCGTGGAGTTCGGGGAGTCCTCTTGTTCGCCGTAAACAGCCACAACCTGGCCGGTGTCGACGGGGACCTGCTGCCACAGCCGGTCGCCGACACCCGGAACACGGGACGGCTCCGCGGGGCCCGGCCGGGTGGTTCCCTCTGTGCCGCCGGGTCTGGGCACCGCACCGTGGTCGGCCCCCGTCCGCGGATTGCCGCACGCGGCCAGAGCCGTCAGAAAGAAACCGCAGGTCGCCGCCGCGACCGCCGCACGCCTCGCATCGCCGCTCCGCATGACCTCATCGTGGCATCGCAATCAGGACTATTCCTTCGGAATACGGCCGATTGACCCTATCCCTGACATTTGGGCGCACAGACTGACATGTGGTGCACACGGATCCCTGGCATGAGGTGCACACGGATTCCTGACATGTGGTGCACACGGATCCCTGACATGAGGTGCACACGGATTCCTGACATGAGGTGCACACGGATCCCTGACATGTGGTGCACACGGACTCGGACTTCTGGGCGCCGACGGAACACTGCCGGACGGTCGCCGACCCACGACAGCTCACAGCCGAATACGTCCCCCGCCGCAGAAAACCGGTTGCCTCCGACCACGCTGCGACGCCAAGCTGTCCGGCTTGTTGCCGCCCGTCGCGGTCCCTTCCGCCCTCTGACACGAGCCACTGGGACGTCATGCAGATTCAAGACCTTCCGTATCCCGAACCGGGTGTGCCGGACGCGCGCTCGGGTCCCCGATTCCTGTGGTGGCTGGGGCGGAACCAGCTGGGCGGGCAGGTGAAGGCGCTGGCCTGGGGGCTGCTGCACTTCACCTCGGTCTCCGCCCTGCCGTTCTGTGTCGGCCTCGCCGTCCAGGCGGTCGTCGACCGCTCCGGTGCGCGGCTCGCCACCGCGGGCGGGCTGATGGCACTGTGCTGCGCCGGCAACGCGCTCGGTGACACCTTCCTGCACCGCGCGGCGGTCACCAACTGGATCACCGCCGCCGCCCGCGTCCAGCAGCTGCTCGCCCACAAGGCCGCCCAGCTGGGCCCGGCGCTGACGCGACGGGTCGCCGCCGGCGAGGTCGTGGCCGTCTCCACCGGCGACGTCGAGAAGATCGGCTGGTTCGTGGAGGCCCTGTCCCGGTTCACCGCGGCGGCAGTCACCATCGTGCTGGTCTGCGTCGGCCTGCTGGTCTACCAGCCCGCACTCGGCGTCGTCGTCGCCGTCGGCCTGCCCGTGCTGGCGCTCGCGGTGCTGCCGTTGCTGCCCCCCGCCACCCGGCGCGCCGACGTCCAGCGCGAGAAGGCGGGCCGCGCCACCGAACTGGCCTCGGACACCGTCGCCGGCCTGCGCGTGCTGCGCGGCATCGGCGGCGAGGAACTCTTCCTCGACCGCTACCGCCGCGCCTCCCAGGAGGTCCGGCACGCGGCCGTGCGCAGCGCCCGTATGTGGTCCCTGATCTCCGCGATCCAGGTGCTGCTGCCCGGTCTGCTGCTGATCGTGGTCATGGCACGGCGTTCACCTGGCCCGCGCGGGCCGGATCAGCGTCGGCGAACTGGTCACCGTCTACAGCTCGGTCATGGTCCTCACCTATCCGTTGCGGCACTTCCAGGAGATCGCCATGGCGTACTCCTTCTCCCGGCCGTCGGCCAGACGGGCCGCCCGGGTGCTGTCACTGGAGCGGGCCACCGACACCGCGGGGACGCGCTCGGCCGAGGCGCCGTCCGGGGACCTGTACGACCCGGCGACCGGACTGCTGGCGCCCGCCGGACGTCTGACCGCCGTGGTGTGCGGCGACCCGGACGCGGCGGGCCGGCTGGCCGAACGGTTGGGCGGCCACCCCGCCGAGCGCGGTGCATCGGTGCTGCTGCTCGGCGGCGTACCGCTCGACGAACTGCCGCTCGACTCCGCCCGTACGGCCGTCCTGGTCCAGGACAAGGACCCGGTGCTGCTGTCCGGTTCGCTGCGTGAGCTGCTCGATGTGCCCGCGTCGGGAGACGTGACTGCCGAGGAGGCGCTGGCGGCCGCGCAGTGCGGGGACCGTCCTGGAAAGCGCTCGCACAGGCGTCTGTGGACGCCGAGCACCCGACGGACGTCCGGATCACCGAGCGCGGCCGGTCCCTCTCCGGCGGCCAGCGCCAGCGTCTGACCCTGGCCCGGTCCCTCGTCACCGACCCGGAGGTGCTCGTCCTGGACGAACCGACCTCCGCCGTCGACTCGCACACCGAGGCCCGGATCGCGAAGGGCGTGCGCAGCCTGCGCGCCGGGCGCACCACGGTGGTGTTCACTTCCTCGCCGCTGCTCCTGGACCTCGCCGACCGGGTGGTGCTGGTGCACGAAGGCGAGGTCGCGGCGGTCGGCGTACACCGCGACCTGGTGCACACCGAGCCCCGGTACCGGGCGGTGGTGACGCGGGAGACCGACGAAGAGCGCGCCTTGAACGACGTGCTGCTGGAGGACAGCGGGGCGCCGCGGGGCTCCTCGGAGGACGAGGAGGCCGCGGTGGAAGTGGAAAGGGGCGGACCGGGCGGCGTCGAAGCAGCCCCGCGGGGTCCGCTGGGCGACGACGAGGCAGCCCTACGGGGGGCACTGGACGACGACAAGGCAACCCCGCGAGGCGCACTGGACGACGACGAGGCAGCCCTACGGGGCGCACTGGAAGGGATGGAGGAGACCGCATGATCGGCGTGGCGCCACCGGCGTACGACCCGGCGGCCCCAACGACGGCGAACACCCTGCCCGTCGGCGCCCCCGCGACCGTACGCGCCTACGTGGCCGAGCTGTTCCGCCGGCACCGCCGTGCCTTCCTGCTCCTCATCATCGTCAACACGGTCGCCGTGCTGGCCTCGATGGCGGGCCCGTGGCTGCTGGGCGCCCTGGTCGAGCGGGTGTCGGACGGCGCGCGGGAGCTCCATCTGGGGCTGACGGCGGGGCTCTTCGTGCTCGCGCTGCTGGTCCAGGCCGTGTTCGTACGACAGGTGCGGCTGCGCGGCGCGATGCTCGGCGAGCAGATGCTGGCCGACCTGCGCGAGGACTTCCTCGTACGGTCGGTCGGCCTGCCGCCGGGCGTGCTGGAGCGGGCCGGCACCGGCGACCTGCTGTCCCGCATCACCACGGACATCGACCGGCTCGCCAACGCGATGCGCGAGGCCGTGCCGCAGCTGGCGATCGGCGTGGTGTGGGCAGCGCTGCTGCTCGGCGGCCTCGTCGTCACCGCGCCTCCGCTTGCCGCCGCCGTGCTGCTCGCCCTGCCGCTGCTGGTCGTCGGCTGCCGCTGGTACTTCTGGCGGGCACCCTCCGCCTACCGCTCGGAGGCCGCCGGATACGCCGCCGTGGCCGCGGCCCTCGCCGAGACGGTCGACGCCGGACGCACCGTGTAGGCACACCGCCTCGGCGATCGCCGCGTCGCGCTGTCGGAACGCCGGATCAAGGAGTGGACGGCGTGGGAGCGCTACACGCTCTGGCTGCGCTCGGTGCTCTTCCCAGTCATCAACGTCACCCACGTGACCGTGCTCGGCTCCGTGCTGATGGTCGGCGGCATGTTCGTCCTGCAGGGATGGGTCGGGGTCGGCCAGCTGACGACGGGCGCGCTCATCGCGCAGATTCTCGTCGACCCGGTGGGGCTGATCCTGCGCTGGTACGACGAGCTGCAGGTGGCCCAGGTGTCTCTGGCCCGGCTGGTCGGCGTCCGGGACATCGAGCCGGACGCCGGGGACGCCTCGCTGGCGCCGGACGGACGGGACGTGCGCGCCGACCGGGTGCACTTCGGCTACCGCGAAAGCGTGGACGTGCTGCGCAACGTGTCCCTGGAGGTCGCGCCGGGCACCCGGCTGGCTCTGGTGGGCCCCTCCGGCGCGGGCAAGTCCACGCTGGGCCGGCTGCTCGCCGGGATCTACGCCCCCCGGGACGGCCGGATCACCCTCGGCGGTGCCGAACTGTCCCGGCTGCCCGCCGAACGCGTCCGCTCCCACGTCGCCCTCGTCAACCAGGAGCACCACGTCTTCGTGGGCTCCCTGCGCGACAACCTCCTGCTTGCCCGCACCGACGCGGCCGACGCCGAACTGTGGGCGGCGCTGGGTGCGGTCGACGCCGAGGGCTGGGCACGTGCGCTCGAGGACGGCCTGGACACCGAGGTCGGCTCGGGCGGCCTCGCGCTCACGCCGGCGCAGGCCCAGCAGATCGCGCTGGCCCGCCTGGTGCTGGCCGACCCGCACACGCTGGTCCTGGACGAGGCGACCTCGCTCCTCGACCCACGCGCGGCCCGTCACCTCGAGCGGTCCCTGGCCCGCGTCCTTGACGGCCGCACCGTCGTCGCCATCGCCCACCGGCTCCACACCGCTCACGACGCGGACGTCATCGCCGTCGTCGAGAACGGCCGCGTCAGCGAACTGGGCAGCCACGACGAGCTGGTCACGGCGAACGGCGCCTATGCGGCCCTGTGGCGATCGTGGCACGGGTGAGCGGGGCAGATCCGGGCCGCAAAGGGGCCGTGCTGCCGAGCTGAGCCATGGCAGGGCCGCCCCGGTGAGGCCTGGGGCGCGGCCGGGGCAGCCCGGCCGGGACAGGCCGAGGACACCCACCGCGCCGCGCCCTCGGCACTCCCCGGCACAGGCGGCCGAGGCGGCTCGACGACACGGGTCGGCCCCACGCTCGCGGCGCCGTCCGGGGCGGTCCGTCGCGGCAGGGTCACCCAGCCGACCTTCGCCGCGGCGCAGACCACGACATCTCCTCCCCGGCGGTCCCGGCCGCCGTCCCCGCCCTGTGAGTGCAGTCGTCCGCGGCTGCGGTGACCAGGGCCGGAGCGGGCCGACGGCGGGGCGGTGCACGGATCGGTGACCGGCACCGTGTCGTGCCGTTGCGCAGTGCCGAACAGGGGTGGAAGGCTGGATATCGGCACCGGCTCGGGGAGCGCCCGGGAACCCTCCGGTTCGCGCCGGGTGAGGCCTGTGCCCCGCGCATCGGCGGTCGGCCGCCGGCCGCGGTGAGAACGGGCCCGTCCCCACCACCTGGAGGTACCCGTGGACAGCGCCGACGGATGGGGAGACGACGTCTATCAGCCCGACGCATCCGAGATCCAGGACGACGCGGGACTGCTCGACGCGGAGGACACGCTGGAGAACGACGGTGTCGGCGATCCCCTGGACCGCGGCTGGTCCCCTCCGGAGCGGCCGTGGGCGGTGGAGCACTCCGGTGTGACCGCAGCGGAGCGCCGGCAGGGGGAGAGCCTGGACCAGCGCCTCGCCGAAGAGCTGCCTGATCTCGTCGGCCCCGACGGCGACGGCATCGGCGACTGCCAGGGCACCGACGGGGAACCCCTGGACGACGAGGTCGGCGCCGCCCGCTCCGGCCGTCTTGTCGCGCCGGACGAGGGCGCACACGAGGACGAGGAGAGCGCGCTGATCGCCACGGACGTGGGCATCGACGGCGCGGCCGCCTCCGCCGAGGAGGCCGCGATGCACGTCGTCGACGACGACACCCAGTACAGGTGATGACGCCGCCGTCCACGCGCCGTCGCCCTCTCCCCCGCCTCGCCCGCGGCACAAGGAGTACGCATGCAACAGGACAAGCACCCCGACTACCACCCCGTCGTCTTCCGCGACCGCGCCGCCGGATACGCCTTCCTGACCCGGTCCACCGCGACAAGCGACCAGACCATCGAGTGGGACGACGGCGAGACGTACCCGGTGGTGGACGTGGAGATCTCCTCGGAAAGCCACCCGTTCTACACCGGCAAGGCCCGCACGGTCGACTCCGAAGGCCGCATCGCCCAGTTCGAACGGCGATACGGCGGCGGCGCGGGGCAGGGCTCCGGCGGGGACGGCATGGCCTGAGCCGGCACCTGCGGAGGGGCGGAGCGTCGAGCCGGGGTGAGCGTGGGTGTGCCTGGTGCTCAGATGAAATTGAGCGCGGCCGCGCAGCCCACTCCGCCGAGCAGCATGAACGCCGGCATCAGCACCTTGAGCTCGACCCAGCTGCCCGCCCGGAACCGCATGGCCTTCGGCGGACCCACCGGGTACCAGCGCTTGCGGCCCACCGGTATCGGCCACAGAATCGGGCACCCGGAGACGGTCAGCGCGTCCCCGATGTCGTGCACCAGGGCGCCCAGCACGATCGGCAGCCCCAGCCACAGGTACTCCTGGCCCGGTGCCGTGAACAGCCAGTCCGAGCCATTGCCCGGTTTGTCCAGGATTCCGGCCAGGATCCACGCGCTGGTCGCGGCCAGCAGCCACACCAGGATGTCGCTGCTGGACCCGCGGGCCGCCCGCCACAGCAGGCCCTCGATGGCCAGCACCATGTGCACGAACAGGATCGCCAGCACCGCCCAGCGCCCTCCGGCGATCGCCGCGACGGAGGTGCCCGCACCGATCAGCACCGCCCACAGCCAGGTGTGCGTGAGCGTCCGGTGCCCGCCGGAGCGGCGCGGGTCGCCCTGCTTCCTGGTCGCCTTGTAGACGGCGTACGAGAGCTTGTCGACGATCTCGCAGAGCCCGCGCGAGAGCGGCCCGAAGGCGCGCGAGATGGTGGCGGCCTTGTGGTCGAGGTCCGGGGCGAGCGCGGCGCCCGCGCAGATCAGCGCGCCGCACAACAGGACCGGCCAGGGCATCGGATGCCCCGCCGCGGCGGCCGCCGCTCCGACGCCGAGCCAGGCCGCGGCGCCCGACAGTGAGTGT
Organism: Streptomyces sp. NPDC005202; assembly: GCF_040608235.1. NCBI lineage: Bacteria > Bacillati > Actinomycetota > Actinomycetes > Kitasatosporales > Streptomycetaceae > Streptomyces > Streptomyces sp. NPDC005202. The sequence continues at coordinate 31,990 of NZ_JBEXHW010000003.1, read as the reverse complement.
GCTGGTCCCATCATGGCCGTTCCCCGCCCCATTCCTCGTGTGCCGCTGACCAGTTGGCCCGGTGCGCTGATGCCCCGTCGGCGACACAGCGTAGCGGTCGTGATCTTCGGCCCGGGATCCGATTCCCGCCTCGGTCGCCAGGCCAGGCAAGATGGAGGCGTGACCCTCATCGATCAGCTACCGCCGACCGCCGACCCCGACGCCCTCTACGAAGCCTTCGAGTCGTGGGCCCAGGAGCGCGGTCTCACGCTCTACCCCCACCAGGAGGAGGCGCTGATCGAGGTGGTCTCCGGTGCGAACGTGATCGTGTCGACGCCCACCGGCTCCGGCAAGAGCATGATCGCCGCCGGTGCGCACTTCGCCGCGCTGGCCCGGGACGAGGTCACCTTCTACACGGCTCCGATCAAGGCGCTGGTGTCGGAGAAGTTCTTCGAGCTGTGCAAGCTCTTCGGCACCGAGAACGTCGGCATGCTCACCGGCGACGCCTCCGTGAACGCCGACGCGCCCGTCATCTGCTGCACCGCCGAGGTGCTCGCGTCGATCGCGCTGCGCGACGGCAAGGACGCCGACGTCGGCCAGGTCGTCATGGACGAGTTCCACTTCTACGCGGAGCCCGACCGCGGCTGGGCCTGGCAGATCCCGCTGCTCGAACTGCCGCAGGCGCAGTTCATCCTCATGTCGGCCACGCTCGGCGACGTCTCCTTCTTCGAGAAGGACCTCCCCCGCCGCACCGGCCGCCCCACCGCGGTGGTCCGCTCGGCGACCCGCCCCGTGCCCCTGTCCTACGAGTACCGGCGCACCCCGCTCACCGAGACCCTCACCGACCTGCTGCAGAGCCGGCAGGCGCCGGTCTACATCGTGCACTTCACCCAGGCCCAGGCCGTGGAGCGGGCGCAGGCGCTGATGAGTATCAACATGTGCTCGCGCGAGGAGAAGGAGCAGATCGCCGAGCTGATCGGAAACTTCCGCTTCACCACCAGGTTCGGCCGCAACCTCTCCCGTTACGTCCGGCACGGCATCGGCGTCCACCATGCCGGCATGCTGCCCAAGTACCGGCGCCTGGTGGAGAAGCTCGCTCAGGCCGGTCTGCTGAAGGTGATCTGCGGCACGGACACGCTCGGCGTGGGTGTCAACGTCCCGATCCGCACGGTGCTGTTCACTGCGCTCACCAAGTACGACGGCAACCGCGTCCGCACGCTGCGCGCCCGTGAGTTCCACCAGATCGCCGGCCGCGCCGGGCGTGCGGGCTTCGACACGGCGGGCTTCGTGGTCGCGCAGGCTCCCGAGCACGTCATCGAGAACGAGAAGGCGCTCGCCAAGGCGGGCGACGACCCGAAGAAGCGCCGCAAGGTCGTCCGCAAGAAGGCCCCGGAGGGCTTCATCGGCTGGACGGAGAACACCTTCGAGAAGCTCATCGCCTCCGAACCGGAGCCACTGACGTCCCGGTTCCAAGTGACGCACACGATGCTGCTGTCGGTGATCGCCCGTCCCGGCAACGCCTTCGAGGCGATGCGGCACCTGCTGGAGGACAACCACGAGCCGCGCAAGCAGCAGCTGAAGCACATCCGGCGCGCGATCGCAATCTACCGCTCGCTGCTGGACGGCGGCATCGTCGAGAAGCTCGACAAGCCGGACGCCGAGGGCCGCATCGTCCGCCTCACGGTCGACCTGCAGCAGGACTTCGCGCTCAACCAGCCGCTGTCCACCTTCGCGCTCGCCGCGTTCGAACTGCTGGACCCCGAGTCGCCGTCCTACGCGCTGGACATGGTGTCCGTCGTGGAGTCCACGCTGGACGATCCGCGGCAGATCCTCGTCGCCCAGCAGAACAAGGCGCGGGGCGAGGCGGTGGCGGCGATGAAGGCGGACGGCGTCGACTACGAGGAGCGCATGGAGCGCCTCCAGGACATCACCTACCCCAAGCCCCTGGAGGAGCTGCTCTTCCACGCGTACAACACCTACCGCAAGAGCCACCCCTGGGTCGGCGACCATCCGCTGTCGCCGAAGTCCGTCGTCCGGGACATGTACGAACGGGCGCTGTCGTTCACGGAGTTGGTCTCCTTCTACGAGCTGGCCCGCACCGAGGGCATTGTGCTGCGCTACCTCGCCAGCGCCTACAAGGCCCTGGAGCACACCATCCCGGACGACCTGAAGTCCGAGGACCTTCAGGACCTCATCGAATGGCTCGGCGAGATGGTGCGCCAGGTCGACTCCAGCCTGCTGGACGAGTGGGAGCAGCTGGCCAACCCGGAGGAGATGACCGCCGAGGAGGCCCAGGAGAAGGCCGACCAGGTGAAGCCGGTCACCACCAACGCGCGCGCCTTCCGCGTCCTGGTCCGCAACGCGATGTTCCGCCGCGTCGAGCTCGCCGCCCTCGACCGGATCGAGGAGCTGGGCGAGATGGACGCCGAGTCCGGGTGGGATGCCGAGGCCTGGGGCGAAGCGATGGACAAGTACTGGGAGCAGTACGACGACCTCGGCACCGGTCCCGATGCCCGCGGCCCCAAGCTGCTGGTGATCCAGGAAGAGCCGCAGAACGGCTTGTGGCGTGTGAGGCAGATCTTCGACGACCCGAACGGCGACCACGACTGGGGCATCAGCGCGGAGGTCGACCTTGCGGCCTCCGACGCGGAGGGCCGGGCGGTCGTCCGCGTCACCGACGTCGGCCAGCTGTGAGCACAGGAGAATCCCACCCATGACAAACCCGGCCGAAAGGCTCGTCGACCTGCTCGACCTGGAGCAGATCGAGGTCAACATCTTCCGCGGCCGCAGCCCGCAGGAGTCCCTGCAGCGGGTCTTCGGCGGCCAGGTGGCGGGCCAAGCGCTGGTAGCCGCCGGGCGCACCACGGACGGCGAGCGCCCGGTGCACTCGCTGCACGCGTACTTCCTGCGTCCTGGCCGACCGGGGGTGCCGATCGTGTACCAGGTCGAGCGGGTGAGGGACGGGCGGTCCTTCACGACCCGCCGGGTCACCGCCGTGCAGCAGGGCCGCACGATCTTCAATCTGACCGCCTCCTTTCACCAACCTGAACAGGGGAGCTTCGAGCACCAGCTGCCGCCGGCCCGCAAGGTCCCGGACCCGGAGTCCCTGCCGACGGTCACGGACGAGATCCGGGAGCACCTGGGCGAGCTGCCCGAGCGGTTCGAGCGCATGGCGCGCCGCCAGCCCTTCGACATCCGTTACGTGGACCGGCTGCGCTGGACCCCCGAGGAGGTCAAGGACGCCGAGCCGCGCAGCGCCGTGTGGATGCGCGCGGTCGGGCCGCTCGGCGACGACCCGCTCGTGCACACCTGCGCGCTGACCTACGCCAGTGACATGACCCTGCTGGATGCCGTGCGCATCCCGGTCGAGCCGCTGTGGGGCCCGCGCGGCTTCGACATGGCGTCGCTGGACCACGCCATGTGGTTCCACCGGCCGTTCCGCGCGGACGAGTGGTTCCTGTACGACCAGGAGTCCCCGATCGCGACGGGCGGCCGGGGTCTGGCCCGCGGGCGCATCTACGACGTGGAGGGTCGCCTGCTGGTGTCGGTCGTCCAGGAGGGGCTCTTCCGCGCGCTGTAGGCAGGCGCCCGGCCGGTGGGGGGCCGGTGGACCGGGGGCTCCTTGTCCGGGGACCTGTTGTCCGGGGGCTCGTGGACCTGTTGTCCGGGGACCGGTGGTCCGGCGAACGGTGGTCCGGTTGTCGCTTCGTCCGGCGGCTCAGGCACCTCTGCGGAAGAACCGGCCCAGCAGGCCGCGTGACCGCTCGGACTGCTCGGGCGCGGTCGGATGCCGTTCCGGTTCCGGACGCCGGTCGGTGCGCCGCGGGGCCGGTCGTGGCGCCGGTCGTGGCGCGGGTCGTGGCGCCGGCCGGTGGGCTCGCGCCTCCTCCAGTGCTTGGGTCAGGTCGGCCCGCAGCCAGCCGATCTCGTCGGGGTCGTCCGCCGTCATGATCCGCTCGGCGAGGTGGGCGGCGGGCGAGCCCGGTGTGCCGTGGGCGGGCGGCCGCGGCCGGAAACGGTTCAGGTAGGCGCGTTCATACGGGTTGCTGATGATCTCCGAAACCTGGACCGGGTCGAGCAACGACGCCACGGCGGCCGCCCGCTCCCACGGGTCGTCGGCCTGGCGCAGCAGGAAGCCCATGTGGCGTCCGCGCCAGTTGCGCGGGCGCAGGTCCAGGCCCGCAGCCAACTGGTCCCTCAGTCCCTCGGGCAGGGGCCGGTTCAGCAGCGAGGCGCTCTTCGCGTCGGCCGCGAACTGCCGAAGCTCGTCAGCCAGATACAGCCACACCACGGCCCGGTAGCGGTTGAGGTAGAACGTGACCGGTACCACAAGTCCCAGGCGGGCGAGTCGCGTGAACCTGGCTGCGGTCACCTCCATGATGGCCGCGCCCTCCTTGGTGCCCACGGCCTCGACGCGCTTCTGCAGCGCTTCCGGGAAGCCCTCCTGCGCACGCAGCCGCTCGATCTCCGCGCGGGGGACGCGGCGGCCGCCTCCCCCTTCGTCGGGGACGGTGCGGATGTGGCCGAGGTGGACGGCCAGGTCGAACTGGCTCCGCTTGAGGCCCAGTTCCCTGGCCGCTCGGCTCTGGGTGAAGGGCGTTTCGCGCTTCCCTGTGACCTGTTCCGCCGTGGGCGTGACCTCATGCGTGATGGTGTTGCTGGACATGCTCGTCTCCCCCGTGGAGTGTGTGGCTCGCGCCGTGTGCGCCCGCCCGGAAAAACCGTAGCCGGTGCTGCGGATCTCGTGGCGAGCCTGTGGATAACTCCACGGGAGACGACGAACGCGCAGGTCAGAGGTCCGTTGCCGGAGCTCGTTCGGGCTGGCGGGCGTCCACGTCGAGGTGCTCACCGACTCGGTTCACGAGCAGGGTCATCTCGTAGGCGATCTGGCCTATGTCGGCCTCCGCACCGGTGAGGACGCACAGGCAACTGCCCGCGCCGGCGGCCGTGACGAACAGCACCGCGTCGTCGAACTCGACCATCGTCTGGCGCACCCTGCCCGCGCCGAAGTGACGTCCCGAGCCCTTGGCCAGGCTGTGCAGCCCGGACGAGACGGCTGCGAGGTGCTCCGCGTCCTCGCGTCGCAGTCCCGTGCTCGCGCCCGTCACCAGACCGTCGTTGGACAGGATCAGTGCGTGCCGTACGTGTTGGACACGCTCGGTCAGGTCGTCCAGCAGCCAGCCAAGTGTTGGCTTCTGCGCCATGATGCGATCTCCCCGTGTGATGGATCCCCCCTGGCCGGAGGATCTCCCGCCAGCCTTCCCCACGACCGCTGTCCCGGCAAGGAGGATGGGGACATGGCGCAGAAGATGACCGACGAGGAATGGCGGGCGTTCGTCTCGCACGGTACCCGCACCGGCAAGCTGTCGACCGTCCGGGCCGACGGGAGCCCGCACGTGGCGCCGATCTGGTTCGTGCTCGACGGGGACGACGTGGTGTTCAACACCGGGAAGGAGACCGTGAAGGGACGCAATCTGGCACGTGACGGCCGGGTCGCCCTGTGCGTGGACGACGAGCGGCCACCGTTCTCCTTCGTGGTGCTGCAGGGCCGCGCCCGTCTGTCGGAGGACCTCGAAGAGCTTCGGCACTGGGCCACCCGCATCGGCGGCCGCTACATGGGCGAGGAGCGCGCCGAGGAGTTCGGCGTGCGCAACGGCGTCCCGGGCGAACTGCTCGTCCGTGTCACGATCGACAAGGTGATGGCGCTGAGGGACCTCGCGGACTGAGGGCGGGTGCCGTCCGGAAGCCCGCGCCGGCTGTCCACCTGTCGGCGTCCGAAGGATTCCGGTCAGCCCACGGAGTCGAGCAGCCGGGCGGTGTGCATTCGCCCGGCGTACTCGACGAGCCGGATCAGCACCTCCTTCCCGGAGTCGCGGTCACGGGCGTCGCAGAGGACGACTGGCGTTCCCCGGTCGAGGTCGAGGGCGCGGGAGACGTCGTGGGCGCCGTAGGTGCGGGCGCCTGCGAAGCAGTTGACGGCCACCACGAACGGGATGCGCCGGTGCTCGAAGTAGTCCACCGCGGGGAAGCAGTCCTCGAGCCGCCGGGTGTCCGCGAGGACCACGGCGCCGAGGGCTCCCTGCGACAGTTCGTCCCACAGAAACCAGAAGCGGTCCTGGCCCGGCGTGCCGAAGAGGTAGAGGGAGAGGCCGGACCGGATGGTGATGCGCCCGAAGTCCATGGCGACGGTCGTGGTGACCTTGTGGTCCACGCCGTCGGTGTCGTCCACCAACTGGCCGGCTTCGCTCAGCAGTTCCTCGGTCCGCAGCGGCCGGATCTCACTGACCGCGCCCACCAGTGTGGTCTTTCCCACGCCGAATCCGCCGGCGACCAGTATCTTCAACGCCAGGGCGGCCGTCTCGCCACCCGGGGCATCGGAGCGCTCGGAGACCATGGATCACTTCTCTCAGGAGTGGCGGCAACGGTCGACGTGTTGAGGGCTTGCCGCGCACTGGCGCGGCGTCCGCGCGGGGCTTCGGTGCAGGGATGCGAAGTCAGCATCATGACAACTGCGGCACCCCTTCGAGGGATTGGACCGCAATTTCTCCGATGTGACCGTCTCACGCCCATTCGGTGCCAGGACGGGTGCGCAACGGGGACGCGTGCGCTCGGCGATGGGGTCTGATCCGTCATCTACAGCGCCCGCAATCCCTCGATCACCTCACGCAGAATCCTTTCGTCGGGGAGCTGCGGGGGCGGCACCGGACGGCTGACGGTGACGCAGCCGAGTTCCAGGACGTCTCCGAGGAGCACCCTGACCACCCCGACGGGCAGGTCGGCGCCCGCGGCGAGTTCGGCGACCGACTGCGTCTCCCCCCGGCACAGGTCGATGAGGGTCCGGTGTTCCGGCCCAAGCGCGGTGTCGTCGTCCACGCCGGGCGCGCCCGGGTCAAGCGTGACGAGGGCGATCAGGTCGAAACGCACACCGGTGGGACCGGGCTTGGTGCGCCCGCCCGTCATGGCGTACGGGCGGACTAGCGGTCCGGCCTCGCTGTCGTACCACTGACTGCCCGGCTCGCGCTGGGCGCCCCTCATGTCCTCGGTCATCTGCGCGGACCGCCCTTTCGCCTTATCCGGCGGCGGGCGGCCGCGCCGTGCCACGTGGCCGCGAGCCGGCGCATCGTGCAGCACCAAGTCGTCCAGCAGCCAGTCGAGTTCGCCTGACCGCTGGGCGGCCCTCATGCTGGGGTCCTGGATCATGCGGGGTCTCCTTCGCTGCTGTCGCTGCCGGCTTCGGGCTCCGGGGTGGCACCGCGACCGGGCTGCCTGCTGCCGCCGCGTGCCCAGCCGTCGCGGTACGCGGCCATGCGGTCCCGTACGATTTCGGGCGTGCGCCGGTCGTCGCTGCGGGGGGCCTGAGCGCGCGCCGGTTCCTCAGCGCGCTGCCCGCGCAGTTGCGGGGCGAGGCTCGCCTGCCGCACACGCCGCGGGAGGTCGTCGGAGCCGTCGGGGTCCTCTGGGGGACGGTGCAGCCGCACGGTGGTGACTTTGGGGGGCGGGGTGTCGGTCGTAGTCTCCGGTGCGGCCTGCACCGAAGCGGCCAGTGCGGGCCGGTCGGCCGGTGCCGGAACGGACTCCTGGTGCTGTGCGGCACCGGGCACGCGCGCGTACTCGCGTTGCGCGGACCGCTCCTGGTCCGCCGCGGCGCGGGGGGGGAAGGGGGGAACGTTCCGCCGCGGCACGGGGGGAACGTTCCGCCGCGCCGCTGTGCAGCAGGGCCGTGGGCAGCAGGACGACCACGGTGGTGCCGCCGTAGGGCGAGGTCCGCAGGTGCACCTTGATGCCGTGGCGGGCAGCGAGCCTGCTCACCACGAAAAGTCCGAGCCGGTCGCTGTCGAACAGGTCGAGCGCCTCTGACTGGGCGATGCGGCGATTGGCCCCGGCGAGGGTCTCCTTCCCCATGCCCAGACCCCGGTCCTCGACCTCGACGGCGTAGCCGTTGCCGACAGGTTCGCCAGTGATGCGCACGCGCGTGTGGGGCGGTGAGAACTGGGCGGCGTTCTCCACGATCTCGGCGAGCAGGTGGGTGAGGTCGGCGACGGCCGCTCCGATGACGGACGCCTCGGGGAGCTGTCGTACCTCCACGCGCGCATAGTCCTCGACTTCGGAGACAGCCGCGCGGACCACGTTCGTCAGGGAGACCGGCATGCGCCAGTCGCGGCCGGGCGCCGCTCCGGAGAGGATGATCAGGCTCTCCGCGTGGCGCCGCATGCGGGTGGTGAGGTGGTCGAGCCGGAAGAGGTCGCTCAGCTCGTTCGGGTCCTCGGAGCGCCGCTCCATGCTGTCCAGCAGGCTCAGTTGGCGGTGGACGAGGACCTGACTGCGGCGGGCGAGGTTGACGAAGACCCCGGAGATGCCGCTGGCGAGTTCGGCGCGCTCCACGGCGGCGCGGTGCACGGTGCCCAGAGCCTCGGCGACCTGTCCTGCCTCGTCCTCCGAAGGCGGCCCGGGCGGGGCCTCGGCCCGGATGTCGATCTCCTCGCCCGCGTGCAGTTTCCGCATGGCCTCGGGAAGTTTGCGGCGGGCGATGTCCAGGGCGCTGTTGCGCAGGCTCACCAGCTCGACGACGAGGCCACGTGACGGCGGCGTCGGTGAGGGTGCGGCGCGTGTCGACGGTGCCCGTGAAGATCCTCAGCCGCTCTCCCTCCAGGCCGCCCGCCAGGCGGGCGCTGGAGAGCACCACGTGTTCCTGGGCCAATGCCTCACCTGCGCGGGAGAATTCGAGCAGCACGCGCGCGTCGGAGCCGAGGTCGGCGTCCTGGATGCCGGTGAGCGCCCCGCCCACGCCGAAGGCCGCCGAGATGGCCCTGGTGTACCGCCCGTATGCCGCGACGGGGGCCCGCACCTCGGAGTCCACGCGCTGCAACTGCCGCAGCCGGGAGATGTCCTGGGCGGTGCTGACGGTGGCGTACGCCCACAGGGCGAGCAGGGAGACGACCGGCACCATGAGCAGGCAGACGATCTTGGCTCGCACGGTGCGGGGGCGTGTCCGCCAGCGTCCCGCACGGGTGGGTGTGTCGTCCTGCCCCGCGGCGACCGGTTCGTCGCCCCCTTCGTCGGCGGGCGGCCCGGCATGCGCACGGCGGCCGCGCACGGGCGGCGGGGAGGGCGTCTCGACGCCTGTGGGGGTCCTGCGGGGTGTGCGCATGGCTCCTCGCTCGGGAGTGGTCTGGGGGCGTGCCGTCCGGGCCGTCGCCGGCCGTCCTGCTAGCGGACGGCGCTCTCGACCGGCCGCTGGGCCGAGGCGGACGCCTCGCGCTCCCCCGCCGTGGGCGACAGCGCGACGAAGGCCGACGTCAGGAAGAGGTAGGACCCGAGGCCGACGGCGAGGGGGAAGATGAACTGCATCGCCGTGGCCCCGGGGAGGAGCGCGTCGGAGGGTGTGATGTGCACACGCACCGCGAACATCCCGGTGTAGTGCATGCTGCTGACGGCGGCCCCCATGACGAGGGAGGCGGCGGTGACCGCGATGGGCGACTTGATGTTGAGTCCGGCCCACAGGGCGGCGGTCGCCGCGACGACGGCGATCACGACGGAGAGGGCGACGAGCAGCGGGTCGTAGCGCACGTCGCCGTGCAGACGCACCGCCGCCATGCCCAGATAGTGCATGCTCGCCACGCCCAGCCCGGTGGTGAGTCCGCCGAGGAACAGGGCGCGACGGCGGTCGCAGCTGTAGCCGACGGCGAAGACGACCGCGCACACGACGACCACGGCGACGAGGAGGCTGAGGATAGTCAGCGGCACGTCGTAGCGGATGTCGGTGCCGCCGACACCGAAGCCGAGCATTGCCACGAAGTGCATGGTCCAGATGCCGGTGCCGATCGCGGAGGCCGCGGTGACGAGCCAGTTGCGGCGGGAGCGTCCGGTGGCGGCGAGCGCGCGGGCCGTGCAGCGCAGCCCCAGCGCGGCGCCGATGCAGGCCATCGCGTACGACAGCACGGGGGTCAGCCAGCCGAAGGTGGCGTGGTCCAGGTGTCCCATGGCCCCGGGACGCTAGTGGGCGTAGGGGCGCACAAAGGGGGCGCATTTCGAAAGGTGATGGAATATGTCGCCGAGAGGTCCCTGAACGATCGCGTCACGCTCGAACGTGTGCGCCGCGACGTCATCCGTGCCGGTGAGGGATCATGCGGAACATGAGCGACGACCGCACACACGTCCAGGAGTTCTTCACCCCCCGCGCGGCCGACTGGGACACCAAGTTCCCCGACGACGGCCCCGCCTACGCGGCCGCGGTCGCCGAGCTCGGGCTGCGCGAGGGCGACCGCGTGCTCGACGCGGGATGCGGCACCGGCCGCGCCCTTCCGCCGCTGCGCGCGGCTGTGGGGCCCTCGGGCGTGGTCGTCGGGGCGGATCTGACCCCGGCGATGCTGCGGGAAGCCGTACGGGCCGGCCGGAACCGCGACGGGCGGCTGATGCTCGCCGACGTCAGTGCGCTGCCCCTGATGCCGGAGTCTCTCGACGCTGTGTTCGCCGCGGGCCTCATCGCGCACCTGCCGCACCCCGCCGACAACCTGCGGGAGTTGGCGCGCGTGGTGCGCCCCGGCGGCATGCTGGCGCTGTTCCACCCGATCGGCCGGGCGGCGCTCGCGGCACGCCAGGGGCGCCGGATCACACCGGACGACCTGCGCGCGGAACCCAACCTCCGTCCGCTGCTGGCCGGTTCTGGGTGGCGCATGACGTCGTACGTCGACGAGGAGGCCCGCTTCCTGGCGCTGGCCGTACGGGAAGGCTGACCCGTCACAGCCGCCCTGCGACGGCTGCCGCGAAGACGTCGGGATTGTCGAACATGACGTTGTGGCCGGCCCCGGGCACGGTCACCACGCGCACTCCCGCCGCTTCCAGCTCCTCCCTGCCTCCGAGTTCGCCGCTGAGCTCACCCTGCAGGTACACGCGGTCGACGGTGAGCCCCAAGAGGATGCTGCGCATCGTGGGGGCCGAGCCGCGCCTGAGCCCCACCGCGCTGCGGTGCAGTCCGCGCGGGTCGGCAAGACGCATGGTCGCCGCCCAGAGCGGACCGACCTTCTCCAGCACGCGCGCGTGGTCGCCGTTGACGAACGCGTCCTCCTCATGGGAGGCGATCCCGCTGCTGCCCGCGGTGGGCGGCGGAAAGGGGTCGAGGTTGGCCTCCGTGAGGACCAGGCGGGAGGCGAGGTCGGGCCTGCGGTGGGCGAGCACGATCGCGACGGCGCCGCCCATGCTGTGCGCGATCAGCTCGGCGCCGGTCAGCCCCGCCTCGTCCAGCGCGGCGGCCAGGGCGTCGGCATGCTCCTCGAGGGTGTAACCGAATTGTTCGGGTCGGTCGCTGATGCCGTGTCCGGGCAGATCGACGAACAGACTGCGCCGGCCCGCGACCTCGGGACGGGCCGCGATGTGCGCGTGATAGACGGCCGAGACCGAGCCCAGTCCGTGCACGTACACCCGCGCGGGCTCCTCACCCGGCGTTTCCGTCCAGCGGATGCAGCTGCCTCTCCCGTCGAACTCGGCCTGTTTCATGCCCGCCCTCCCTCTAGTGCCACCGTTGGCGTTTCTGATCACCTCACAGGTGATACCTCGTGCCCGATGTATAGCAAACACGGTGTATTCAGCTTTCGATGTACAGCGCCCCTGCGAGAGAATGCCGCCATGCTGGAGTTGGCCATCCTCGGATTCCTGTACGACGCCCCCCTGCACGGGTACGAGCTGCGCAAACGCATCACGGCGCTGACGGGACACGTGCGGCCCGTCGCCGAAAGCACGCTCTACCCGGCGATCAAGCGGCTGGAGAAGGCGGGTCTGCTGGAGCGGGCCACGGAGCCGGGGTCCGTGGCCGCGCCGCGCCATGTCCTGACGCTCACCGAGGAGGGCAGGCGCGAACTGCGCCGTCGGCTGGCCGAACCGGTCCAGCGGGACATCACCGACGAGAACCGCTGGTTCACCCTGCTCGCCTTTCTCAGGCACCTGGACGACCCCGACGCCCAGGCAGCCGTACTACGGCGCAGACTGGCCTTCCTGGAGACGCCCACAAGTTTCTTCTACGAAGGTGACAGGCCGGTGCGCGCCGAGGAGCTCGACGACCCCTTCCGGCGGGGCATCCTCACCATCGCTCGGGCCACGACCCAGGCCGAACTGGCCTGGCTGCGCGCCACGATCGACTCACTGGGCGGAGCCGCCCGCTGAGCCGGCGGCGTGCCGCACGGGGCAGCCCCGGACGCCGGGGACGGGGCGGGTGCCGAGGTCGGCGAGCCGGTAGCCGTTCGGATAGCTCTTGATCTCCCAGTTCTGCCGCGCGAAGTGCGGAGCCCGCCGCGGCGGCAGCAGGCGCACGACGCGTCCTCGGGTCCGCACCGCACGGCGCACGAACGCACGGGTGAGACCGGCCGGGGACTCGTAGCGGAAGGCCCGCAGCAGCGCCTCGTCGAGCAGGGCGAGGGTCGTGGTGCGCAGGAGGGGCGCGAGGGGACGCGGATACCAGGAGGCCATCAGGTCGAGCGTGGCGTCGGAGACCCGCCGGGCCTGCTCGTCCCAGCCGAAGTGGGCCTCCTCGTAGGCGTCGAGGTGGGCCTCGAACTCCTCGTAGGACTCGGGGATGTCCTTGATGCCCATGTGCCGGCCCAGCGTGCGGTAGTGGACGGCGGACGCGACCACCTCGTGCCGGGAGAGCCGACGCCATCCATAGGCGTCGATCCACCGCTTGGGCATGACGGCGAACGTACTGAGCACGTACCGCATGTCGTCGTTGCTGATGTCGTAGCTGCGGTGCATCCGGTTGATGCGGCGGATCGCCGTGCGGCCCTGCTCGCTGCCGAAACCGTGCTCCACGACGGCGTCGAGGAGCAGCGACGTGTCGTCGTAGCGCCTCTGCGTACGGTCGGTGAGCTCCGCCGTCTCGGCGAGCAGCCGGCCGATGCTCGGGACGGCGTAGGTGCGGTAGAGGGCCAGCTCCAGGGCTCGCGTGTAATCCCAGGGGAACTCGTATGCAACGGTGAGCCGGAGGATCTCCGACGCGTCCGCCACCGGATCCATCCGGCGGATCTGTTCAAGCCGGTCGAATCGCTGCACCGCACCGTCCCCCTTCTGCCGTCGAAGCTCCAACTCTACGTTGAGTAGCAGCAGATGAACGTTCAGCGCTGGAAACCACGCAGGGGAAGGTGGTCCGCATGTTGGCCAGGCTCCGCAAGTCCTTCGCCGGATTCGTCACCTCCTTGCGCGCGGAGATGGGCAATGGCCGGGAAACCCGCGCGCACAATCTGTTCGAGGCCGCTGCCGCCTATGTGTCGGCCTGCGCGGAGGACGATCAGGAACGGATCGACGAGGCCACGACCTGGGTGTCGCCGGAGGCCCTGTCGTTCGGGGTGAGCGAGCTGGCGTGCCGTGCCGTGATCGCGCTGGCGCGGGAGCGCGACGAGTCGCCGCGGACGGTGGCACGGGCGCTGCTCGGGCTTCCAGCGGCCTGAGCCGCGGACGCCCAACGGTCGTTTCGCCCCCGTCCAGGTGGAAAACTGCAGGTCCGAGTGCCACAGGAGTCGTGACAACCGCCTTCCGCTCGCACTAGGGTGCGCGCCGTTGGACCAACCGATGGGGAGGCTGGGATGGCCGGGACGGACGAGGACGCCGTCGCCGCCGCGGACGATGCGCTCTATGTGCTCACGGCGGTACTGCTGACGCCGGCGCAGTTCCCGAGTGTGCTTGGCGACGACTATCCGGAGGCCTGTGCGGCGCTCGGTCTCGCGCCGTGCGCCGACGGGTACGGCCTGGTGCTCGGCCAGGACGGTGACGGGGCACGATGGACAGTCGTCATCGACGACGTCTCGCTGGTCGCCGTTGCCATCGCGTCCTGGGACTGCGGCATGGAGTACGACCTGTCGCCCGACGAGCGCACGGTCGTCGCCGCCCTGCCGGGCTGGCCCCTCGCGGTCGCCGTCGCGGCTCCCGGCGTGCCTGCACCGCACGATCCCGACCCCGAGGTCGCGGACGGGCCCGTGCTGTCGCCGCCGGACACCAGTACCTGGGGCCCGGCCCAGCGTCGACTGGGCGCCGACGAGATCGCACTGCAGTGGGCGGTGTGGCGGGAGCAGATCGACGACGCCGACTTCCCCGCTCCGGTCGGCAGGTCCGAGGCGAACGACGGCTCGTCGGACGAGGCCGACGAGAACGCGCCAAAGGGCCACAGCGGCATCCGGCGCGTGCTGGCGGAGGCCCGCGCGTACGTGGACTCGCCACCGCCGCTGGGCCGCGTCAGGTCGTCCTTCGCCCCGGGCGACGCGCGGACCCTGCGGGCCGACGGCCCGGGCTGGTCGCTGGTGGCCCGCACCGACGACATCGCCTTCGTGCTCCTCGACGAGGAGCCCGGCGAAGTCCTGCCGATCGGCCGTGGCCCGGAGCTGCCCGGCCTGCTGGAGGCCCTCGACAAGCTGGCGGTCCGCCCGAGCTGACCGCTGCGGGCAACGGCAGCGGCTCGGCGGGACAGCTCGCAGATCGTTGCGGAGCACGGGACTGCACCTCCGATGCATGTCTTGGCTCCCTAGGGCGAGCCGCCACTTGGTGTGGCGCCAACCCATGGATGACGCGGAGGCAGGCCCGCACGATGGGGCAGCTCCGGGCTCCACTGCCCGTGCTGTTCCCCCGCTCGTCGCGTCCTGGAGGCCCGTCATGCGTCTGTCCCGAGGTGTTCCGCTCGTTGCCGCCACGCTGGTGACGGCCGCTCTCACATGGCCGTCACCCGCCGAAGCCACGGCAGGTCACGACGGCCACTGCGCGCGTCAGGAGCGCGTACGGGTGCCGGGCGCGGCCTTTCAGCAGAGCGCCTGTCTGCCGGACCTGACCACCACGGCACTCGGCGGGACCCCTTACACGGACACCGCCGACCAGGCAGGGCTCACGGCCCGGGCGACCCGCACGCCGTCCGGCGTGCCCGGGGTGCAGATCGACGGCTACTTCCCGGACTCCTCGCACTTCAACACCACCCACGGCTGGCGGCACGACGCGCAGTTCGTGATCCGGCTGCCGGACCGCTGGAACGGCGGTCTCGTGGTCACCGGAGCGCCCGGCACGCGCAAGCAGTACGCCACGGACAAGGCGATCTCGGACCAGGTGCTGGCACAGGGCTATGCCTATGCCGCAACCGACAAGGGCAACAACGGAGCCGACTTCTACCGCGACGGCACCCGGCCCGGTGACGCCGTCGCCGAGTGGAACTCACGGACCACCCAGCTCGCCCGAGCCGCCAAGGACGCGGTGGCCCAGCGCTACGGGCGCGCCCCGCGCCGTACGTACATGACCGGCATCTCCAACGGCGGATACCTCACACGCTGGCAGTTGGAACACCACCCGGAGCTGTACGACGGGGGCGTGGACTGGGAGGGTGCCCTGTGGACGGCCGACGGCCCGAGCCTGCTCACCTCGCTGCCCGCCGCGGTCGCGCGGACACTGGGCTCGGCGAGCGAGGAGGACCTGTACGCGGTGGGCTTCGCGCGGGGCTCCGAGTTCCTGTGGCCGTACCACGAACAGGCCTACTGGGGCGTCACGCAGAAGATCTACCGCGCCGAGTTCGACCCGGGGTACGACCCGAGCTGCCCTGGCCCGTCCGCGGGGACCACGCCGGAGCAGATCCTGGCACCGTGCGCCTCCGACGCCGCATACGACTTTGCGGCCCGTCCGGCGTCCGTCCACCGGGCCGTGGCCCGCGTGGCGCTGACCGGGCGCATCGGCAGACCCCTGATCACGCTGCACGGCGACCTGGACGCGCTGCTGCCCAGGCGGGCGGACTCGGACGTGTACGCGCGCATGGTCGACGCGAGCGGACGTGGCCGGCTGCACCGCTATTACACGATCCAGGGCGGCACGCACGTCGACGGGCTGTACGACACGTATCCGGACCGGCTGCGGCCGATCCTGCCGTGCTACCGGTCGGCGTTCGACGCGCTGGCGTCGTGGGTGGAGCGCGGTGTCAAGCCTCCCGCGGACCGGACCGTCGGCAGGCCCGCGGGAGGCGATGTGGTCGACGCCTGCGCCTTGGGGGGTACCGCGTCGGCACGGTAGTTCCTCAGCGGCCGAGCTCCTTGTGGGTGACACGGCGCAGCCTGCGCCGCTGCGAGGGGTCAAGCGCGAGGTACGCGGCGGCCGGGACTCCCAGGACTATCAGGAGTGCGGCCCACCAGGGCAGCCAGATCAGCAGGATGAGCCCGGCCGCCACACCTCCTGCGGCGATCTTCGCGTTCTTCGACATCTGTCGCCTCCTTCGCGGCCACTGCCGCTCTCTGTGGTGAGAACGGCTCCGCCCTTCCGGCAGTTCCGGATCACGACCCTGAGACGCCCCTGAGACGTCCCTGAGGCTCGCCCCTACTGGCCGCCTCGCGCCGAGTCTCCTCGCCGGTCCGGCGCAGCATCGCCTGCTCCGCTCTGAGGGGCTCGCCCACCTCGTGCATATGGCGCAGGGCCTGCCGGTAGGAGTCGAGGGGGCCGGTCTCCACGAGGGGACGCCCAGGTCCCGGCAGTGGGCGCGTACCAGGGGCTGGGCGAGCCGCAGGTGCGGACGGGGCATGCTGGGGAACAGGTGGTGCTCGATCTGGTAATTGAGGCCGCCGAGGAACCAGTCCGTCAGGGCTCCGCCGTGGATGTTGCGGGAGGTGAGCACCTGGCGGCACGGGTGACCCCAGCGCTCGCCGCGCGGATCCGGCATCTCCATGCCTTGTGATTGGGTGCGAAGGCCAGGCCCAGGTGCAGGCCGAACAGCGCCTGGTGGAGGGCGGCGAAGGCCAGCGCCTTGCCGGGGGACAGGCAGCCGAGCAGCAACGACGTGTAGGCGGCGACGTGGCCGACCAGCAGGGCGCCTTCCAGGGCCCGCTCCCCGGGAGCCTGTCGGCGCAGGTCCTTGAAGCTGTGGACCTTGAGGGCGACTCCCTCCAGGAGGGTGAGCCGGAAGAACAGCCACGCCTGGTTGCGGGTGAGCCAGCCTCGCAAGCCCGTCCGCTGCCTGGCCTGCTCCCCGGTGAAGACCAGGACGTCCGCTGCGACGTCCGGATCCTTGTCGATGTGATGGGGGTTGGCGTGGTGGCGGTTGTGCTTCGCGTTCCACCACGAACAGCTGAGCCCGAGCAGCAGATTGCCGTGGATCAGGCCGATGAGCCGGCTGATGGCCTTGTTGCCGGTGATCTGGGAATGGCCCGCGTCATGGCCTATGAACGCCGTGCGTGCGCAGAGCACGGCGAGCAGCGGAGCCAGGAGCAGCGCGGAGCAGCGCCCACCAGGAATCGCCGACCAGAGGAGCCCGGTGACGGTACCGGCCAGCGCGAGAGCGTTGGCGGTGATGCCGCGCACGTACCAGGCATGTCGCCGCTCCGGGAGGCGCGCGCCCTTGACCGTGCGCAACAGGGGCGCGCGAATTCGCTGCCGGCGGGTGAGGCGCCGGTCGTCTCCTCGGAGCTGACCGCGACGGCTGCGGTGGGCTGGGGCATGGCTGGTCTCCGGCTCTCTCGGCAACGGCCTGACCTGAGGAAACGTACGTATCGGAGGCCTGTGGCCACCATGGCGCCATCCCCCGGGTCAATGCGGGGGTCAGCCCCGCGCCGACAGGGGGGTGACGGCACCCCCTACGCCGAGGTGACCCACGTCACCGTCACTCCGTTCCGTGTAGCCGTCGGCGTGCTGTACCCCGGCGGCCCTTGCCCCCGGTGGTCGAATTCGAGGGTCGGCGTCGCTGTGCCCGGGATTTCCGCGGCAGCACCACCCGAGATGGCCGAACTGACCCAGTGCTGCGCCGTGTTCGTGCCGGTCGACCCGCCCCGCAATGGATGTCACCGCCTCCCACGCTCGAGCGCGAGCCGGCGCGGGACGGCGCCCCCTCGGACACCGCTTCCAGGGGGCACGTCCCAGCCCGACCGGTGGTTGATGCCTGACATTCATCCGCCGGTCGCCCGGTGTTACGCACCGGGCCCAACTCTTGCCGCTGTCATCGCACTTGTCCCCAGGAGGCCCGATGTCCCCGCACGCCCCCGGCCGGCGCCGCATCCACCGTTCTCTCGCAGCGGGTGTCCCCCTCGCCCTGGTGGCCGCCCTCGCGGCGGCGGGAACGGCGGCGGCCGCCCCGTCGGGGAACGCGTACGTCACCCGCACGGCGACACTCGGCGACATACCGCTCGGCGCGTTCAGCAACGCGCTCCTGCCCGGCACCGTGGGCGACGACCGGGGCGTGGACCTCGGCGGCATCGGCAGCGACATCTTTCCGGCGGGCCGCAAGGGCGAGTTCTGGACCGTCACCGACCGCGGCCCCAACGGCCAGATCAAGGTGGACGGCAAGAAGCGCCGCACGTTCCCCGTGCCGGGATTCGACCCGGCGATCGTGAGGATCCGAGTGTCCGGCGACACCGTCGAGGTGCTCGACGCGCTCCCCCTCACCACCTCCTCCGGCAAGCCCGTGACAGGCCTGCCCAACCAGGCGGGACGCGACGAGGTGCCCTACTCCTACGACGCCGGGACGCTGCTGTCGTACAACCCCAACGGCCTCGACACCGAGGGCATCGTGCGGGCCGAGGACGGCTCGTTCTGGCTCGTCGACGAGTACGGCCCTTCCCTGATCCATGTCTCCGCGCGCGGGAAGGTGCTCACGCGCTATGTGCCCAAAGGGCTCGGTCTCACCGGCACCGACTACCCGGTGGTGGAGGCGCTGCCGTCCGTCCTGCTGCACCGGAAGATCAACCGCGGCTTCGAGGGACTGACCCAACTGCCCAGCGGGGACCTCGTGATGGCTTTGCAGAGCCCGCTGTCCCTGCCGGACGGCGACGCGGGAGGCGCCTCGCGCACGACCAGGCTGCTGCGCTTCTCGCCGACGAAGCAGGCGGTCACCGCCGAGTACGCGTACCGCTTCGACCCGGTGAACGTGGTCGATCCGAACGAGGACGACACCTCCGAGCTGAAGATCTCCTCGGTGGTCGCCGTGGGCCGTGACCGGCTGCTGATCGAGGAGCGCACCGACAAGGCGGCCCGACTGCAGCTGGTGAAGCTCCGGCGCGACGCCGACATCCTCGGCGGGCCCTGGGACGACGACACCACGTCCCCGTCGCTGGAGCAGCTCGACGACCCTGCGGCCGCCGGCGTGCCGGTCCTCGCCAAGCGCCTGGTCGTCGACCTGGGTACCGTGGCCGGTGTGCCCGGGAAGATCGAGGGCATCGCGCGCGTGGACGACGACACCCTCGCCCTCATCAACGACAACGACTTCGGGATGACGGACGGCGCGGGCGCGTTCGACGCGCAGGGCCGGCTGATCGACAGCGGCATCGAGACCACCGTGACCTTCGTGCGTCTGCCCTGCCGTATCTGATGTGGTTACGGGAGCCCGCCGCCCTCCAGGGAGGGGAGCAGTGATTCGAGGTCGCT
Organism: Streptomyces sp. NPDC005202; assembly: GCF_040608235.1. Lineage (NCBI taxonomy): Bacteria > Bacillati > Actinomycetota > Actinomycetes > Kitasatosporales > Streptomycetaceae > Streptomyces > Streptomyces sp. NPDC005202. The sequence continues at coordinate 12,661 of NZ_JBEXHW010000003.1, read as the reverse complement.
CGGAACTCCGCTCGGCAGGTTGCTCGGGAAGTCGGAGGGCAGGGACGGCAGCTTACTGGGGAGCTTCGTCGGCAGCACGGTCGGGATGCTCAGGGAGGGACCGGGCGAGCGGCTGGTGCGTGGACTGCTCTCGGCGGGGCGTTTCCTGTCCGACGATCCGCCGCTCCCCCCGGAGGCCATCACCAACACGACGGCGATCGCCCCGGCGGCCACGATCACGGTGGCCAGGATGAGCAGCGGGTTTCTGCGCCTCCGCGGCTCAGGCGGCGGCCAACCGCCGTACGCAGGCGACCCGTTGTCTCCAGGAGGTGGTCCGAAGCCGCCGTCCGGCGGCGGCGTGTCGCCTGGTGGTCCGGGCGGCTGAGGCGGTACGGGCGGGATGGCCATACCGCCAAGCGTTGCCGCGAACCGGTCAGGGCGCGACCCCCGCGCGGACGTTGATACGGACCCATGTCATGGACCGCATGATTCCGGAGCATTCCGCGCGGGGTTGGCCCGCTCAACGGCGTGGCTCAAGGCGGCTCGGCCGAGAGCACGCGCGCGTGACGCCCAGGATCCGCACACGCGCGCCGGACATCGAAGCTCCGCACGCACGCACGTGACGCCAAACCCTGCACGCGCACGTGACACCGAAGCCCTGCACGCGCACGTAACGCCGAAGCCCTGCATGCGCGCGTGACGCCGTAACCCCGCACGCGCGCGTGCACCTCGACCTCAGCCGCGCGCCCCCAGCAGATGGTCCATCGCGAGCTGGTCGAGGCGCTCGAAGGCCATCCCGCGGGCGGCGGCCGCCTCCACGTCGAAGTCCTCGAAGGCCGTGCGGTCCGCGAGCAGCGCCTGCAGGCCGTCCGCCGCGGTGGGCTGGGCCAGCTGGTCCAGCCGGGAGGCGCGCAGGGCCTCCTGGACTTCCGGGTCGGCGCGGAAGGCGGCCGAACGCTCCTTGAGGATGAGGTAGTTGCGCATGCACCCGGCCGCCGACGCCCACACGCCGTCCAGGTCCTCGGTCCGCGGCGGCTTGAAGTCGAAGTGGCGCGGGCCGTCGTAACCTGCGCTCTCCAGCAGGTCGACGAGCCAGAAGGCGGCGCGCAGGTCACCGGCGCCGAAGCGCAGGTCCTGGTCGTACTTGATGCCGGACTGGCCGTTGAGGTCGATGTGGAAGAGCTTGCCCGCCCACAGTGCCTGCGCGATGCCGTGCGGGAAGTTGAGCCCGGCCATCTGCTCGTGGCCCACCTCGGGGTTGACGCCGTAGAGCTCGGGGCGCTCCAGGCGCTCGATGAACGCCAGTGCGTGGCCGACGGTGGGCAGCAGGATGTCGCCGCGCGGCTCGTTCGGCTTGGGCTCGATGGCGAAGCGCAGGTCGTAGCCCTGGGACGTGACGTACTCGCCGAGTAGGTCGAACGCCTCCTTCATGCGGTCGAGGGCGACGCGTACGTCCTTGGCGGCGCCGGACTCGGCGCCCTCGCGGCCGCCCCAGGCCACGTACGTCTTCGCACCCAGCTCGACCGCCAGGTCGATGTTGCGGATCGTCTTGCGCAGCGCGTAGCGGCGCACGTCGCGGTCGTTTGCGGTGAACGCGCCGTCCTTGAAGACGGGGTGCGTGAAGAGGTTGGTGGTGGCCATCGGCACGGTCATGCCGGTCGCGTCGAGCGCCTGGCGGAAGCGCTTGATGTGCGACTCGCGCTCGGTGTCCGAGGAGCCGAAGGGGATCAGGTCGTCGTCGTGGAAGGTCACTCCGTAGGCGCCGAGTTCGGCCAGGCGCTGCACCGTCTCGACCGGGTCGAGGGCGCGGCGCGTGGCGTCACCGAACGGGTCCCTTCCCTGCCAGCCGACGGTCCACAGGCCGAAGGTGAACCTGTCCTCGGGGGTGGGCTGGTAGCTCATGCCGCGGCTCCTTGCTCGCTTGCGACTATTTCGTCATGGCGATTTACAAATTAGTATGCGGACGCATCCCTGGGAAGGGACAAGATGGCCCCGAAAGGGGTGGCGCCCGGGTCGCCGCGGCCCGGACACCGCAGAAACACCAGGTCAGATCCCGCGAGCCGCGGAAAGAGGGAGAGCCCGATGTCAGCAGCCGAGGGTCCGCTCGTCGTCGGTGTGGACTCGTCCACCCAGTCCACCAAGGCGCTCGTCGTCGACGCAGCCACCGGGCAGGTCGTGGCGAGCGGCCAGGCGCCGCACACCGTCTCTTCCGGGGCCGGCCGCGAGAGCGACCCCCGGCAGTGGTGGGACGCCCTGTGCGAGGCGCTGCACCAGTGCGGGGACGCGGCGCGCGAGGCCGCCGCCGTGTCGGTCGCCGGCCAGCAGCACGGGCTCGTCACGCTGGACGCCCACGGTGATCCCGTACGGCCCGCCCTGCTGTGGAACGACGTGCGCTCGGCCCCGCAGGCCCGCCGTCTCGTCGAGGAACTGGGCGGCGCCAAGGCGTGGGCGGAGCGCACGGGCAGCGTGCCCGGTGCCTCTTTCACGGTCACGAAGTGGGCGTGGCTGGCCGAGAACGAGCCGGAGGCGGTGCGGTCGACGGCGGCGGTGCGCCTGCCGCACGACTACCTCACCGAGCGCCTGACGGGCCTGGGCACGACCGACCGCGGCGACGCCTCGGGGACGGGCTGGTGGGCCTCCGCGACGGATGCGTACGACGAGGAGATCCTCGCTCACGTGGGGCTCGATCCGGCGCTGCTGCCCCGGGTGGTGCGGCCTGGCGAGGTGGTGGGGACCGTCCGGGACAGCCACGACCTGCCGTTCTCCAAGGGCACCCTGGTCGCGCCCGGCACTGGCGACAACGCCGCCGCCGCGCTGGGCCTCGGGCTGCGCCCCGGCACGCCGGTGCTGAGCCTCGGCACCTCGGGCACGGTGTACGCGGTCTCCCGGCACCGCCCCGCGGACCCGTCCGGCACGGTGGCGGGCTTCGCCGACGCGCGCGGGGACTGGCTGCCCCTGGCCTGCACCCTGAACTGCACGCTCGCCGTCGATCGCGTCGCCGGCCTGCTGGGCCTGGACCGGGAGGCCGTCGAGCCCGGCACCACCGTCACCCTGCTTCCCTATCTGGACGGCGAACGCACCCCTAACCTGCCCAACGCCTCCGGGCTGCTGCACGGGCTGCGCCACGACACGACCGCGGGGCAGCTGCTGCAGGCCGCGTACGACGGTGCCGTCCACTCGCTGCTCGGCGCGTTGGACCTGGTCCTCGACCAGGACGCCGACCGCACAACGCCCCTGCTGCTGATCGGCGGCGGCGCCCGGGGCACCGCATGGCAGCAGACCGTACGGCGGCTGTCGGGGCGGCCGGTCCAGGTGCCCGAGGCCAAGGAGCTGGTCGCGCTGGGCGCCGCGGCCCAAGCGGCGGGGGTGCTCACCGGCGAGGATCCGGCCGCGGTCGCCCGGCGCTGGAAGACGGCCGACGGGCCGGTGCTGGACGCGGTGGAACGGGACGAGGCGACGCTGGCCAGGATCGCCGGGGTACTCTCCGACGCGGCCCCGCTGCTGGAGCGGGGGACGGACACCCGCTGACCGTTCACCCACTGACGAACACCGACCGAGGACGGACGGAGGCATGACCGCACCGCTGCACGAGGCCCACCGGGCAGGTCGCGGGCGCACGCTGCCCGACACCCAGCAGGGCATGCGCCGCCGCAACCTCGCCCGGGTCATGCACACCGTCAGCGCCGAGGGGCCGCTGTCCCGGGCCGCGGTCGCCTCGCGCATCGGGCTGACCCGTGCGGCGGTGTCGACGCTCGTCGACGAGCTCATCCGCTGGGGGCTGCTGGAAGAGCTGGGCCCCGAGCGGCCCGGCCGGGTGGGCCGACCCGGCTCGGCGCTCGCCGTCAGCGGGCACGGCCCGGCCGGGGTCGGCGCCGAGGTCGGCGTCGACCACCTCGCGGCCTGCGTGGTCGATCTGCGCGGGGAGGTACGGGCGCGGGCCGTGCGGCACGGCACTAACCGGGGCCGTTCCCCCGCACTGGTGACGCAGGAGCTCACCGCGCTGATACGTCAGGTCGTCGCCGAGGCCGAGCAGCAGAGCCTGTGGCCGGCGGGACTCGCGGTAGCCGTGCCCGCTCTGATCGCCGGCGACGGCCGTACGGTCGTCCGCGCTCCCAACCTCGACTGGCACGACATCGACCTCGGCGCCCTGCTGCCGGCCGAGCTCCGGCCGACCGTGGACAACGAGGCCAACTTCGGCGGGCTCGCGGAACTCTGGCTGGGCGACGGCATGCCGCGCGACTTCCTGCACGTGTCGGCGGAGATCGGCATCGGTGCGGCGCTCGTGGTGGACGGGCGGCTGTTGCGCGGCACGCGCGGCTTCGCGGGCGAACTGGGGCACGTACCGGTCGAACCGGACGGGCCCGCGTGCCCCTGCGGCGGGCGCGGATGTCTGGAGCAGTACGCGGGCGAGGAGGCCGTGCTGCGGACGGCCGGTCTGGAGCCGGGCGAGGACCGGGTCGGGCTGCTCGCCACGCGCGCCGCCGCGGGCGACCAGGATGTGCGGCGTGCCCTGCGCGACGCCGGTACGGCGCTCGGCGTCGCGCTGACCGGGGCGGTCAATCTGCTCGACCCCGAGACCGTCGTGCTCGGCGGCGCGCTGGCCGGGCTCGCGCCCTGGCTCCTGCCCTCGCTGGAGGCCGAGTTGGCGCGGCGCACCGCCGGCCCCGCCTGCCCGGTCTCCGTCTCCCGGCTCGGTCCCGAGGGTCCGCTGCTGGGTGCCGCGCACTCGGTGGTGCGTGCCGTCCTCGACGACCCGGCAGCGGTGGCCGAACGCGCCTGATACCGGGCTCAACAAGCCGGACTCCAAGCCCAACGAGCCCGACTCCAGGACCACTTCACTCGTTCGAGTGGCCGAGTTGTCCACAACTCCCTGCGCGTCCACCGAACCACGCCGCGCTCTTCTGCCCAAACCGCAAGCGCCGTACCGTGATTCACGCGAGGCGCAGCCGTCGTATCGGGTCGGCGGCAGGCGTGTCGAGGTGGACGAGGGGGTTCACATGTCGGGGGAAACATCTGTCGGACTGCGGCGCGATGCCATCGGGCTGCGCGAGGTTCTGTTCCAGAGCATCACGGCCATGGCGCCGGCCGCGGCGGTCGCCGCGTCCATTCCCTCGGGCGCGGCCTTCGCGGGCGGCAGTCTGCCGCTGTCGGTGCTGATCGCGCTGGTGGCCTGCCTGTTCACCGCGTCGTGCGTGGCCGAGCTGGCGCGCGAGCTGCCCGCAGCCGGCTCGGTCGCCACCTATGCGGCCCAGGGGCTGCACCCGGCCGTCGGCTTCCTCGTCGGCTGGGGTTACGTGTTCGTGGAGGCGCTGGTGCCGCCCCTGCTCCTCCTGCAGCTCGGCTTCACCACCGCGGGCACGCTGCACGAGGAGTGGTCGTCGTACCCGGCGGACCTGTGGTGGCCGTGGGCGCTCGCGGGTGCCGCGGTCATCGCGGCAGCGGGGTACTTCGGAGTGCGGGCCTCGGCCCGCTTCGGCACGGTCCTCGGCGTCTTCGAAGTCATGGTCCTCCTCGTCTTCGCCGTCTGGCTGATCGGCAAGGCGGGCGGGGACAACACCCTGTCGGTGTTCGGGACGTCGCACACGGTCAAGGGCTACGAGGGGCTCAGCGGGGTCTTCGCCGGGTCGGTTTACACGGTGCTGGCCTTCGCCGGGTTCGAGGCCGCGGCCCCGCTCGCCGAGGAGACGAGGGACCCGCGCCGGACGATGCACCGCGCGGTGCTCGGCGCGGCCCTCGCGATCGGCCTGTTCTACGTGGTCACCACCTACGCGATGACGGTGTTCTTCGGCCCGGACCGCTTCGGGACGTTCGGCGCATCGGGTGCCGCCTCCTGGGAGGGCGTGGCGCGGGCGTCGTTCGGGCTGTTCTGGGTGCTGGTGTTCCTGGCCGTGGTCAACTCCACGATCGCCAACGCCAACGCGTGCGCGAACGTCTCGACGCGGACGGCGTTCGCCCTGGCCCGCATCCGTGTCCTGCCCCGCTTCCTGGCCGCCCTGCATCCGAGCTACCGCTCCCCCGTCGCCGGGATCGCCGTGCAGACCGTCGTGGCAGTCGGGGTGGTGCTGGGGCTCGGGTTCGGCTACGACCCCGTGACGGCGTTCCTGCTGCTGGCCACGGTGATCGTCACGGTCGTCATCAGTGTCTACATCGTGGTGAACGTCGCCTGCGCGGGCTACTTCCTGCGCCGCCGGCGCGAGGCGCTCAAGCCGGTGCGGCACGTGCTGTTCCCGCTGCTCGGCACCGTGGCCTTCGTACCCGCGCTGCTCACGGCGGCGGGACTGCCGGTTTTCGACTTCGTGTCCGAGCTGACCGGCCCCCGTCTCATACGCGGGACCGGTCGTCGGCGTCTGGATGGCGGCCGGGGCAGCGGTGCTGCTCGTGCTGATGCGCCGGCACCCCGAGCGCATAGCGGAAACCGCTCGCGTCCACCTCGACGATTCCCCTTCCACCGGTCTTCGTCAGAACGGAGCTGTGCAGCGATGAGCGACCCCCGCATCCTGTCCGTGCGGCCCGAACCGGGCGAGTACGCCTGGACGTTCGGCGGCGCGCCGCCCGTGGCGCGCATCGCGCCGGGCACGGTCCTGGACCTGTACACCGAGGACTGCTTCGCCGGGCGGGTGCGGTCCGAGAAGGACCTGGTGTCGCAGGTGTGCGAGTTCCCGTTCCTCAATCCGCAGACGGGTCCCTTCCACGTGGAGGGCGCGGAGCCCGGGGACACGGTCGCGGTGCACTTCGTGTCGATAGAACCGGCCCGGGACTGGGCGGCGTCGACGACGGTCCCGCTGTTCGGCGCGCTCACCTCAACCCACACGACGGCCACGCTGCAGCCTCCGCTGCCGGAGACGGTGTGGATCTGGCAGTTGGACCGGACGCGGCGCACGGCGTTGTTCCGGGCGCGAGAGGGCGACATCGAGGTCGAGCTGCCCATCGACCCGATGCACGGCACCGTGGGCGTGGCCCCCGCGAATCTGGAGGTGCGGTCGGCCCTGGTGCCCGACGCCCACGGCGGCAACATGGACACGCCCGAGATGCGCGCCGGCGTCACCTGCTACCTCGGTGTGAACGTCGAGGGGGCGCTGCTCAGCCTCGGCGACGGGCACGCCCGGCAGGGCGAGGGGGAGACCTGCGGGGTGGCCGTGGAGTGCGCGATGAACACGGTGGTGATCGTCGAGCTCCTCAAGGGGGTGGCCACTCCGTGGCCGCGCCTGGAGTCGGACACGCACATCATCTCGACCGGCTCGGCGCGCCCGCTGGAGGACGCGTTCCGGATATCCCAGCTCGACCTGGTGCAGTGGCTGGTGCGCGACTACGGGTTCAGCGAGCTGGACGCCTACCAGTTCGCGACCCAGGCCGTCGAATCCCCGTTGGCCAACGTGTGCGACACCAACTACACGTGCGTGGCCAAGCTCCGCAAGGAGTGGCTGCCCGTGCGCGAGACTCACCGCGGGCTGCACACACGGCTGCGCGAGACGGCGGCGGCACTCCGGCGCTGAGTGCGTGCCGACCGCCGACGAACATCCCCCCACAGAAAGGCCATCGCCAATGGACCGGGCAAGACCTCTTCCCAGCAGACGACGGCTTTTGAAGGGCGCCGCCCTCGCCGCCGTCCCCTACGGGTTACTCCCCACCGCACGGGCCGCTGCCCGGTCCCAGACCGTCGACTACCCGCCAGCCGAGTGGCAGCCGGCCAGCAGCTCCAACTGCACGGCATCCAACCGGCCCACGGCCTATTCCCTCGACCGCGTGATCATCCACGTCACGCAGGAGACGTACGCCAACACCCTGGCCATCTTCCAGAACCCGCAGAAGAAGGTGTCCGCGCACTACGTCGTCCGGTCCACCGACGGACATGTCGCGCAGTGCGTCCGTGAGACGGACATCGCCTGGCACGCGGGGAACTGGGACTACAACACGCACAGCATCGGCATCGAGCACGAGGGGTGGGTGGACAGGCCCACCTACTTCACCGACGCCCTGTACGAGCAGTCGGCCAGGCTCACCGCGGCGATCTGCAGCACGTACGGGATCCCCAAGGACCGCGCGCACATCATCGGACACTACGAGGTGCCGGGCACGGACCACACCGACCCCGGGCCGAACTGGGACTGGGTCCGCTACATAAGGCTGGTCAACTTCGCCTGACGGCACCGGCCCATCGGGCGGGCCCCGGCCCGGCCGGGCCCGGCTCGGTCCGACCTGCTCGGCCCGGCCTGGCCGAAACGGCCCGCCCATCGTTCGGGGCACGACGGTCGAAGAGGTTGTCCGCGCGCACACCCGGAGTGACGATGTCCCCAGCCGTATCGCAGTCCAGGAGGCCGAGTTGACCGATCCGTGGGTGGCCCTGGAGCCGGGAGCCGACCCTGCCGAGCGCGTACGGGTGCTGCGCCGCGCACACGAGACGTTCACCGCGAGAGGCACGGTGCCGCGACCGGTGCGTCAGGTGGTGGCCGACTCGTGGCGGCGTTCCGCACGGGCCGGTGTCGGCCCCGACGGCACGGCGAGCGTGGAGCTCACGGACGGTGACCTCGGCACCTACCGGGCCGAGCATCCGCTGGCACCGGTGATGCCGCTGTTCCGGGAACTGCTGGGCACGTTCGCCGCCGACGGGGAACACCTGCTCGCGGTGTGCGACGCGCACGGCAGGCTGCTGTGGGTCGAGGGTCATCCGACGACACGGCGCAAGGCCGGGCAGATGAACTTCGTGCCGGGTGCGCGCTGGGCGGAGACCGCGGTCGGGACGAACGCGCCGGGCACGGCAGTTGCCGTCGACCGGCCGGTGCAGGTCTTCGCGGCCGAGCACTTCATCCGGCGAGTCCAGCCCTGGACGTGCGCGGCGGCCCCGGTGCACGATCCGCGCACCGGGCGGGTGCTCGGTGCCGTGGACATCACCGGCGGGGACGGACTTGCGCACCCGCACAGCCTCGGCTTCGTGCAGGCGGTGGCGCGCGCCGCCGAGTCGCAGCTGGCGCTGCTCGCCCCGCGCAGGCCCGCCGCCGACACGCCCGAGCTGACCGCGCTGGGCCGCGACGAGGCCCAGCTCCTGGTGGGCGGCCGCAGGATCCGGCTGAGCCGCCGGCACAGCGAGATCATGGTGCTGCTGGCCCGTCACCCGGAGGGCCTGACCGGCGACGAGCTGCTGTGCGCGCTGTACGAGGACGAGTCGGTCACACCGGTGACGCTGCGGGCCGAACTGGCACGGCTGCGCAGGCTGCTCGGCCCGGGCCTGCTCGCGTCGCGGCCGTACCGGCTCACCGTCCCCGTCGGGTCCGACGTGGCCGTCGTGGAGCGGCGGCTGGAGACCGGTGCGGTCACGGCGGCCGCGACGGCGTATACGGGCCCGCTGCTGCCCACCTCGCACGCTCCGGCGGTGGTGCGGCTCAGGCAACGCCTCGCCGACGCCCTGCACACGGCTCTGATCGCCCGCCGCGATCCCGACCTGCTGGCCGACTGGGCGCACGCGCCGTGGGGCGAGGACGACCTCGACGTGTGGCGGGCGCTGGCCGCCGTACGGCCCACGGCGCCGGTCCGGGCCCGCCTCGCCGCGCTCGAGGCGGAACTGGCGGCGCCGACCGGATGGTCCCGCCCGGCAGCCCGCTGACCGCAGGCCGACCCGAAGCCGACCGCAGGCCGACCCGGTGCCGACCGCACCTCGCCCACAGCTGACCGCAGCTCGGCCCCCGGCTGCTCACGCCCCGCCCACGGCCTGACGGGAACGAGCTCCACGCAACGTCGTTGCAACGTCGCCGTCCCTAGCCTCGCGCCGAGAGCTGCCCAACGGCGGGCAGCGCTGCTGAGGGAGGCAGACCAGGATGACCCGTTACGCGGCGCCCGGCACCGAGGGCGCGCTCGTCTCCTACCAGGCGCGCTACGACCACTTCATCGGCGGCGAGTACGTGCCGCCGACCCGGGGGCAGTATTTCGAGAACCCCTCGCCGGTGAACGGGCAGCCGTTCACGGAGGTCGCGCGCGGCACCGCGGAGGACGTGGAGCGGGCGCTGGACGCGGCGCACGCGGCCGCCCCGGGCTGGGGCCGGACGTCGGTGGCCGAACGCTCCGACATCCTCCTGAAGATCGCCGACCGCATGGAGGCACACCTGGAGCCCCTGGCGGTCGCCGAGAGCTGGGAGAACGGCAAGCCGGTCCGGGAGACGCTGGCGGCCGACATCCCACTGGCCATCGACCACTTCCGCTATTTCGCTGGCGCGATCCGGGCCCAGGAGGGTTCGCTCGGCGAGATCGACGACGACACGGTGGCCTACCACTTCCACGAGCCGCTCGGCGTGGTCGCGCAGATCATCCCGTGGAACTTCCCGATCCTGATGGCGACGTGGAAGCTCGCGCCCGCGCTCGCCGCCGGCAACGCGGTGGTCATCAAGCCCGCCGAGCAGACCCCGGCCTCCATCCACTACTGGATGAGTCTGATCGCCGACCTGCTGCCGCCCGGCGTGGTGAACATCGTCAACGGCTTCGGCGTGGAGGCGGGCAAGCCGCTGGCCTCCAGCCCGCGGGTGGCGAAGGTCGCGTTCACGGGCGAGACCACGACGGGGCGGCTGATCATGCAGTACGCCTCCGAGAACATCAAACCGGTCACGCTGGAGCTCGGCGGCAAGTCGCCGAACATCTTCTTCGACGACGTCTCGGCGCACAACGACGACTTCCGCGACAAGGCGCTCGAGGGCTTCACGATGTTCGCGCTCAACCAGGGCGAGGTGTGCACCTGCCCGTCCCGGGCGTTGATCCAGCGCGGCCACTACGCCGAGTTCATCGAGGCTGCGGTCGCCCGCACCGAACAGATCAGGCCGGGCCATCCTCTCGACACCGACACGATGATCGGCGCCCAGGCCTCCAACGACCAGCTGGAGAAGATCCTCTCCTACCTCGACATCGGCCGTCAGGAGGGCGCGCGCGTGCTCACCGGCGGCGAACGCATCGAGCACGACGGCGAGTTGAAGGGCGGCTACTACGTCCAGCCGACCATCTTCGAGGGCGACAACCGGATGCGGATCTTCCAGGAGGAGATCTTCGGGCCGGTGGTCTCGGTGACGTCCTTCGACGGCTTCGACGACGCCGTCAAGATCGCCAACGACACGCTGTACGGCCTCGGCGCCGGCGTGTGGACCCGCGACGCCAACACCGCCTACCGCGCCGGCCGCGCCATCCAGGCCGGCCGCGTCTGGACGAACTGCTACCACGCCTACCCGGCCCACGCGGCCTTCGGCGGGTACAAGCAGTCCGGCATCGGCCGCGAGACGCACAAGATGATGCTGGAGCACTACCAGCAGACGAAGAACCTCCTGGTGTCGTACTCACCGAAGAAACTGGGCTTCTTCTAGACGCCCGAAGAAAGGCGCCTGACCTGGGTTTTCACCCGTCAGGCGCCTTTCGCTCAGCCCGGGTCTCGACCGAGCCCGGCTTGCACGCCAACCCCCCATTCCTCCCACAGCTGTACCCCTCCTGACCAGTGCTTCCGGACCAGTCACGGACCAAAACCCCGGTTCAGCCCTCGGGCGCTTCACCTTGGCTGACGCGCTGCCACTCGTTCATGGACTGCTCGATGAGGCGGTTCGCCTGGAGGCGGCAGCGTCCACGTAGTTGCCAGCCTGGTTCCGGAAGAGTCGGCCGTCAGGTGCCACGTCGTACCGTTTCACATGGGCACGCAACATGCGTACGAATGGCGGCGGGATGGGAACAAGCCGCGTCGCGCTTGCCGCGCGACGCTTGAGCGAGTGCACCTCGTGCACCTCCCGCATAGCCGCGAAGTACATGCAGCCGAAGAACGCCTGGCCGTGCAGACGCAGAGACACAGCGCCGTGGACAGGGCGCCGTAGTCCTCCGTCTCCTGTGCGGTCCATGCGTTCAGGGTGCCGAGCGGCAAGAGGGCGGGGCAGTGAAGCGAGCGAATCGTGCGGGAGTCGACAGGTGGGCCTCCTCGGGGTGGGGCTCGGTCGCAGGATCGCGTGGCGCGGGCTGTGGAGTGACGTGGCGGCCGGCCTGTCTGCCGGTCGGCCGGGAAGCCCGCACCCCTCTGCTGACCTGGTGTTTTCCGGGTCGTTGTACGTTGACATGATCCTGGAGGAGGTTCCAGTCCGTTGGGGCTCTTTCTCGTCTGCCGTGAGCTGCGTGAGCTGAAGGACCCGGCAGGCGCTTACTCACTGCCCAGGGTGGTCCCGCTGCGTAGGGAGCTCAGACATGCGCCTTAGCTCTGCCTGATCAAGAGCCGTTCCGTGCGTCATCTGAGAGGCCGAGTGTGGCGCCTCCCGAGACGTCCTGAGACATCCGGTTGATCACCGCCCTGCCGCCGCGCCTTACGTCATAGTCGGCCGAGCATGGATCTCACTGCGTGGGCCCGTAACCTGGCCGCGGCATCCGGCCGATGACGGTCGGAGAGCCCTCCTGCCATTCCGCGTGCCGGTCAAGATCCTGCACGGATCGACCGGCGGTGGGCTGAATTACACGCTCGGTGGCTGCTGCACCCGTTGCCGAAGGTTCTGGTGGCGACCAGGTATCCATGCGTGCGGCTGATGATGACCCGAATATGACATATGCGGCATGTGTGACAATATGGTATGCGTACCATTTAGTGATGCCGGGAACTTCTTTGCTGAACCCTCGGCTGGGAGGTCTCAGACAGGCGAGAGGAGTCATCATGATCGCCAAGCTGCTCGGCAAACTGTCCTTCACC
>NZ_JBEXHW010000002.1:394228-613849 GCF_040608235.1 Streptomyces sp. NPDC005202 | reverse complement strand
CAGCTACCTCGCCGGCCTCCACCTGCGCGCCTCAATGATCTGGATCAAGGACCTCACCCGGACCACCAATTGATCACGACTCAATACGCGCCCTAAAAGACCCTGTGCAGGCGGCGGTTGCCAGCGAGCCGCGCGGACATCACCCACGCCCCAGCCAGTAAGGGCTGGTCAGGCCTCTTGCCGACGGTCCCGCGGTGGAGATCCTTGCCGATGCCGGCTACCAGGGGCTGGGCGCCGCGCAGACCGGCGGCGTCGCGGCCGGACGGCGGGCCGCTCGGAGCCGCCGCCTCAGTGGCGCACCGTGCCGCTCATTGCTGCCTGCAGCCGCTGGTAGCGGTCGAGGTCCTGCCAGGTGTCATGGTCGGGCGGGCTGGGGTTGCGGCGTCCGGTGCTCCAGGCCCAGACGCTCGCGCTGATGCCGGTGCAGAGAGGGATGAGCAGCCACAGCAGGGCGCTCACGATCCAACTCCTTTCGTCGTCGGTGACCTGCCTTGCGTGCTGGACCAGGCGGCTGTCAGGCCGTGAGCTGCTTGCGCTCGCCGCCGGAGATGGCGATCTTGCGGGGCTTGGCGTGGGCGGCAACGGGGATGCGCAGGGTGAGGACGCCGTTGTCGTAGCGGGCGTCGACGGCGTCGGTGTCCAGAGCGTCGGACAGGGTCAGACTGCGGGTGAAGCGGCCGGTGAGGCGCTCGCTCAGCACGGGCCGGGCGCCTTCGGGGATCGGGGAGGGCCGTTCGGCGGTCAGGGTCAGCGTGCCGCGTTCGATGGTCAGGTCGATGCCCGCAGGGTCGATGCCGGGCAGGTCGAACTGCAGGTAGAGGGCCTCATCGTCGCGCCAGGCATCCGCCGGGATGACGGCACCGGCCGAGGAGGCGGTGGTGTGCGCGAGCTGATGCGTGAGGCGGTCGAGATCGCCGAGGGCACCGGTGCGCGCGAGCATGTCCCACTTCTCCCTTCACATTGCGGACGTCGGGCCCCAATCGGATGGGCCCGGCGGACAAGTTTCCGCCTCTTCATATAGTCGCTCGCAAAAGGATTGACAAGTGGCGACTAGGTGAAGTTGACAGTAGGAGGCTCAATCTCCTATCACGGAGAGTGAGTGAGTAGTCGCGCCGGCTCGCCGGGCGCGGAGGCGCCACGCGGTCGGTGCGAGAGGGCTCGAAGGGAGGTTGCTGGTGACGGAGAGCAGAAGGCTGGTCTTGCTGCTGGGCGCCCGGGGGGCTGCGGCGGTGGTGTTCGGCGTGCTGACGCTGGTGTGGCCGCAGCTGACGGTGTTGGCGCTGGCCTGGGTCTTCGGTGCGTATGCCCTGGTGGACGGTGCGGTGCTGACCGGCGCGGCGTGGCGGCACCGCCGGGAGCGGTGGCACGGCCTGGCGTATGCGGCGGCCGGTGTTCTGGGCATCGTGGTCGGCCTGATGACGGCATGGTGGCCGGGCGTGACGGCGCTGGCCCTGATGATCATGATCGGCGCCTGGGCGGTGCTCACCGGGGGTGCGGAACTGTGGGCCGCGGTGCGTCTGCGCCATCAGCTGCGGCACGCCTGGTTCCTGCAAGCCTCCGGTGCGGTGTCGGTGGTGGCGGGCGCGCTGCTGTGGCTGCGCCCGGATGCCGGGGCGGTGGCCATCGCGCTGGTCCTGGGCGTGTACGCGCTGATCACGGGCGGGATCTGGCTGGCCGCAGCCTGGCGGGAGTACCGCAAGCAGGGCGCGCGCCAGTCGCAGTCGTGGACGCGGCCGACGACGCCCGGGGCGCGCGTCGCCCACTGACACCGCTTCGCAGGGTTGCTCGGTCCGGCGCGCCGCAGGCCGCGCTGCCTGCGGGTGCGCCATGGGACCTGAAGGCAGGTGAGCATCGGTGACACGGCTGCACATCGACGGCGGTGATCTGGTGGTGCGTCTGCCCTGGCGGTGGGTTTTGGCGGCGCGGCGCCGCACGGTGCGTCTGCCGTTGAGATTCGTGGACGAGGTGCGGGTGGAGCCGTACTGGTGGCGGGCGGTGCGCCCGCGGCCCGGGCGCCGCTACCGGTTCCGCCCGGGACGCTGGTGCGTGGGCGAGCTGGAGCACGCCCGGGGTCGGGATGTCGTCGCCCTGCGCGCGAAGGGCCCCGTGCTGGTGGTGAGCACCTTCGGCCGCGACGCGCCCTACGCCCGCCTGGCGCTGTCGACCGACGACGCGGAAGCCGCCGCCGCATGGCTGCACCGCATCGCAGCCGAAAACGCGAAAACGCGAAAACGCGGAAACGCGAAAACGCGGAAAAAAAGTTGAGCCGACAGGTGTCAACTTTCCGCCTGTGAGGTATATAAGGAGTAGAGCGAGAGCAACCGAGTACGACGTGGAGGAGGGGTGCAGATGCTGATGCGTACGGATCCCTTCCGCGAGCTTGACCGGCTCGCCGAACGGGTCTGGGGCACGGTCGCCCGCCCGGTCGGCATGCCGATGGACGCCTGGCGTGAGGGTGACACGTTCTTCGTGGAGCTTGACCTGCCGGGTGTGACGCCGGAGTCGATCGATCTCGACGTAGAGCGCAACGTCCTGACCGTGAAGGCCGAACGCAAGCCGGCGTACGGCGAGGACACCGAGACGGTGATCACCGAGCGGCCCGCGGGGACGTTCAGCCGGCAGCTGTTCCTCGGCGAGACCCTGGACGTCGAGCGGATCGACGCTTCCTACGAGGCGGGCGTGCTGAAGCTGCGGATCCCGCTCGCCGAGCACGCCAAGCCCCGCAAGATCGCCATCAGCGGCGGCAGCGAACGCAAGGAACTCAACAGCTGACCTCGAACCCACTTCCCCTTCGCAGGTCACCCTCCAGGGCCCAGGCAGCAGCCTGGGCCCTGCCGCATTCCGGCGCCGAACTCCGGCGCCTTCCGGCGCAGCGCTCCGGCAGCACCGAGCACCTCACTGCCGCGCCGGGAAGCCGGGCGGGGCGCTCCAGACAGGCGACGGTGACCGCTTCGCCGTCCTGGCCAGCGAGGCGCGAGGTCACTACGTCGGGCCAACGCCCGTGGCTGGAGGAGGCAATCGGGGTACCTGGGCTCAAAGCCGACAGCGGATCCCGTGCCGGGCACGGTGCGGAGAAGCGAGGTGACGAGGAAGTACGACCCGACGAGTTCCTCGCCCGCGTACGCGAGCGCGGCGAGTACACCAGCCGGGATGAAGCCCAGAAGATCACTGAGCAGGTGCCCGACGTCGGCTGCTCGGTGAGCAGGCACAGGACGAGGAACTCGTCGCGGGAGACGCCGAGCCGGTCCCTGACGACGGAGCGCAGCTCCAGCTCCACCGCCCCCGTCGCGGCCAGCAACTGCATCCACCGCCCCGGCCGGCCTCAGACCCGACGGCCGCGTCCTCACTCGGTCTTCCGCACCGCCAGCCGTATGTCCTGGCTCGACAGCGTCTGCGGTGTGGCCGTGAAGGCGCGCAGGCGGATGCGGACGCTGGGGCGGGGGACGGCGAACCTTCCGTCCGGCGCCCGGAGTTCGATGCGGGCCGAGGTGTGCGCGGGGATCGTGGTCGGACCCTGCACGATCGACCAGAACCTGCTCATGCCCTGGCCCGTGGTGAGCATGAAGTGAGGCGTGAGGGCACTGTCGTCGGTGTTGGTGACCTGAAGGGTCAGCCGCGTGACGACCTTGGCGGAGGCCCGCTGCACCGCCGTGACCCGCATCTCCAGCGGAGGCTTCCCCGTCGCGGCCACGGTCGCGCTCACCAGCGTGGGGAGGACCAGGAGCACGACCGCGGCGATCCGGGCCGGACGCCGGTGCGGGCCGGACAGCAGGCGCGGCCGTGGCTGCCACGCCCTGGCGAACTCCGACGCGGGCGCGGTGATCGCGGCCGCCAGCCACAGCGGGGTCATCATCAGGTAGTAGCCGTCCTGGGAGCGGGTCGCCACGAAAAAGGCGCACCAGGGCAGGACGGTCGCCGCCGGGCCGAGACGCCGTACGAAGAGTACGAACAGGGCCAGCAGGGCCGCGGCCAGCAGCAGGCTGGCGTGCGAGTACCAGTCCAGCCGGTCGCTGCCGTCGGTGAAGTACAGCGAGATGTCCACCAGGCCCTGCCCGTGCAGCACCGCGCCCTGCGTCAGCGGCAGCGCGATGCCCGACAGCCAGGTGCCCGGCTCGTGCACGATGAAGTACGTGTTGATCAGCAGCCATACGGTGACGGCGACCCCGAGGACCCGGAGCACGACCAGCGTGGCCTGCCGGGCGCCCAGTTCACCGCGGCGCACCGCGTAGAGCCCGGCGAGCAGGAACGGCGTCAGGAACCAGGGGAGCTGCTGCGCCGCGCACGCCGCGCCCAGGCACGCGGCCCGGGCGATGCCGGCCGGGCCGAGCCGCCCGCCCTGCCCGATCCGGGGCCAGCGCACCACCACCGGAATGAGCAGCGCCAGGGCGAGGATCGCCGGGTAGCCCTGCCGGCCGTACGTCGGCAGGAACCCGAAGCCGAGGCACGCCATGGTCGCCGCCGACCGCCACGGCACCGGCAGCATCCGCCACAGCACCACCGCGCCGACGACGAGCGCGCCGGTGCTCAGCGCCGTCGCGGGCGCGCCGCCGTGCCCCAGCCACAGCAGTGGCGCGGTCAGCAGCATCGCCAGCGGGGGATAGCCGTAGGTGTAGTCGTAGCTGCCGTGCACCGTCGGGGTCAGCGCGACGCCGTGGGTGTGGAAGAGCCAGGGCCACGGCTGTCCGTAGACCACGTGCCCGGCGACAAGCTCTTTCGCGGCCTGCGTGGTGAGAACCGCCTCGTCGCCGCCCCGGTGGTTCATGGCCCACGCACACAGGGCGAGCGTCACGGCCGTCACCAGCACGCACAGGTCCAGGCGCGCCAGCGACTTCGCCCGGCGGACCACCAGGATCAGCACCCCGCACACCAGGATCGAGGCGTAGCAGAGCGAGATGACCCCGGCGACCGGGAGGCGGTGCGAGGCGGCCTGCGACCACACCGCCCGGGTGCCGATGAAGAGGCTGGCGTCGGCGAGCAGGGTCAGGACGCGGTGCCACTGAGCGGGGGGTTCCGGGGCGGACACCGCCGGCTGTGTCCGCCGACCGGGTGTCACCAGCTGCTTTTCTGCCAAGCGCACGACAGGAGACGCTAATCGGGCCCGGTGAGCGGGACATGGCTGGAGGTGAAGATTCCGGTGTGAGCGCGGTAAGAAGCCTCGTTCGGGCAGGAACCGGTCCAAGGCCCCGTCGGGGATGTTCCGCACATGTCCTGCCCCCGGCCGGTGTTCCGTACATGTCCCGCCCTGGCCGGTGCACGGCTCGTCCGCAGGGCCGCGCGGCAGTGGCGGGAGGGGACGGACGAGTCTGTCGCGCACCGTGTCGCTGTTGGGCCGAACGGGTGACAGACGTAAGAATGGTGCAGGCGATGAGTGCGAGTCAGGTCGGGGGGAGCCGGTGAACAGCCACGACGTCACCGATGAACAGTGGGAGGGGCTCGCCCAGGTCGTCCCGTTGCGCGGCCGCGACGCCTGGCCGTCCGCGGTGGACCACCGCGCGCTCCCGGACGCGGAGACGGAGACGCGCCGCCGCTTCGTCGTCCTCAAGGTCAACGTGTTCGCGGACGCCCGCGAGGTCGCCGAAACGCTGATGGCGGGCGCCCCGGTCCTGCTCGACCTCACCGGTGCCGAGACGGAGGTCGCCAAACGGGTCCTGGACTTCAGCACCGGGGTCGTCTTCGGCCTGGCGAGCGGGATGCACCGCGTCGACCGCAACGTCTTCCTGCTCACGCCGCCCGGCACCGAGGTCAGCGGGCTCATGGAGGGGGCGGCGGTTCCCGGGGCGTGAGCCGGGTCGCCGCCAGTGACCGGGGGCCGGCCCGTCCCCCGATCGTAGGAACGTCCCCGGGCGGAACGCTTCGCCCCGCCGACGGCGTCCTACCGTCCGGATATGACCGTGTCACCCGCGTCGTCACCCGCGTCGTCACCCGCGTCGTCACCCGCGTCCGCCCCCTCTCCGCTGCCGTCCCCGGCGCTCCCCGGGGATCCACTGCCGTCCCCGGGGAGTGCCGGCGACGACCAGGACCACCCGGACCGGCCGCGCGTCACCGAGCTGCGGCTGTCCTCCTTCGCGGTGCACCGCGGCGCCCGCTTCCCGCTCGGACCGCTCACCCTCTTCGCCGGGCCCAGCGGCTGCGGCAAGACCAGCGCGCTCAGGGCGTACGAGGCACTCGCCCGCCTCGGCGCCGGCGCCGAACTCGGCGCGGTCTTCCCGGACCCGGTCGCCTGCGTGCCGGAACGGGCCCGGCCCGACGTCCAGCGCCGCCGCGGCTTCCGCATCGGCTGTACGGCGAACGGGCCCGAAGGCCCGGTCCGGCTGGACGTCGCCGTCCAGGCCGAGCCCGAACTGCGCATCGTGGGCGAGCGGTTGACCGCGGCCGGGCTGGTCCTGCTGGAGACCGCGCTGCGCGACCCGGGACGGCGCGCCGTGCAGGCCGCCTGGCACACGGCCGGCTCGTCGCCGGTGACCCGCGCGCCGCTGCCAGACGACCGGCTCGGCACCGCGCTGCTGCCGCTGCGGGTGGCCGGGAAGACCGACGGGCAGCGGCAGGTCCTCGCCGCCGCCGAGCAGATGCTGGTCGCCCTGCGGTCGGTGTTCGCCTGCGATCCGCTGCCCGGCCGGATGCGCGAGCCCGTGCCCGTCGGGGCCGGACGGCTGATGCGGGGGTGCGACAACCTCGCCGACGTGCTGTGGCGCACCCGCACGGAGTGCGGGCGACGGCACGCCCGGCTCGTGGAGGCGGTGCGCGCCGGATGCGCCGGGCCGGTGGCGGACGTGCTCGCCGAGCCGACGGGCGACGGGAGGGTACGGGCGGTGCTGGACCGGGGGGACGGGGTGCGCACGGGGTTCGAGCGGCTGGGCGACGGCGAACTGCGGTACGCGGCGCTGGCGCTGGTCCTGCTGACCGGGCCGGGGGTGCTGGAGGTCGATCCGGTGGGCGAGGTGCCCGCGGCCATGCAGACGCTGACGGTGCTCGCCGACGGATTCGACCGGGCGCTGGACCCCCGGCAGCGGGCCGCGCTGCTGCGGCTGGCGGCGCGGATGTGCGAGCGCGGGCACATCCGGTTCGCCGGGGCGGTGAGTGACGCGTCGTGGGCCGCAGGGGTGCGCGGAGCCAGGGTGGTAGACCTGGTGCCGTGACAAAGGACTCCGAGCATCTGGACCTGGCGAAGCTGCAGCGCCGACTGGCCGAGTTCGCGGCCGCGCGCAACTGGCAGCCGTACCACACCCCCAAGAACCTGGTCGCCGCGCTCAGTGTGGAGGCGTCCGAACTGGTCGAGATCTTCCAGTGGTTGACGCCCGAGGAGTCGGCCCGTGTCATGGCCGACCCGGACACCGCGCACCGCGTGACGGACGAGGTGGCGGACGTCCTCGCCTATCTGCTGCAGCTGTGCGAGGTGCTCGGCATCGACCCGCTGGCGGCGCTGGACGCGAAGATCGACCGGAACGAGCGGAGGTTTCCGGTGCCGGGGGACTGCGAGGCCCGGCCGGGGGACTGCGAGGCCCGGCCGGGGGACTGCGAGGCCTAAGGGAGTGACCGTCGGCTCCGCGTAAGGGAGGCGCCACTGGGGAGCCATACGCTCCGTTTTCACTCTCCGGAGTTATTCAGCTGTCCGCAACCGATTTGTCGTCCACAGATTTCGGTCTTCCTCTGGCTTTTCGCCCCACACGCCTTCACTCTGGGTAGTGGACAACGGAGTTCGGGCGGACGTGCGAAGAGCACGTCGGGAGAGACGGGGACAGCGCATGGACGCGGTACGGCTCATCCTGGCGTGCAGGCGTGCCCTGGCGGGGAGCGGTGACGCCCCCGAGATCCTGGCGGAGGTGTGGCAGGCGCAAGCCCTGGCACAGGCGATCGGCAGCCGCCTCGCGGTCTCCGGGCCGCCCGAACTGCGGGGCGAGGCCCTCGGGCTGACCGAGCTGGCGGGCCGGGGCTGCGGCGTGCTGGACGCGCCGGACCTCGACCCCGGGGACCTGCGGGCGGCCCAGCTCACCGGACTGGACGACGCCCGCCAGGCGCTGCTGTGCCTCGGCGGTCTGCTCGGCGAGGTCGGCATCGCCCTCGTCGGCATCGCCAGCTCCGCGGCCGACGAGGGCACGTACTGGCAGTGCATGGAGGCGATCGACGCGGCGGACGAGTCGCGCGACCGGGTCCGCGAGATGCTGCGGAAACTGGCGGCGCGGGCGGAGGCGTTACCGGAGCGGGAAGCGGGCTAGACCCCGCAGCCGCCGGCGTCGCCCTCCTCGCCCGGTGCCCGCCCCGCGCTGCCGGCCGACTGCAGATCCGCGTCCAGCGCGGACAGGTCCGCGTTGAGCGCCGCCATGAGCTCCTCCATCTGCTGCAGCAAGCCCTTCGGCCGGGCGGAGCCACCCTGCTGGGGGCACGCACTCTTCGGACATGACGGCCTCCTCGGCCCCCGGCCCCCGGGGAGGCCGACGCGGCTGGCGGCCCGGCGGCGGGTGGGGCCGGGTGCGGGCGCCGGGCGGTCCGGCTCCGCTCGAGCCAACGATCACCACCGGGCCGGGACACCGGCCCGGGCAGGCCCCGCGCACGGGGTTGACAATTTTCACCCGACCAGGGACGGGAGGCGCGCCGGGTACTGGTGGGGTCGACGGGCAGGTCGGCGTGCAGGATGGAGGCATGGATCTTCGCATCTTCACCGAGCCCCAGCAGGGGGCCACCTACGACACCTTGCTCGCCGTGGCGAAGGCCACCGAAGACTTGGGGTTTGACGCCTTCTTCCGCTCCGACCACTACCTCCGCATGGGCAACGTGGACGGCCTGCCCGGCCCCACCGACGCCTGGATCACCCTCGCCGGACTCGCCCGCGAGACCAAGCGCATCCGCCTCGGCACGCTGATGACGGCCGCCACCTTCCGGCTGCCCGGCGTGCTCGCCATCCAGGTCGCCCAGGTCGACCAGATGTCCGGCGGCCGGATCGAACTGGGCCTGGGCGCTGGCTGGTTCGAGGAGGAGCACAAGGCGTACGGCATCCCGTTCCCGAAGGAGAAGTTCGGCCGTCTCGAGGAGCAGCTGGCCATCATCACCGGCCTGTGGGCGACGGAGGTCGGCAAGACCTTCGACTTCCACGGGAAGTACTACGACCTCACCGGGTCGCCCGCGCTGCCGAAGCCGGCGCAGGCGAAGGTCCCGGTGCTCATCGGCGGGCACGGCGCGACCCGCACCCCGCGGCTGGCCGCCCGGTACGCCGACGAGTTCAACATGCCGTTCGCCTCCATCGAGGACAGCGAGCGCCAGTTCGGGCGGGTGCGGGCCGCGGCCGAGGAGGCCGGCCGCCGGCCCGACGACCTGAAGTACTCCAACGCCCTCGTGGTCTGCGTCGGCAGGGACGACCAGGAGGTCGCCCGCCGGGCCGCCGCGATCGGCCGCGAGGTCGACGAACTGAAGACCAACGGCCTGGCCGGCTCCCCTGCCGAGGTCGTCGACAAGATCGGCCGCTACGCCGAGATCGGCTCCCAGCGGATCTACCTCCAGGTCCTCGACCTCTCCGACCTGGACCACCTGGAGCTGATCTCCACCCAGGTGCAGTCGCAGCTGCCGTAGCCGCCCCGGCCACCACGCCCGTCCGCCTCCGGCCGGCAGGCCCGACCTCCGTCTCCGGGGACCAGGCCTGTCCGTCTCCGGGCACCAGGCCCGACCTCCGTCTCCGGAGGGCACGGCCCGTCCGTCTCCGGAGGGCACGGCCCGGACCGGAGGCGGGCGGGACCGGCTGCGTCAGGATCTGGGCCGAGCGGCTCAACTCGACTTTCCGCCAAGGGAGTTCGTGATCCGCCCGTGACCCGGAACTATGGCCTCCGTCACAGTCCGGCGGGTCGGTGCCTGGTGGGCTGGCCGGATGCGACGATCCACCCCCCTCCTCCCGGCGCTCGCCGCAGGTCTCGCGCTCACCGGATGCGGACAGCGGACCGACGGGCCCCCGGCCGGTCCGCGGCCCACGGCGGCGGACGACCCCGCTTTACAGCCGCTTGACGCCTACGACGTGTCCGACGCCGACAACCGCACGATCGGCAGGGCCCGCTGGGCCTTGGCCAAGACGTGCATGCTGCGCCTCGGGTTCGACCGTATCGGGACCCTCGACGTCGATCCGCCGCCCGCCTGGCCCCGCCCTCCGGAGCGCCCCGGGGTCGTCGGCAGCATCCTGTACCTGTCCGTAGGCCTCCGCTACGGCGTCCAGGACCCGAAGCAGACGGCCGAGTACGGGTACCGGAGCGCGGCGGCCCTGTCCGGGCGCATGCCGGACCGGACGTGGTCGCTCGATGAATACCTTGCGCTCACCGGCCAGTTCCTGGGGGAGGAGCCGAAGAGCGTCCACGGCCACAGGGTTCCCCACCGCGGCTGCCTCGGCGAGGCGAACCGCAGGATCTTCGGATCCGATCCCGAGGACCGGCGGGATCCCGTGCTGGAACTGGAGGGCCGAAGCATCACGCCGGGCATGAAGGACCCGGCCTGGAAGGAGGCGGACCGGAAGTGGTCGGCGTGCATGAAGGCCGTCGGCCACCACTACGCCACGCCGAAGGACGCCGAGGCAGGCGCGCAGGCGCCGCGGCAGGAGCTCGGGGAGCGGCGCGACCCCGACGAGCCCTCCGCCCGGGAGAGGGAGACGGCGGTCGCGGACGCACGCTGCAAGCAGCAGACGGGTTACGTTCGCAGCGTTCACGCCGTCGACGTGCGCATCCAGCGACGGCTTGTCGCCGAGCACCGGACGAAGCTGGAGGAACAGCGCCGCTGGAACCTCGACGCCGCGCGCACCGCCCGCACGATCGTCGAGCATCAGGGGTGAAGCCCATGGCATCGAGACGCGTCACGGCAGCCCTCGTCGGTGTCGCCGTCCTGTCCCCGGCGGGCTGCGGCAGCCGCACGGGCGGCCCCAGGGGGGGTGTTTCGGCGTCCCGGACCGGTCCGGGTCCGTCCGCGGCGGGCGCGGGGGGCGCGGGGGGCGTGCCGAGTCCGCAGCCCCGGCGCCTCGACGCGGCACTTCGGGAACTGGAGGACAAGGCCTGTTCCCGGCACACCCGGGCGCCTGCTCCCCTGACCGTCCGGCACGGGCCGGACGCTCCCGAGGACCGCCACACAGGAGGACCGGCGCAGTGGAGGCGGACCCTCGCACAGGCGGACCGGCACACAAGAGGACCGGCACACAAGAGGACCGGCACACAAGAGGACCGGCACACAAGAGGACCGGCACATAAAAGGAAGGCGCCGGTCGGAGCCTTGTGCCAAGGTGAGAGCGTCGTCCGAGCCCCCAGGATCACCGTCCTCGGGGGCTTTCGCGTGTACGGCACCGCAGTCGTCCGTCCAGCCGGAGAGGCCCTCCGCATGTTCCTGACCATCAGTACCACCGGCACCCCCGAACGCCCGGCGACCGACCTCGGCTTCCTGCTGCACAAGCGCCCCGACAAGGCGCAGGCGTTCTCGACCTCCTACGGCACGGCGCACGTCCTCTACCCCGAGGCGGACGCGCGGCGCTGCACGGCGGCGCTGCTGCTGGAGGTCGACGCGGTGGCACTGGTCCGGCGCGGCAAGGGCAAGGGCCGCGGCGGCGCCCCCGACGCGGCGCTCGCGCAGTACGTCAACGACCGCCCGTACGCCGCCTCCTCGCTGCTCGCCGTCGCGCTGAGCGGTGTGTTCTCCAGCGCGATACGGGGCGTGTGCCATGCCAGGCCCGAACTTTCCGCGCAGGCACGGCCGTTGCGTATCGAGGTGCCGGCATTGCCCGCCCGCGGTGGCTCCGACCTCGTACGACGTCTCTTCGAGCCGCTCGGCTGGACGGTCACCGCCGACCCCGTGGCGCTGGATCCCGAGTTCCCGGAGTGGGGCGACTCGCGGTATGTGCGCCTCGTCCTGGAATCCGAGGCGCTGACTCTGGCACAGGCCCTGCGTCACCTCTACGTCCTGCTCCCCGTCCTCGACGACGCCAAGCACTACTGGGTCTCCTCCGACGAGGTCGACAAGCTGCTGCGGGCCGGCGAGGGCTGGCTGCCCGGCCACCCGGAGCAGAAGCTGATCACCAGCCGCTACCTGTCGCGCCGCTGGTCGCTCACCCGGCAGGCGATGGACCGCCTGGAACTGGTCCGGCTGGCCGAGGCCGACGACACCGACGTCGAGGAGATCGACAACGCCGTGGAGGCGGAGACCGGGGCGGAGGAGAAGCCGACGCCGCTCGCCGTGCAGCGCCAGGACGCGATCGTCGCGGCGCTGGCGGAGTCCGGCGCCGCCCGGGTCCTCGACCTCGGCTGCGGGCAGGGCCAGTTGGTGCAGGCGTTGCTGAAGGACCCGCGGTTCACCGAGATCGTCGGCGTCGACGTGTCGGTGCGGGCGCTCACCATCGCCTCCCGGCGCCTGAAGCTGGACCGGATGGGGGAGCGGCAGGCGGCACGGGTCAAGCTCTTCCAGAGCTCGCTCGTCTACACCGACAACCGGCTCAAGGGCTACGACGCTGCCGTGCTCAGCGAGGTGATCGAGCATCTCGACCTGCCCCGGCTGCCCGCCCTGGAGTACGCGGTGTTCGGCGCGGCCCGCCCGCGGACGGTCCTCGTGACCACCCCGAACGTCGAGTACAACGTCCGTTGGGAGACCCTCCCGGCCGGGCACGTCCGGCACGGCGACCACCGCTTCGAGTGGACGCGCGCGCAGTTTTGGACCTGGGCGGAATCCGTGGCCGAACGGCATGGATACCAGGTCGAGTTCAGGCCCGTCGGGCCGGACGACCCCGAGGTGGGACCGCCCACGCAGATGGCCGTGTTCCACCTGAAGAAGACCGGCAACGACAAGGAGGCGAAGGCGGCATGACCGAGATCAAGACCCAGCGGGGGCGGGTTCTGCCCGTCACCGACCTCTCCCTCGTCGTCCTCGTCGGCGCCTCCGGCTCGGGCAAGTCCACCTTCGCCCGCCGGCACTTCAAGCCCACCGAGGTCATCTCCTCGGACTTCTGCCGAGGCCTGGTCTGCGACGACGAGAACGACCAGAGCGCCACCCGGGACGCCTTCGACGTCCTGCACTACATCGTCGGCAAGCGCCTGGCGGCCGGCCGCCGTACCGTCGTCGACGCGACCAGCGTGCAGCAGGACGCCCGCCGCCAGCTGATCGACCTGGCCAGGAAGTACGACGTGCTGCCCATAGCCATCGTGCTCGACGTGCCGGAGGAGGTGTGCGCCGAACGCAACGCGGCCCGCACCGACCGGGCGGACATGCCGCGCCGCGTGATCCAGCGGCACACCCGCGAACTGCGGCGCTCCCTCAGGCACCTGGAGCGCGAGGGCTTCCGCAAGGTGCACGTGCTCCGGGGCGTCGATGAGGTGGAGAACGCCTCGGTCGTCACCGAGAAGCGCTTCAACGACCTGACCCACCTCACCGGCCCCTTCGACATCATCGGCGACATCCACGGCTGCTCCGCCGAATTGGAGGCGCTGCTCGGCAAGTTGGGCTACGTCGACGGCGTCCACCCCGAAGGCCGTTCGGCGGTCTTCGTCGGTGACCTGGTCGACCGAGGCCCGGACACCCCGGGCGTCCTGCGCCGCGTGATGTCGATGGTGACGTCGGGCAACGCGCTGTGCGTGCCGGGCAACCACGAGAACAAGTACGGGCGTTACCTCAAGGGCCGCAAGGTCCAGCACACGCACGGCCTCGCCGAGACGATCGCACAGATGGAGGGCGAGAGCGAGGAGTTCAAGCAGCAGGTAAGGGAGTTCATTGACGGCCTCGTGAGCCACTACGTCCTGGACGGCGGCAGGCTGGTCGTCTGCCACGCCGGTCTGCCGGAGAAGTACCACGGCCGCACCTCCGGCCGGGTGCGCTCGCACGCGCTGTACGGCGACACCACCGGCGAGACCGACGAGTTCGGCCTGCCGGTGCGCTACCCGTGGGCGGAGGACTACCGGGGCCGCGCGGCCGTGGTCTACGGCCACACCCCGGTCCCGCAGGCCACCTGGCTGAACAACACCATCTGCCTGGACACGGGCGTGGTCTTCGGCGGCAGGCTGACCGCGCTGCGCTGGCCGGAGCGGGAGCTGGTCGACGTACCGGCCGAGCGGGTCTGGTACGAGCCGGCCAGGCCGCTGCGCACCGAGGCGCCCGGCGGCCACGACGGGCGTCCGTTGGACCTCGGCGACGTGCACGGCCGGCGGGTCGTGGAGACCCGGCACGCGGGCCGCGTATCGGTCCGCGAGGAGAACGCGGCCGCGGCCCTGGAGGTCATGAGCCGCTTCGCGGTGGACCCGCGGCTGCTGCCGTACCTGCCTCCCACCATGGCCCCGACGGCGACCTCGAAGGTCGACGAATACCTGGAGCACCCGGCCGAAGCGTTCGCCCAGTACCGGGAGGACGGGGTCGAGCGCGTCGTGTGCGAGGAGAAGCACATGGGTTCGCGGGCGGTGGCCCTGGTGTGCCGGGACGCGGAGGCGGCGCGCGAGCGGTTCGGGGTCGGGGGCACCTCCCGCTCGAGCGCAGTCTCGAGTGGGGGAGGCCCGACAGGCTCGCTCTACACCCGCACGGGCCGCCCTTTCTTCGACGACCCGGCGGTCACCGAGGAGATCCTCGCCCGCCTGCGCACGGCGATCACCGAGGCCGGCCTGTGGACGGAACTGGACAGCGACTGGCTGCTGCTCGACGCCGAGCTGATGCCGTGGTCGCTGAAGGCGTCCGGGCTGCTGCGGACGCAGTACGCGGCGGTGGGCGCGGCCTCCGGAGCGGCGTTCCCGGGCGCGCTGGCCGCGCTGGAGGGCGCGTCGGCCCGCGGTGTCGACGTGGCGGACCTGCTGGCCCGCCAGCGCGACCGGGCCTCGGACGCCGCCGCGTTCACGGCTGCGTACCGCCGCTACTGCTGGACCACCGACGGCCTGGACGGCGTCAGCCTGGCGCCGTTCCAGATCCTGGCGGTCCAGGGCCGCAGCCTCGCCGCCCTGCCCCACGACGAGCAGCTCGCCCTGCTCGACCGCCTGGTCGAACACGACGGCACCGGCCTGCTCCGGACGACCCGGCGCCTCTACGTCGACACGGCCGACCCGGAGTCGGTCCGAGCGGGCGTCGACTGGTGGCTGGAGATGACCGGCCGCGGCGGCGAGGGCATGGTCGTCAAGCCGCTCGGCGCCCTGGTGCGCACCGAGCAGGGCCGCCTGGTCCAGCCGGGCATCAAGTGCCGCGGCCGCGAGTACCTGCGGATCATCTACGGTCCCGAGTACACCCGTCCGGACAACCTCGCCCGGCTGCGCCAGAGGTTCCTGAACCACAAGCGGTCGCTGGCGATCCGCGAGTACGCGCTCGGCCTGGAGGCCCTGGACCGTCTGGCCGAGGGCGAGCCGCTGTGGCGGGTGCACGAGGCGGTGTTCGGGGTGCTGGCGCTGGAGTCGGAGCCGGTGGATCCACGACTGTGAGCCGGTGGATCCCCGGTGGTGAGCCTGTGCGTCCGTGGTCGTGAACCGGTGGATCCCCGGTGGTGAGCCTGTGCGTCCGTGGTTGTGGGCCGGTGGATCCCCGGTGGTGAGCCTGTGCGTCCGTGGTTGTGGGCCGGTGGATCCCCGGTGGTGAGCCTGTGCGTCCGTGGTTGTGGGCCGGCGAGCCCCCGCCTGTGACGGGGATCCCGTCAGCCCACCAGCCGCAGCCGCTCCGCGCACACCCCCACCCGGACCGTCTGCCCCCACGTCAGCTCCACGGCGTCCTGTTCCATACCGTCCCCGAAGGCGACCAGCCGTTCGGACTCGACGGTGAGGCGCAGGGACGTGGGGGCCGGCACTTCGCCCGCCACCAGTGACGTACCGGTGGCCGGTGACGGCCAGGCCTCGCGGACGAACCACAGCAGGCGGTCCTCCGTGGGACCCGGGAGCGGCGGGGCACCGCCCCGCTCCTGCCACACCGACCGGATCCAGCCCGTTGCCCCCGTGCCGGTCCCCACCAGCACTCCGGACGAGGCCTGTGCCTCGACGACACCCCTGTCGTCGTCGAGGCACAGGCGGTACCGGGCGGTCTGGTGACCGGGTGCTCCCAGATAGATCTCGTTGAGGGCGACGAGCCGCTGGGTGTCGTCGGCGACGGCCTCGACCATCGTGAGCTCCTCGACGCCGGTGCTCCCCTCGAGCGCCGCCGGCAGCAGCGCCGCCGCGTCGCGCGGCCGGTGCCGCACCAGGACCCCCGGATTCCGGCCCGGATCCGCGTCGATGCCCACCACCGGCTGCCCCGCGAGGTACTTGGCGACGTTCGCCACCAGCCCGTCCTGTCCGACCACGACCACGACGTCCTCCGGCGTGAACAGGAAGCGGTCCAGGTCCGACCGTTCCACACGGTTCTGACGCCATGTCAGGGGAACCGCCGAGGTCACCTCGGCCAGCGCCCGCCGGGTGCGGTGGTGGCGTTCGGCGACCTCCCCGATGTCGCGGCCCCGGGAGGAGAGGAAGAAGGCGGCCTGGCCGTGCGTGCCGTGCCGGGCCACCAACTCCTCGTACTCCGTGATGCGGTGGACCAGCACGACCCGCGGTGCCAGGCTCACGCCTCCGTCTCCGTCTCCGCCTCCGCCGAGGCGCCGCCCAGCTTCGCGAGCAGCCCGGTCAGCACGTCCGGCGAGATCGTCACGCTGTCGATCCGCGGGAGGTTCTCGGCCAGGCGCGTCCCGGTGAGGGCGTGCAGCGTCGCGACGTCGGTGTCCGCGTGCACCCGCAGCCACGCCGCCTGTGCCTGCGCCCGCGCCTCACCCACCTCGCGCGCGCTCTCGGCCTCCGCGCGGGCGAGCCGTACTGCCTTGGCGGCCTCCGCCACGGCCAGCCGCTCCGTGCGCGTCGCCTCGGCGTCGGCCAGCCGTACGGAGCGTGTCGCCTCCGCCGCGGCGAGCCGCTCCGTCCGTGCCGCCTCGGCCTCGGCCAGCCGTACCGTCCGTGCCGCCTCGGCCTCGGCCAGCCGTACCGTCCGTGCCGCCTCGGCCTCAGCCAGCCGTACCGTCCGTGCCGCCTCCCTCGGCCCGTACCGCGTCCGCCGCCGCGTTCTCCTCGGCCTCGCGCCGGACGTTCGTGCCGCGCTGCTCGACCAACTGCTCCTCGCGGCGGGCGAGTTCGATCCGGCTCGCCAGCTCGTTCTCGGCGATCGCCCGCTCCCGTTCGACGGCCACTGCCCGCCGCTCGTACGTGGCCCGGTCGGCCTCCTGCTGGATCTGTTCCCTGGCGGGGGTGCGCAGCGCCCGCTCGACCTCCGGTTCCGGGCGCAGCGCCACCACGCGGACGGCCACCACCTCGATGCCGGTGGCCGGGCGCCGGGACTCCGCGGCCAGACCCGCCGCGACGCGCTCACGCACCGCGGTCACCCCGTCGGCGAGCGCGGCCGACAGCGGCAAACGGGCCAGCACGGCCAGCGCGTGCTCCTGGGCCGTCTCCATGAGCAGTGTGCCCAGTTGCTCAAGGGGTGTGCCGCGCCAGACTCCGGTATCCGGGTCGATCGAGAAGTCGAGGCGGGCGGCGGCGAGAGCCGGGTCGCTGATCCGGTAGGTGACCGTCGCCTGCACCGCCACGTCCTGGAAGTCCGACGTACGGGCGTGGAAGGTCATGGCCAGCTCGCGGTCGTCGACCGGGACTTCGGACAGTGCCGCGGTCAGCGAGCGGAACCAGAAGCTCAGTCCGGGGCCGTCGTGCACCAGCCTGCCCGAGCGGTGGTGCCGGATGTGCGCCGTCGGCGCGCTGCGCAGGTGGCGCCAGCCCAGGCGCCGCGTGATGTCGGCCATATGGTCCCCTCGTCTCCCTTTTCGTCATAGAGACGATAATCGCCCGGGGTACTTGTCGTGGACGAAAACAAGAAGATGCAGAAACGGCCAAGAAGCGGGTGAACCCGGTCGCCGATGGTCAGGATGGAGGCATGGGATTCCATGTCGACTCCGAGGCCGGGCGGCTGCGCCGCGTCATCCTGCACCGGCCGGATCTCGAGCTCAAAAGGCTCACCCCCACCAACAAGAACGCCCTCCTCTTCGACGACGTGCTGTGGGTGCGCCGGGCGCGCGCCGAGCACGACGGGTTCGCCGACGTGCTGCGCGACCGGGGGGTCGCCGTACACCTCTTCGGCGACCTGCTCACCGAGACGCTGGAGATCCCGGCGGCCCGGTCGCTCGTCCTGGACCGCGTCTTCGACGAGAAGGAGTACGGGCCGCTCGCCACCGACCACCTCCGGGCCGCGTTCGAGACCCTGCCGGCGCGGGAGTTGGCGGAGGTCCTCGTGGGCGGCATGACCAAGCGTGAGTTCCTCCAGGCGCACGCGGAGCCGACGTCCGTGCGGTTCCACGTCATGGACCTGGACGACTTCCTGCTGGGCCCCCTGCCCAACCACCTCTTCACCCGGGACACGTCCGCCTGGATCTACGACGGCGTCGCCATCAACGCGATGCGCTGGCCCGCCCGGCAGCGCGAGACCGTGCACTTCGAGGCGATCTACCGCTATCACCCCCTCTTCCGTGACGAGACGTTCCACGTGTGGTCCGAGGGGCAGGCCGACTATCCGTCCACCATCGAGGGCGGGGACGTGCTCGTGATCGGCAACGGCGCGGTGCTCATCGGCATGAGCGAGCGCACCACGCCCCAGGCCGTCGAGATGCTCGCGTACAAGCTGTTCGCCGCCGGGTCGGCCCGGACGATCGTCGCGCTCGACATGCCCAAGCGGCGCGCCTTCATGCACCTCGACACCGTGATGACCATGGTCGACGGCGACACCTTCACCCAGTACGCGGGGCTCGGCATGCTCCGCTCGTACACCATCGAGCCGGGTGTCGGTGACAAGGAGCTGAAGGTCACCGACCATCCGCCGGAGCACATGCACCGCGCGATCGCCGCCGCGCTGGGGCTGAGCGAGATCCGGGTCCTGAGCGCGACCCAGGACGTGCACGCGGCCGAGCGCGAGCAGTGGGACGACGGCTGCAACGTCCTCGCCGTCGAGCCCGGTGTCGTCGTCGCCTACGAGCGCAACTCCACCACCAACACGCACCTGCGCAAGCAGGGCATCGAAGTCATCGAGATCCCGGGCAGCGAGCTCGGGCGGGGCAGGGGTGGCCCCCGCTGTATGAGCTGTCCGGTTGAGCGGGATGCCGTGGGGGCGTGAGCCGGGCCGCATAGAAATTCTGAGCATCGTATAGAATTTCAGGGTCTCTGTCCCTCACCCGTTGGAGCGCCCCCATGGCGACAGTCCCGACCGCCCTCGCCGGCCGCCACTTCCTCAAGGAACTGGACTTCACCGAGGAGGAGTTCCGCGGTCTGATCGAGCTGGCCGCCGAGCTGAAGGCCGCCAAGAAGGCCGGGACCGAGACGCCGTACCTGCGGGGGAGAAACATCGCGCTGATCTTCGAGAAGACCTCGACGCGCACGCGCTGCGCGTTCGAGGTCGCCGCCGCCGACCAGGGGGCCTCGACGACGTACCTCGACCCCTCCGGCTCGCAGATCGGGCACAAGGAGTCCGTGAAGGACACCGCCCGCGTCCTCGGCCGGATGTTCGACGCGATCGAGTACCGCGGCGACAGCCAGGCCGCCGTCGAGGAGCTGGCCGCGCACGCCGGCGTGCCCGTCTACAACGGGCTCACCGACGACTGGCACCCCACCCAGATGCTCGCCGACGTGCTCACCATGACCGAGCACAGTAGCAAGCCGCTGAAGGAGATCACCTTCTCCTACCTCGGCGACGCCCGCTTCAACATGGGCAACTCTTACCTGGTCACCGGCGCCCTGCTCGGTATGGACGTCCGCATCGTCGCCCCGAAGTCGTACTGGCCCGTCCAGGAGATCGTCGACCGGGCCCGCGAGCTCGCCGAGTCGAGCGGCGCCCGCCTCACGCTCACCGAGGACGTGGCCGAGGGCGTTCTGGGCGCCGACTTCGTCGCCACCGACGTCTGGGTCTCCATGGGCGAGCCCCAGGAGGTCTGGGACGAGCGCATCGAGGCCCTCGCGCCGTACGCCGTGACCATGGACGTGCTGCGCGGCACCGGCAACCCGGACGTGAAGTTCCTGCACTGCCTGCCCGCCTTCCACGACCTCGGCACCAAGGTCGGGCGGGAGATCCACGAGCGCCACGGCCTTGCGTCCCTCGAGGTGACGGACGAGGTCTTCGAGTCGGCCCACTCGGTCGTCTTCGACGAGGCCGAGAACCGGCTGCACACCATCAAGGCCATCCTCGTCGCGACGCTCGCCTGACCAGGGCCAGGTATTTCCCGTCTGATTTCCCGTCTGACCATTGACCAGGCATTCGACCAGGCATTCGACCAGGCATCCCGCCCGGCCAGAACCAGGCCTTGTCCTGACCGGCGGCCCGGAACCACCCCATCCGCGGCCGTCGCGCGACCCTCCCTCAAACTCTCGGCTTCGCTCGAGCAGGGGGCACCCCCATCGTCGCACCCGCACCACCAGAAACGAGCACCACCCCGTATGCCCGCTCCCGGAACCAAGCCCCGCACCACGCCCCGCACCAAGCCCCGCACCAAGCCCCGCATCAAGTCCCCGGCCCTCCTCGTCGCCGAATCCGGCGCCGACCGCGCAGGCCACGGCCTCAAGCGCACGATGGGCCTCTTCCAGCTCGTCTGCTTCGGCGTCGGCGCGATCGTCGGCACCGGCATCTTCGTCGGCCTGTCCGACTCGGTCGCCCAGGCCGGCCCGGCCGTCGTCGTCTCCTTCGTCCTTGCCGCGATCACATGCGTCTTCACGGCGTTCGCCTTCGCCGAGCTGGGCGGCGCGATCCCGGTCTCCGGATCGTCGTACTCCTTCGCCTACGCCGGTCTCGGCGAGTCCACGGCCTTCCTGGTCGGCTGGTGCCTGCTGCTCGAATACGGCGTGTCCGTCTCGGCGGTCGCGGTGGGCTGGAGCCAGTACGTCAACGAGTTGCTCGACAGCCTCGCCGGATGGCAGCTCCCGGCCGCCCTCTCCGCAGGTCCCGGCGACGGCGGGCTCGTCAACCTCCCCGCCGTGATCGTCATCGCCATGGCCTCCGTCCTGCTCGTGCGCGGAGTGCGCGAGAGCGCCCGGGCGACGGCCGCGATGGCCGTGCTCAAGCTCGCCATCCTCGTCGCGTTCTGCGCCATCGGCTTCAGCGCCTTCAAGGACGGCCACCTCACCCCGTTCTCGCCGGCCGGCCTCGGCGGCATCGGCGCGGGCACCACGGCCGCGTTCTTCTCGTACATCGGCTTCGACGCGATCACCACGGCCGGCGAGGAGGCGAAGAACCCGCGCCGGGACATCCCAGTCGCGATCCTCGTCTGCATGGGCCTGGTCACCCTGCTGTACTGCGCGGTCGCCCTCGCCGCGATCGGCGCCGTCGGCGGCGACCAGGTCGGCGGCCGGCCCGCCGCGCTGAGCCACGTCGTCAACGAGGTCACCGGCTCCTCGATCGGCGGCGCGGTGATTGCTCTCGGCGCGGTCGTCGCCATCGCCTCGGTCGTGCTCGCCGTGATGTACGGCCAGACCCGCATCCTGATGTCGATGTCCCGCGACGGGCTCGTCCCGCGCGTCTTCGAGAAGGTTTCGCCGTGCACGTCCACCCCGGTCGCCGGCACCCTGATCGTCGCGGTCGTCTTCGCGCTCCCGGCGGCCTTCGCGTCGCTGGACGCGGTGGTCAACCTGTGCACCATCGGCACCCTCGCCATCATGGCCGTCGTCAACGTCGCCGTGATCGCGCTGCGCCGCCGCGAGCCGGGCCTCGCCCGCAGCTTCCGGGTGCCGCTCTACCCCGTGGTCCCGCTGCTCGGCGTCGGCTTCTGCCTGTACCTGATGTACGAGACCGGCTGGACCACCTGGATCCAGTTCGCGGCGTTCCTCGCGGCCGGGCTGCTCGTGTACGTCGGTTACGGGCGCCGGAACTCCTGCCTCGCGGCGCGGGCGGAAGCCACGGAAGCCACCGAGGTCACGGACGTCACGCCGGACGCAGCTGAGGCGGAAGCGCAGGCAGTCTGAACCACACCGCCTTGCCCGACTCGGTGGGCCGGTGGCCGCAGGAGGAGCTGAGGGCGCGGATCAGCAGCAGGCCGCGCCCGTGCTCCTGCCAGGGGTCGGGCGCCGTGAGGCCGGGGCGGGTGAGGCCGCCGGGCGGCGCCGGGTCCGGGTCGTGCACCTCGACGTGGCAGCCGCTCGGCAGCAGCTCCACCACCAGCTCTATCGGGCCGCGGCCCGCGGTGTGCTCCACGGCGTTCGCGACCAGTTCCGCCGTGAGCAGCTCCGCGGTGTCGCAGTCGGCCGTCTGCTCCAGCTCGGCCAGCGCCGTACGGACCAGGGCGCGGGCCACCGGCACGGCGGCGGCCGTGTGCGGCAGCGCGACGCGCCAGGAGGCGGAGGCAGAGGGGTGTTCGTACAAGGTGCGTCCGTTCATGGAGCAAAGCGTCCCAGTGATCAACATCAGGCTGCCCTGCTTTCAACGAGAGGAATGGTACGGGGGCCGCCGCCAGCGGCTCTCGGCGGGTTCCGTCCGGGACCTTCGACCCCGGCACCGGCCGGTTTACCCAGGTGAACGGGCGGCCCACCGCGGCGGCGCCG
This sequence comes from Streptomyces sp. NPDC005202, assembly GCF_040608235.1. Taxonomy (NCBI): domain Bacteria; kingdom Bacillati; phylum Actinomycetota; class Actinomycetes; order Kitasatosporales; family Streptomycetaceae; genus Streptomyces; species Streptomyces sp. NPDC005202. The sequence goes on along the minus strand of NZ_JBEXHW010000002.1, from coordinate 591,368 downwards.
GTCGTTACCTCGCTATCGACGACCCGTGACGATGTGACGGGTCTCGGCCACATCGTGACGGTGTTATCGCGGATTCATGACGACAGTCATAGATCGGTGATAACTTCATGAGGGAGAGCTCAGCGAGGCAGTCCGGCAGTCCCCCTAGGAGGCGCACGTCATGAGTCCCTTCACCGGCTCCGCCGCCCGCACCTCCGACTGGCGGCACCTGCGCGTCGAGCTCACCGACGGCGTCGCCACTGTCACCCTCGGCCGCCCCGAGAAGCTCAACGCGCTCACCTTCGGTGCCTACGCCGACCTGCGGGACCTGCTGGCCGAGCTGTCCCGCGAGCGGTCCGTCCGGGCCCTGGTGCTGGCCGGCGAGGGACGCGGCTTCTGCTCCGGCGGCGACGTCGACGAGATCATCGGCGCGACACTGGCCATGGACACGGCCCAGCTCCTCGACTTCAACCGGATGACCGGGCAGGTCGTGCGGGCCGTACGGGAGTGCCCGTTCCCGGTGATCGCGGCGGTGCACGGGGTGGCGGCGGGGGCGGGGGCCGTGCTGGCGCTGGCGGCGGACTTCCGCGTGGCGGATCCTTCGGCGAGGTTCGCGTTCCTCTTCACCCGGGTCGGCCTGTCCGGGGGCGACATGGGCGCGGCCTATCTGCTGCCCCGGGTCGTCGGGCTCGGGCACGCGACCCGGCTGCTCATGCTCGGCGAGCAGGTGCGGGCGGCCGAGGCCGAGCGGATCGGGCTGATCAGCGAGCTGGCGGAGGAGGGGCGGGCCGACGAGGCCGCGCAGGCGCTGGCCCGCCGCCTGGCCGACGGCCCCGCCCTCGCCCACGCCCAGACGAAGGCCCTCCTCACCGCCGAGCTGGACATGCCCCTGTCCGCCGCGGTCGAACTGGACGCCTCCACCCAGGCCCTGCTGATGAACGGCGAGGACTACGCCGAGTTCCACGCGGCCTTCGCGCAGAAGCGGCCGCCGAAGTGGCGCGGGAGGTAGCCATGAGGGTCGCGGTCATCGGCGGCGGACCCGGGGGACTGTACGCCGCCGCGCTGCTCAAGCGTCTCGACCCGGCCCGCGAGGTCACCGTCTGGGAGCGCAACGCGCCCGACGACACCTTCGGCTTCGGGGTCGTGCTGTCCGACGAGACCCTCGGCGGGATCGAGCACGCCGATCCGGTGGTGTACCAGGCCCTCCAGAAGGACTTCGTGCGCTGGGACGACATCGACATCGTGCACCGGGGCGCACGGCACACCTCCGGCGGCCACGGCTTCGCCGCGCTCGGCAGGCGGAGGCTCCTGGAGATCCTGCACGAGCGCTGCCGGTCGCTCGGCGTCGAGCTGCGCTTTTGCACCGAGGCGCCGTACCCGGCGTGGCTGTCGGAGACGTACGACCTCGTCGTCGCGGCCGACGGCGTGCACAGCGCCACTCGCGAGGCCTACGCCCACGCGTTCCGGCCCCGCGTGGCCACCCACCGCTGCCGCTACATCTGGCTCGCCGCCGGCTTCGCCTTCGACGCCTTCCGCTTCGAGATCGCCGAGACCGAGCACGGCGTGATGCAGCTGCACGGCTACCCCTATGCGGCCGACGCCTCCACCGTGATCGTCGAGATGCGTGAAGAAGTGTGGCGCGCGGCCGGTTTCGAGGAGCTCGACGAGCAGGAGTCGATCGAGCGCTGCGCCAAGATCTTCGCGGACGCCCTCGGCGGACGCCCGCTGCGCTCCAACAAGTCCGCGTGGACCACCTTCCGCACGGTGGTCAACGAGCGCTGGTCGTACGGCAACGTGGTCCTCCTCGGCGACGCCGCCCACACCGCCCACTTCTCCATCGGCTCCGGCACCAAGCTCGCCGTCGAGGACGCTCTCGCGTTGGCCGCCTGCATGGAGGAGCAGGACTCGCCGGAACAGGCGCTGACCGCCTACGAGGAGGAGCGCAAGCCGGTCGTCGCCTCCACCCAGCGCGCGGCCCGGGCCAGCCTTGAGTGGTTCGAGAACCTGGGCCTGTACCTCGACCAGCCGCCCCGCCAGTTCGCCTTCAACCTGCTCACCCGCAGCCGCCGCGTCACCCACGACAACCTGCGGCTGCGCGACCCCCGCTTCACCGAGGCCGTCGAGCGCGAGTTCGGCTGCCCGCCCGGCACGCCCCCGATGTTCACCCCGTTCCGGCTGCGCGGACTGACCCTGCGCAACCGGGTCGTCGTCTCGCCCATGGACATGTACTCGGCCACCGACGGCGTCCCCGGCGACTTCCACCTCGTCCACCTGGGCGCCCGCGCCCTCGGCGGCGCCGGGCTGGTGATGACCGAGATGGTGTGCGTGAGTCCCGAGGGGCGGATCACCCCGGGCTGCGCCGGCCTCTACACCGGCAGGCAGGCCGAGGCCTGGAGGCGGATCACCGGCTTCGTGCACCGGCAGGCGCCGGGCACCGCGATCGGCGTGCAGCTCGGCCACAGCGGACGCAAGGGCTCGACCAGGCTGATGTGGGAAGGCATGGACGAACCCCTCGAAGACGGCAACTGGCCGCTCGTGGCCGCCTCCCCGCTGCCGTACAAGCCGGGCAGTCAGACCCCGCGCCAGCTCTCCCGCGCCCAGCTCACCGATATCCGCGAGCAGTTCACCGCCGCCGCCTGGCGCGCCGCCCGCGCCGGCTTCGACCTGCTCGAACTGCACTGTGCCCACGGCTACCTGCTCTCCGGCTTCCTCTCCCCGCTGACCAACCACCGCACCGACGCCTACGGCGGCTCGCTGGAGAAACGGCTGCGTTTCCCGCTGGAGGTCTTCGACGCCGTACGAGCGGTGTGGCCGGAGGAGCGGCCCATGACCGTGCGCATCTCCGCCACCGACTGGGCCGAGGGAGGCACCACCGCCGAGGACGCCGTAGAGATCGCCCGCGCCTTCGCCGCGCACGGCGCCGAGGCGATCGACGTGTCGACGGGGCAGGTGGTGGCCGAGGAGCGGCCGGAGTTCGGGCGGTCGTACCAGACGCCGTTCGCGGACCGCATCCGGCATGAGGTGGGCATCCCGGTGATCGCCGTGGGCGCGATCTCCTCCTGGGACGACGTCAACTCCCTGATCCTGGCGGGGCGCACGGACCTGTGCGCGCTGGCCCGCCCCCACCTCTACGACCCGCACTGGACACTGCACGCGGCCGCCGAGCAGGGCTACGCCGGCCCGGGCGCCGTATGGCCGGCGCCCTATGGGGCCGGCAGCCGCCGCCCGCAGACCGGCCGCACGGATGCCCCCAAACCCCGGCTCACGCTGGGAGGTTGAGGGCACGGACGGTCACAGGCCGACGAACTGCGCCCCCGCGTCCCGCAGCCGCTCGTGCAGCCCCTGGAACACGGCGGCCGAGCGGGCCCCCGGCCAGCCGGCGGGCAGCAGGCGTGCGGGCAGGCCGGGGTCGGTGTAGGGGAGGTGACGCCAGGAGTCGAGGGCGAGGAGGTAGTCGCGGTAGGCCTCCTCGGGCGGGGTGTCGGCCCGGTTCTGCCAGGCGTGCAGCACGCGCGCGTGCCGGTCGAGGAACGCCTCGTGCTGCTTGGCGATCGAGGCCAGGTCCCACCAGCGCGCGACCGCTTCGGCGGTCGGCGTGAAGCCCAGGTGCTCGCCGCGGAAGAAGTCCACGTACGCATCCAGGTGCAGCCGCTGGAGGGTGTGCCGGGTCTCCTCGTACAGGCGGGCCGGGGCGATCCACACGCCGGGCGCCGCCGTGCCGAAGCCCAGTCCGGCCAGCCGCGAGCGCAGCACGTGCCGCTTCTGCCGCTCCGACTCCGGCACGGAGAACACGGCGAGCACCCAGCCCTCGTCCTCGGGCGGCACCGCGGCGTAGATGCGGCGGTCGCCGTCCTCGAGCAACTGCCGTGCCTCCGGGGACAGTTCGTACCCGGCCGCACCCTGCGCCGTCCGCGCCGGCACCAGCAGCCCGCGCCGCTTGAGCCGGGACACCGACGAGCGGACGGAGGGCGCGTCCACCCCGACCGCGGCCAGCAGCCGGATCAGCTCGGCGACGGGCACGGGGCCCGGCGCGAAGCGGCCGTACGCGCCGTAGAACGTGACGATGAGGGACCTCGGGGCGGGCTGCGCGTGCTGCTCGGACACGTTGATCATTTTAGGTCGTCGGCATCACTGCTGGTCACCAAGGCTGCGTAGCCGGAACCGCTGGAGCTTGCCGGTCGCCGTGCGCGGCAGCGCGTCCAGGTGGACGATCTCGCGCGGACACTTGTACGGCGCCAGCTCGGACTTGAGATACGCGCGCAGCGCCCCCGCGTCCTGCGGCGCGCCCTCCTTCAGGACGGCGTAGGCCACCACGACCTGACCGCGCGCCTCGTCGGGCCGCCCGACGACCGCCGCCTCGACCACGTCCGGGTGGCGCAGCAGCGCGTCCTCGACCTCGGGGCCCGCGATGTTGTACCCGGCCGAGATGATCATGTCGTCGGCGCGAGCGACGTAACGGAAGTAGCCGTCGGGCTCGCGGACATAGGTGTCGCCGGTGACGTTCCAGCCGCCGCGCACATACGCGTGCTGCCGCGGGTCGGCCAGGTAGCGGCAGCCGACGGGGCCGCGCACGGCGAGCAGTCCGGGCTCCCCGTCGGGCACGGGATCGCCGTGCTCGTCCTGCACGCGCGCGTGCCACCCCGGTACGGGCACTCCCGTGGTGCCGGGCCTGATGTCCTCGTCGGCGGCGGAGATGAAGATGTGCAGCAGCTCGGTGGCGCCGATGCCGTTGATGATGCGCAGGCCGGTGCGCTCGTGCCAGGCGTGCCAGGTGGCCGCGGGCAGGTTCTCGCCGGCCGAGACGCAGCGCCGGAGCGACGAGGTGTCGTACGCGTCCAGCTCGTCGAGCATCGCGCGGTACGCCGTCGCCGCGGTGAACAGCACCGAGACCCGGTGCTCGGCGATCGCCGGCAACAACTGCTTGGGACCGGCCTGTTCGAGCAGCAGCGCGCTGGCACCTGCGCGCATCGGGAAGATCACCAGGCCGCCGAGCCCGAAGGTGAAGCCGAGCGGAGGACTGCCCGCGAAGACGTCGTCCGCGCGGGGCTCGAGTACGTGCTGCGAGAAGGTGTCGGCGATCGCCAGCAGATCACGGTGGAAGTGCAGGCAGCCCTTGGGGCGGCCGGTGGTGCCCGAGGTGAAGGCGATCAGCGCGACGTCGTCGGCCGCGGTGTCCACGGCCGGGTACGGGGTGCCGGGCGCCGGGCGGGTCAGGAGGTCGTCGGGGGCGTCACCGCCGTACGTGGTGATCCGCAGCCCCGGTATCTCCGCCTTCGCGAGGTCGTCGACGGCCCGGATGTCGCACAGCGCGTGCCGCACCCGGGCGATCTCGCACATCGTGCTCAGCTCGTGCGGGCGCTGCTGGGCCAGCACGGTGACGGCGACGGCGCCCGCCTTGAGGACGGCCAGCCAGCAGGCGGCGAGCCACGGGGTGGTCGGGCCGCGCAGCAGGACTCGGTTGCCGGGGACGACCCCGAGGTCGCCGGTGAGGACGTGCGCGATGCGGTCGACGCGGGCACGGAGATCGCCGTACGTCCAGACGTCCCCGGAGGCCGTACGGAACACCGGGCGCCCCGGCTCGGCGTGGTCCAGGAGTTCGGCGGCGCAGTTCAGCCGGTCGGGGTAGCGCAGCTCCGGCAGGTCGAAGCGGAGCTCGGGCCACTGGTCCGGGGGCGGGAGGTGGTCGCGCGCGAAGGTGTCGACGTGGGCCGAGGTTGCCGGCCGCCCGGTGTCGTCCCTGCTGGGGTCCATGGCGGTTCGCCCCCTTGCCTGGGTGGGCGTCGTGGTGGGCTCGCACAGGGAGCGTATCGTGTTGGTGACGACAGTCAAGTGGGCGCGATATCGTCGAGGGGCGGCCGTACCCGCACGAGAGCCCGGGGAGCCCGGGGAGGCCACGGGAGAGAGGACCGGCGATGCCCGCATTCTCGCTCGAAACGGAACAGACCGCCTGGTGCGCCGAGCTGCGCACCCTGGCCGCCGACCACCTGCGCCCGCTCGCGGAGAAGGGCGAGCCGGGCCGGGTCAACCGCCCGCTCGTCGCCGAACTCGGCCGGCTCGGGCTGCTGGAGCGGCTGTTCACCTCCGGTGCCCTCGACCTCTGCCTGATGCGGGAGTCCCTCGCCCGCGCCTGCACCGAGGCCGAGACCGCCCTCGCCCTCCAGGGCCTCGGCGCCCACCCGGTCCACGCCCACGGCACCCCCGCCCAGCGGGACCGCTGGCTGCCACGGGTGAGCGAGGGCAGCGCGGTGGCCGCGTTCGCGCTGAGCGAGCCGGGAGCGGGATCGGACGCGGCGGCACTCACCCTCACGGCACGACCCGACGGGCCCTCCCGCTGGCTGCTCACCGGCGAGAAGTGCTGGATCTCCAACGCCCCCGAAGCCGACCTCTACACCGTCTTCGCGCGCACCACACCCGGCGCCGGATCCCGCGGCGTGACCGCCTTCCTCGTCCCCTCCGACCGCCCCGGTCTCACCGGCACCGCACTCGACATGCTCTCCCCACACCCCATCGGGGCCCTCCACTTCGACGCCGTCCCCGTCACAGCGGACGACGTCCTCGGCGAGGTCGACCGCGGCTTCCGGGTCGCCATGGGCACCCTCAACCTCTTCCGCCCCAGCGTCGGCGCCTTCGCGGTCGGCATGGCACAGGCGGCGCTGGACGCGACCCTCGCCCACACCGCCCGGCGGGACGCCTTCGGCGGCAAGCTGAGGGACCTTCAGGCCGTCGCCCACCAGGTCGCCGAGATGGCCCTGCGCACCGAGGCGGCCCGCCTGATGGTGTACGCGGCGGCGACGGCGTACGACGACGGCGCCCCGGACGTCCCCCAACGCGCCGCCATGGCGAAACTGCTCGCCACCGAGACCGCGCAGTACGTCGTCGACGCGGCCGTCCAACTGCACGGCGCCCGCGCCCTGCGCCGCGGCCACCTCCTCGAACACCTCTACCGAGAGGTGCGCGCACCCCGCATCTACGAGGGGGCGAGCGAGGTGCAGCGGGGGATCATCGCCAAGGAGCTGTACAAGGAGCCGGACGCCACTGGGGAGGCACGGTGACCACCGAGCGCGTCAACCCGCCCGAGCTGGCCCCGCCCACGGGCTTCTCGCACGCCGTCGTCGCCACCGGCTCCCGCGTGCTGTTCCTGGCGGGCCAGACCGCGCTGGACGCGGACGGCAAGGTGACCGGCGGGACGCTCCAGGAGCAGTTCGAGCGAGCCCTCACCAACCTCCTCACAGCCCTGCGGGCCGCCGGCGGCACGCCCGCCGACCTCGCCCGCGTCACCGTCTACGCCACGGACGTCGCCGCCTACCGCGCCCACGCCCCCGAACTGGGCCGCATCTGGCGGCGGCTGGCCGGCCGCGACTACCCGGCGATGGCGGTCGTGGAGGTCGTACGCCTGTGGGACGAACAGGCGAGGGTGGAACTCGACGGGTTCGCGGTGCTGCCCTGACGCCCGCCCCGCATGGCGACATGCCCGGAACAGTCCCGGAACGTTCCCGTGGTCAGGCGGCCGTGGCGAGCCGCTCGGCGGGCACCCGGTGCGGCGCGACGACCCGGCCGTCGGGCAGCAGCTCACCGGTGTCGTCGAAGACGATCGCCCCGTCGCACAGCAGGGTCCAGCCCTGCTCGGGGTGGGCGGCGACGACGTGCGGAGCGTGGGCGTCGGCGGCGGGGCACGAGGACTGGTGGGAACACATGGCGCACCTCCACGTCGGTGGGACCGGTCGGCAGGACCATCCCCATGGAGAGACCATGCGCCCGCCGCGCCCTCATCGGAACGGCCCGCCGCGAAGCGTGACAACACGCGGACATCACACGGACGGTTCCACGACGGTCGCAGCGGACCCGCCACCGAAGGGGTGAGGATCACGGCCGCGGACCCGAGCGCGAGGTACCTGTGAAAGCCCCCGCTTCAGGAGGTCTCCGCATGTCCTTGTGACCTGCCCTCGCCGCGGCCACGTGACCTGCCCTCGCCGCGGCCACGTGACCTGCCCTCGCCGCGGCCACCGGTGCCGCGCTGCTCCTGCTGTTCGCCCCCGCGGCGCCCGCGACCGCCGACCCGTACGACACCGTGACGGCCGACCCGACCGGCCGCATCGCCGCGGACGGCACCGTCACCCTCTCCGGCACCTACCGTTGCACCGGCAGCACCGGACCGGCGTTCCTCAGCTCCTCCGTCGCCCCCAGAACTCCTCGATGCTCCGGCACGCCCTCGGCGGCACCCGCGCCCTGCGCGACGGGTTCGACCACGCCTGGCAGAACACGGGCAGGACCTCATCGGACGCCCTCAAGCCCGGTGCGGCCCACGTCGAGGCGACCCTGATGGAACTCCGCCCCCAGGACGGCCTGCCGGTGTCCGGCTTCCACGCGGTGCAGCAGCGGGACGTCACCTCCACCGAGGGCTGAGAACCGCCGGCTCGGATGTCGTGCATGCGAAGGTGACCGAGGCGGGAAGGTGCTACCTCCGGGCACAGCCATCATCCCGACGACCTCGCGTACGCGGACAGTGGTGCGAACGGGCGGGCGCACAGCCCGATGCCGCCCAGCGAACGACCCGTCACTCGCGGGATCGCCCAGACCTCGTTGCACAGAACCGGCGGGCCCTGGGGCCCGCAAACAACTCCACTACTGCGGGCTGCCTTTCCCCGCCGACCAAATCACCACGGTCACCAGGACAGGATGCGCGGTGTCGGGTCCTTGTCGCAGTCCGCCGGGAAGCCGGCATACGTCTGCCGCGTGAGAGGAACATCGGGATACAGACCGTCGCTGTCCGGCAGGTGTGTGTTACGAGGATGGATGTGCTTCTTCATGACGCAGCCCGTGGAGTTCGTGACGAGGACGGAAGCATCGCAGCGGACCTGATCCCAGAACGAGATCTCCGGCTTCACCAGCGGCCTGAAACCGGCGAGAGCCGGGTTCTCGGCCTTGAAGTTCAGGAAGATGCCGCGATCGAACGACTCCTTCGTTCCGGTCGTGGGCTTGGTCCATGTGTTCGTCTTCACCGCGGCCGCCCAGTCTGGTCGGCGAGGCCGGGCCAGGTAACGGGCGCGTCCCACGTGCCGTCCCAACTGCCGCCCTCGCGGACCTTCTGGGTCAGTGCGTCGACCCAGACGAACGCGTAGGGCCCCTGGTCCAGCGGACGGTTGCGGAACGCGGCGACCTGCTCGTCCAGGTGCCGGGCCATCGCACTGACCTGGGACTTCGACAGCTGGGTCACGCCGAGGGACTCGGCGAGCTTTTCGACCCGGCGGGTGGAAACGCCCAGCAGGTAGGCGGTCGCGACCACCGAGATCAGGGCCTGCTCGGCCCGTCGGCGCCGCTCCAGGAGCCAGTGTGGGAAGTAACTCCCTGTCCGCAGCTTGGGGATGGCGAGTTCGACCGTCCCGGCCCGGGTGTCCCACTCCCGAGTGCGGTAGCCGTTACGGTGGTTGACTCTCTCGTCGCTGACCTGGCCGTACTCGGCCCCGCACAGGGCGTCGGCCTCCGCCGACATCAGCGCGTCGGCGAATGTCTTGATCATCGCCCGGAGCAGATCCGGACTCGCCGAGGCCAGGTTCTCCTCCGCGAGGGCGTGCAGGGGCACACTGTCAGGTGCGGTCATCGTGCTGATTCTCCTTCAAGATCTTCGTCGTTCTCGAAGGATCAGCCGGTGGCCGTTCTCATATCCGGGCCCCCACTCCGACGCCGAGGCAACCCCCCGGATCAGGCGAATCCGTACACCACTTCCCAGGACGCAACCCGGTTGAATCCACCCCGTGCCCTACGGCGACCGTGGGTTCTTCCAGGGCTGCACCGCGACGATGGTCAGCCGGGCAGCATCTCCGGCTGAGCGGCACGGCGTTGCGGAGAAGCTGAGGAACTATCTCGACGAGCTGGTCACCGCCAAGGAAAAAGCACCGGGTGACGACCTCTCCGGGAAGTTCCTGGCCTCCGCGCAGCGCTCGCAGCAACTCAAGTGGGAGATGGCAGTCGGCGTCGCGGAGGGGATCGTGCAGGCCGTGGCCTCCGCGAACTGCCACAATGAACACTTCGGCGATGCGTTCGGCATCACCGACGCGCGCGGCCGTGAGGAAGCGCGGGCAGCCCGTGACCGTTGATCTCCGTCCCTTTACCGGTGACGACATCGCGCTGCTGCTGTCCTGGGTGGGCAGCAGCAGCGCGATGCGCCTGTGGGCCGGGGACGCCTTCCGCTGGCCCTTGGACGAGGCGCAGCTTGCCGCATACCTGGCCGAGACACGCACACCGGGTCGCCGCAGTTGGACCACGTGGGACGGGCGGGGGCAGGCCGTGGGGCACGCGTCGCTCCGTGTCGACTTCCCGGCACGCAGCGGTCGGCTGGGCCGGGTGCTGATTGCGCCGCAGGCGCGCCGACGCGGGCTGGCCGGCGAGATGCTGCGACAGGTCTTGGAGGTCGCCTTCGGAGATGTGGGCCTGCGCCGGCTGGAGCTGGGGGTCTACAGCGACAACGTCGCGGCTGTCCGGCTATACGAGCGAATGGGGTTCGTCGCCGACGACCAACCCGGCGCAGACGAGTGCCGGCAGCGGGTGGTCCATATGACGCTGGACGCTCAGTGACCGGTAGGCAGGTCCCGGGCATCGGCCCACACGGCGTCGAAGGCGGTGATCAGCCGTGCGACCTCGCGCGGGCGCCGCAGGACGCGCGGCGTCCGGCCGCCCGCCGCGTCCCGTCGGCCGGCCTGACGACCACATTGCGGTCGAGGATGAGCACCCAGTCCCCCGGAGCGTCGGTTATCCCGATATGGGCTCCGCGCTGCACCAGTTCCTGCACGTAGTCCCGTGCCTCCAGGTCGTCGAGCGCCGCCGCCTGCACGATTTTCCGTACGGCGACGCCCTTGCGCAGGGCCCGGCGGCCCAGGGGCATCGCTGCCGCGATGCTCCCATGACGGGGTCGGCGAAGTCCGCCGGCCCCGGCAGGTCGCTGGCGAAGCGGACCGAACTGCGCGGCCCGAGCGCATCGTTGCCCGCGAGGCTCACGGGATTGGAGTGATAGGCGAGACCGGCCACGGGAACCAGGGCCTCGAGCCCGGCACTCTGGGCGTAGGCGAGCAGGGTGACTTCGTCCGGGTCCTCGTCGGTCGCCTTGGCCGCGGCGAACTCTGCGAAGCCCCGTGCGTGGTCGGCCGGCAGTACCAGCGTGCCGCCGCGCCCCCTCCTGACCCGCATTCTTGCAGGTCGGACAGGGTGCGGCGGCATTCGCCATTCAGATGTCCCGGAAGGTCTCGATCTGCGCCCCGATCGAGTTGAGACGCTCGGCGAGGTCCTCGTAACCGCGGTTGATGACGTACACGTTGCGCAGCACGGACGTGCCCTCGGCCGCCATCATCGCCAGCAGGACGACCACGGCGGGGCGCAGTGCGGGCGGGCACATCATCTCGGCGGCGCGCCAGCGGGTCGGGCCCTCGACCAGGACCCGGTGGGGGTCCAGCAGCTGCAGGCGCCCGCCGAGGCGGTTGAGGTCCGTCAGGTAGATGGCGCGGTTGTCGTAGACCCAGTCGTGGATGAGCGTCTTGCCCTCCGCGGAGGCCGCGATGGCCGCGAAGAACGGGACGTTGTCGATATTCAGGCCCGGGAACGGCATCGGGTGGATCTTGTCGATCGGCGCCTCCAGCTTGGAGGGCCGGACGGTGAGGTCCACCAGCCGGGTGCGGCCGTTGTCGGCGACGTACTCCGGGCTGCGGTCGTGGTCCAGGCCCATCTCCTCCAGGACCGCCAGCTCGATCTCGAGGAACTCGATGGGCACCCGACGCACCGTCAGCTCCGACTCGGTGACGACGGCGGCGGCCACCAGGCTCATCGCCTCCACCGGGTCCTCGGAGGGGGAGTAGTCCACGTCGACGTCGATGGTCGGCATGCCGTGCACGGTGAGCGTGGTGGTGCCGATGCCCTCGACCTTCACGCCCAGCGCCTCCAGGAAGAAGCACAGGTCCTGGACCATGTAGTTGGAGGACGCGTTGCGGATGACGGTGACGCCGTCGTGGCGGGCGGCCGCGAGCAGTGCGTTCTCGGTCACGGTGTCGCCGCGCTCGGTCAGCACGATCGGCCGGTCCGGGCGGACGGACCGGTCCACCTCGGCGTGGTATTGGCCCTCGGTGGCCGCGATGTCCAGCCCGAACCGGCGCAGCGCGATCATGTGCGGCTCGATGGTCCGCGTCCCGAGGTCGCAACCGCCCGCGTACGGCAGCTTGAAGCGGTCCATTCGGTGCAGCAGCGGGCCGAGGAACATGATGATGGACCGCGTGCGGCGGGCGGCGTCGGCGTCGATGGCCTCCAGGTCGAGGTCGGCCGGCGGCACGATCTCCAGGTCGGTGCCGTCGTTGATCCAGCGGGTGCGGACGCCGATCGAGCCCAGCACCTCCAGGAGGCGGTACACCTCCTCGATCCTGGCCACCCGGCGCAGCACCGTGCGCCCCTGGTTGAGCAGCGAGGCGCACAGCAGCGCCACGCACGCGTTCTTGCTCGTCTTCACGTCGATGGCGCCGGACAGCCGACGACCACCGACCACCCGCAGGTGCATCGGGCCCGCGTAGCCCAGGGAGACGATCTCACTGTCCAGGGCTTCACCGATTCGGGCGATCATCTCAAGGCTGATGTTCTGGTTGCCGCGCTCGATGCGATTGACGGCGCTCTGGCTGGTGCCGAGCGCCTCGGCCAGCTGGGCCTGTGTCCAGCCCCGGTGTTGCCGGGCGTCACGGATGAGCTTGCCGATGCGTACGAGGTAGTCGTCTGCCATGGGGTTGAGGCTATCTCAGATATGAGATGGTGCCTCCTGGGGGGTCCATTGAGGTGATGGACCGTCAGTGGCGCCTACTGCTACGGGTGCGACGCCACCCGAAAGATCCGGGCAAATCCATTGATATCGCACTACGTCCCGTACTGCTGTGCGTGTGCCGCGGGCCGTTCCTGCCGCCGGTGGTGATGGACCAGGAGCGCTTGTTGATGTTCAGCCGCACTCAGGGGAGGAACCGAAAACGCTTGCGGAACGTGAGGGGCATGCGGTGCCTCCTTCCAGGCCTCGTGGGGCATGCCAGGTCCCCTTCGGATGCCCCGAGTTGGCGGACTGATGGGTGTACGCCCCGAGTTCGCCCCTTGTTCGCCCTGATTTCGCCCCGAGTTCGCCCCTGGTTCGCCCCGTGTCCGCGTGCGAGGCGACCGGGTGGCGGCCCGGGTGCCCCGGCGTGGAACCCGTCGGGGCACCCCTCCCCGGATGCCCGCGCCCACGGGCCGCAGCTTCGAGAGCGAGGCGATCCGGATCTTCACGATCCGGATCTTCACGCCGCCGACGGCCGGGACCTCCGGGATCCGCGCGGTCGGTGACCGGCGCGGCCTCTTCCTGTGGCTCGGCCGGGACTGGCCGCAGGCCGCCTGACGTCGGGCTCTCGGCTCCCCGCAGAGTCGGCGCGCGCCACGGCAAGTGGCCCGTCGCAGTGAAGGTTGAGCGATTCTCAGCGAAGGTTGAGCGGTCCCTACGGAGCCCGCAGTGCCCAGGTGAGCGATCAGAGGCCCGGTGCGAGGACGCCGGCAAGCTCGATCGTGTGCGCGGGTGGCGCGGTGAGGCGGTCGACGTCGGCCCGACGATCCGCACGGCCGTCGGGACCGCTTCTCTCAGACGAGGTGGCGCTGGTCCAGGCTCTTGGGTGCGATGGCCGGGTACGCGAGAAGACGCCGCCGGGGAGCGGGTTGGGGCGGATCGGCGGGGGCGGGGACGAGTTCGCGCACGCCGAGATCGACGGGTCGCGCGCAGGTCGTACATCTTCGGTACGAACTCTTCCTCGCCCAGCAAGGACTCGTACTTCGCTCTCGAGCACCTGCGCCCGATCATGCGGAGCCTGAGGGGCCATGAGAGCGCCCGCGCGGCCATGCTTCGCGATGAGCGGGGCCATGGGTTCGTCAAGGACGCCGACTACGACTCCCAGCTCAGGGACGCCATCAGCCGCTGGGAGACCTACCGGGAACTGCACTCCTCCCGAAGCGTCAGCGCCTCTGAATGACGACAGGCCTTATCCGAGTGAGGAGTACGCCGTGCCCGAGGTAGAAGTCGTCCTCTCGACCCCGCTCGCCCAGTTCGCCGACGGCGAGAGCAAGTTCCGGGTGCCCGCCGGCACCTTCCAGGAGATCATCGACAAGGTCTACGAGCGGCATCCGACACTGCGCGTGCGCATGGAGGACAAGTCCGGCGCCCTTCTGCCCTTCGTCAGTGTCTACATCGGTGAGGACAATATCCGTGATCTCGGATCACTGGATGTCGCGGTGGCGCCGAACAGCACGGTGATGATCATGTCGGCGGTGGCCGGTGGCTGAAGCCAAACCGTCGCGGACCATCCGCGAGGCCACGGTCGCGGACGCCCGGGCCATCCGTGAACTCTACGGATTCGGCGACGTCGAGGAGTTCGCGGCACGACTCGCGGACCCGCCCACAGCACCCGGGACGACGCACTATGTGGCCGAGTCCGACGGTGAGATGGTCGCGGCCTTCGCACTCACCGCCCTCGGCCGACTGCGCCCCGGCGGAAGGGACCGGCTGATGCTCCACGAGATCAAGCTACGGCCGAGCGTCCGAGGGGCCGGCGTCGCGGAGGACATCCTAGCCTGGCTGGAGACCGGCCGCGCCGTGGGCACCGAGAGGGAACTGCTCGCACTGGCCCCGCTGGGGCAACGTCCCGCAGCCTTCGACCAGTTCGGGCTGTCGGAATCCCATCAGGCGTTCAAGTGGGCCGTCGTGGAAGGAGACAGGCGCACATGATGGAGCGCGCGACATCGCCACACAGCGCGGAGTTCGCCGACTGGCTGGCCGGGCTGCGGGACTGGGCCGGCAAATCACCGGAGGGTGCCACCGCCTGGCGTGAGGCGGCCGGTCAAGGGCTACTGGCCCTGCCCGTACCCGCAACGGCGGGCGGTACCGGCACCGGCTACGAGGCTGCCTGCCTCGCCCTGGAGGCGTTCGCTGAGGAGAGCGGTCGAAGCGGCCTGCCCTTCGCGATGGCGGCTCAGATGTGGGCGTGTCAGGAACCGCTGCTCGCATTCGGTACCCCAGACCAGCACTCCAGGTACCTGACGCCGCTCATCGAGGGAAGGGCCGTCGGCGCCTTCGCAGCCACGGAGTACGACTCGGGCTCGGACCTGTTGTCGCTGCAGACCCGCGCCGAGCGGGACGCCGACGGGCGGTGGCAGCTGAACGGCTCCAAGACCTTCGTCACCAACGGGCCCACCGCCGACGTCTTCGTGATCCTGGCCCGCACCGCCGAGGGCAGTGCCCTCTCCGGGCTGACCGCCTTCCTCGTCCCTCGCGGCACCCCGGGCCTGCGGATCGGCAAGGACATCGACAAGGCCGCCCTGGAAGGGGCTCAGCTCGGTTCGCTGCTCCTGGACGACTGCATGGTCGACGACAAGGACCAGCTCGGCGGAACCGGCTGCGGGTTCGCCGCGCTCATGCATGCGATGCGCCACGAGCGTGCCTTCATCCTGGCTCCGGTCCTGGGGCTCATGGCCCGGGCGCTGCGTCGCGCAGTCGAACACGCGCGGGCACGCAAGCAGTTCGGGCAGCCGCTCAGCACGTACGACACGATTCGACAGCGCCTGGTCCGGATGCACCTGAGTCTGATGAGCGCGCGCGAGGTGCTGTATGCCACAGCTCGTGCAGCGGATGAGGACTCCCTGGACCATGGCCGGTCGTCGCTGACGAAGCTACACGTGAGCACCGCGTTCAACCGGTTCTGCCACGAACTCCCCGATGTGTACGGCGGTTACGCGCTGCTGCCCGAGACAGAGGCCATGACGCTGACGGCCGACGCGGTGGCCAGCCGGTACTACTCCGGAACCTCCGACATGCAGATGAAGATCATTGCCGAAGGGCTGGGTTTGTAGATGACACAGGACACTGTGCTCGAGTCCGTCGTTGCCGCGGTGCGGGAGGTGGCGCCGGGCGCCCGGGTCTCCGAGGACACCCAGCTCATAGCTGAGCGGATCATCGATTCCCTGTCACTGCTGAGCCTGGTCGCGCTCCTCGAGAAGGAATTCCCCGTCACCATCCGGGACGCGGAGGTGGTGCCGGCCAACTTCGAGAGCCCGACCGCCATCCGCGCGTTCTTGAAGACCAAGGGCTGCTGATGGCTCCCGGACGATCCCTTGTGGACGACCTTCGCGCGACCGCCGCGCGCCACGGCGACCGTCCCGCCGACATGGACGGGACGATCACGCTCACGTACGAGGCACTGGACGCCGGCGCGGAGCACATCGCGGGGGCCCTGCGAGAGCTGGGCGTCCGGCCTGGGGACTGCGTCGTCTGGCACGGGGCGAAGAACGCCCTCGCGGTGGCGACCGTCCACGGCATCCTCCGCTCCGGGGCCGGCTACGTGCCCGTCGATCCGGACGGCCCCATCACCAGGGCCGAACTCATCGTCGGGCGCAGCCGCCCTCGGGCACTGGTGGCGGACGCCGAAGCCCGGGACCAGTGGCGTACGGTCATGCCGCAGCTCGTCTGGCAACCCCTGACCGCCAGCTTCGAAGGGGCCGACGCGCTGTGGTGCGCGATCCCGCAGGACGCACCGCGCGCGCCGGTCGCTGATCTCGCCTACGTACTGCACACCTCCGGCAGCACCGGCGTTCCCAAGGGCGTGGTGCACACCCATGCGAGCGCCTCGGCCTTCGTCGACTGGTCGGTCCAGGAACTCGGGCTCACCGCGCGTGA
The DNA here is from genome assembly GCF_040608235.1 of Streptomyces sp. NPDC005202. Lineage (NCBI taxonomy): Bacteria > Bacillati > Actinomycetota > Actinomycetes > Kitasatosporales > Streptomycetaceae > Streptomyces > Streptomyces sp. NPDC005202. Next base: position 574,687 of record NZ_JBEXHW010000002.1, on the reverse strand, counting down.
CGTCATCATCAACTCCGCACCGTTGCACTTCGACCCCACGACGCTGCACCTCTTCGGTGCCGCCCGGGTGGGTGCCGCGGTCGCGCTGATGCCCGCGTCGGCGGCACCGTTTCCCGCCGCCTACATCGACTTCTGCCGGCAGGTCGGCGGGACCGTCTGGTACGCCGTGACGTCGACCCTGGCCTGGCTCACCCGCCGGGGCAAGGACCTGCTGCCGGAGCTCGGGACACTGCGTGCGGCGGTGGTCGGCGGCGAGGTGCTGCAGCCCGACGACGTGAACGTACTGCTGTCGGCCGTGCCCGGGCTGCGGCTGCTCAACGTGTACGGCCCCACCGAGAGCAACGTGTGCACGTTCCATGAGGTCCGCGGTATGCAGCTGGCCCATGCCGTCATCCCCATCGGGCGGGTGCTTCCCGGCGCCGAGATCGCCGTGGTGGACGAGCGACTGGAACCGGTGGAGCCGGGCTCTGCGGGCCAACTCCTGGTCCGGGGCGCCATGCTGATGGAGGGCTACCTCGATCCCGACCAGACGGCCCGGGCGTTCGTCCGGACCGCGGACGGGCGGTCATGGTACGCCAGCGGCGATCTCGTCCGGGAGACGCCGTCGGGAGAACTCGAGTTCATCGGTCGCGAGGACGCACAGATCAAGTCGCGCGGCTTCCGTGTCGAACTCGGAGAGATCGAGCGGCACCTTCGCGCGCTCGGCGGCGTCCGAGAATGCGTCGCCGTGGCGACACCGGACGCCGTCTTCTCCAACCTGATCACCGCGTTCGTCACCGCGGACCACCCCGACGACGTCAAAGAACTGCCCGACCTGCTGCGCGCCCGGCTCCCGCACTACATGATCCCGCAGCGCATCCTGCTGGTCGCGGACGAACTGCCGCGGAACTCCAACGGGAAGGTCGACCGCAAGGTGCTGGCGGAGTTGGCAGCACGACCGACGCTGGGTGAGATCCCCAGCCTTACGATCATCCGCTGACGGAGGGAAGAACCGTGACGCTCCCGCCTGCCCTCGCCGCCGACGACGACGCCACCGAGGTCCTCAAGGTCCCCAACTTCCGGCGCCTGTGGGCCGCGAACGGTTTTAGGTACGCGGCCTCCGAGGTCGCCGGGTTCGCCCTGCCCGTCACCGCGCTCCTGCTGCTGCACGCGCGTCCGCTGGTGATGAGTCTGATCTTCGTCTGCAGCCGGGCGGGATTCCTGACGGTTGGTCTGCCCGCCGGCGTCTGGATCGACCGCTGGCGCAAGAAGCCGGTGATGGTCTGGGCAGACGTCGCCTACGCCGTCGCCTTCGGCAGCATCCCGGTCGCCTATTTCCTGGACGTCCTCACCGTGGCCCAGTTGATCGTGGTGGCCCTGGTGGTCAGCATGGCCGGGGTCTTCTTCGAAGTGGCCCACAGCAGCGTGCTGCCGTACGTGCTGCCCAGACGGCGAGTGGCAGACGGCAACGCCCGGCTGCAGACCTCCCAGACCACCATTCAGGCGATCTCCCCCAGCGTCGCGGGCGTGGTGACACAGAGCATCGCCGCACCTGTTCTCTACTGCTTCGTCGGGCTCTGCCACCTGATGTCGCTCCTGCTGGTACGACGTATCCACCCGTCCGGGGACGTCGCGCGAGGCAGGACCACGCCCGAGCGCAAGTTCCGCCGTGAGATCGCGGACGGTATGGGCGTCCTGTTCAAGCAGCCCCTGCTCCGCCTGCTCCTCAACCAGGCCGCCATGAACAACATCGGCGCGGGCATCATCCTGGCCATGCTGCCGGTCTTCCTTCTCAAGGAGATCGGCATCTCGACCTGGATGTTCGGCCTGCTGTCCACGCTCGGCGCCCTGGCCGGGTTCGCTGCCTCTCTCCTGGCTCCACGACTGCGGCGCCGGTTCGGTGAGATCCGGATGACGCTCATCTTCTCCGCCCTGGCACCGTTCGCCGTGGTGGCGGCTCCCCTCGCCGGCGTCTTCCGAGGCGTCGCCGTGCCGCTCATAGCGCTGGCGGAGGTCCTCATCGGCGTCGCCATCGTGGGCCGGTCGGTGTCCACGGCCGGACTGCGGGCCCGGGTGACCCCGAACGAGTACATGGGCCGGGTCACGGCCGCATACAGCGTCGTCGTCCAAGGGGCCACACCTCTGGGGGCCCTCGCCGGCGGCCTGATCGCCAACCACTGGTCCACCGGCACGGCTCTGTGGGCGGGAGCCGTGGCCATGGGCGTGCCGCTCGTTCTGCTGCTTCTGTCCCCCATACGCCGCCACAGCAGACTCCCCGAAGAGTGGGAGGTCCGCGGCTGAAGCCCGCAAGCACACACAGAAGTACCGTGATCAACTGGAGACACGCATGACCAACGCGCTGGAACAGGCCGCTGCCGACTACGCGGAGCACGGCTTCGCCATCATTCGCAACGTCATCCCCGAGGACCTCCTCGAAGAAGCACGCGAACACGTCGACTGGCTCACGGCCAAGTACCCGCAACTACGTCCCGAGCACTTCCACCACCCGCTGATCCGCAACGACGCGTTCTGGGTCCGTCTCATATCGGACCCGCGGCTCGTGGACATCGGTGAGTACTTCCTCGGCCCCGACCTCGCCTGCTTCACCGCGCACTACATCTGCAAGCCGCCCTACGACGGCCAACCAGTGCTCTGGCACCAGGACGGCGCGTACTGGAAGCTCGCACCGATGAACGCTCTCACGGTGTGGCTGGCCGTCGACGAGAGCACCACCGAGAACGGCTGTCTGCGCATGATCCCCGGCAGCCACGAACTGCCCTTGTACGAACCGAACCTGCGCACCGACAAGCCCAACATGCTGTTCTCGGAAGCCGACGGCGGACTGGTACGCCAGTGGGCCGAGGAGCGGGGCATCGTCGACATCGAGCTGAACCCCGGGGACGTCTCGATCCACCACCCCCACCTGCTGCACTGCTCGGAGGCGAACACCTCACCGAAGCGGCGCTGCGGGCTGGACATCGGGTACATCGCCACCTCCACCCGCATCGAGAGCCAGGGGCTCTACCTGGATCCGGTCCTGGTGCGCGGCGAACCCGTCGAAGATGTGAACAACTACCGTCCGCTGCCGCGGTACTCGCCCGGCGAGACCATTGCGTTCGCCGGCCACGAGACGTGGAACGACCAACCCGGCGTTACCTCCGGCTCCGCCTCCGTCGTCGAGACCCCCATCGTCACGACCGAGCGCATGATCGCACGCCTGAAGGAAGGCACCGTCGCCCGGTGAACCCGGGACACGGGCACCGGGCGTGACCGTGCTCGGCGAGAGCGACGCCGCGGGACCTGGGAAAGGACCAAGGAGAGCATGCAGAGAGTTGTCTACCTGCGGGACCGGCCGGACGGCCAGCGGATGAAAGACGTCGTGTACGTCCATCCGCCGCGTTACAAGGGCGAGGAGTTCCAGAACCCCGCTGGACTGCCGCGCCCGGTGGTGGGCGGGCTGCCCTTTCCCTGGGTCACCCCCATGGGCGACGGCCAGCCGCTCTTCCGCGAGATCGAGCGGGTGAAGGCGGAGCTGTGCCGCCGGCTCTGGGGCTGCCAGGTGTGCGAGAACGATCTGGGCACCACGGCGTGGTTGGCCCTTCAGGAGCCGCGGGACGGGTCGGCGGTGGTGTCCTCTGCCGCCATCCATGCCGAGTGCCTCCGGATTGCGGTGGACTACTGCCCCGTGCTGGGCAACCCGAGCATGGGATACGTGTTCACGGAGGCGTACGAGGACGACATCGTCGCCGTCTCCGACACATCACCGGACCGGAACCCGCATACGCCCACGGCGCGGTGGCATCTGCGTCCGGTTGTCGAGACCTCGCGACCCAACCGGGTCCGCAGGTTCCATTCGCTTGCCGAAGTCAAAGCAGCAGGCCGGGGGTCCGCCTCCGAAGAGACGAATACCTGTTGACCTGCGCGTCCGCAAGATCCGCGACGTGGTGGTGTCTGGCCCCGCTCAAGGGTTCGCGGTGGAGCAGATGGAGCACGGTGTCCTTCGTCGGGTTCTGCGTCGTGTCGGCTTGGCGGGTTCGCCGCCCCGGCTGCTGGTGGCGGTCAGGGTTCGTGGGCCAAGTGTTCTTGGGTGAGTCGCTCCTTTTTGCGTCGGTGGTAGAGGTATGTGCGGCAGGTTGCTGAGCATGTGAGGCGTATCTGGTTCTTGCGCCCTGGCAGCAAGGGGCCCGAGCAATAGGCGCAGATCGTCGGCTGTTCTCGGGGCGGTGCCTTTGGATCGGGTGTCGGCAGTGGGGATTCGCCTCGTTCGATCCGGCGACGTAGGTAGGCCCGGTGGCTGCAGATCTTCGAGCACCAGCGTCGTCGGCTGCCGGGGCCGAGTGGGGTGTCGCACTCGTCGCAAGTGGGCTGCGTCGCCAGAGCTTCGGCCCGTTCCCGCTGCCGTTGCCTGTAGCCCCTCTGACGGCAGCTCGCCGAACACCAGCGACGCGTTTCTCCATGGACGGCGATGATCAGCTTCTTGCCACAGAACAGACACGTCACGGTCTGCTGCTTGTCCGGTTTCGGGTGCCGCCGCCGGTAGACCTTCTGTCGGCAGGCCTGTGAACAGGTCTGTTTGTGACTGCTGCCGACGGTGGACTTGCCGCACTCTGCGCAGTGCGTGCGGTCGAGGATCTCGCGCAGGGCGTCCGGGTCACGGCCAGTCACAGCGGCCAGGCGGCTCCAGCTGGGGTGGCCGCGGTGCAGTGGCGGCTCGCAGAGAAAGGTTCGCAGGTGGTCGGCCTTGAGATGGTTGACGGCGGCCAGACGCGCGATGAAGGACCTCGCGCGCTCTCCGGCGACGGGGCGGACCTGGACGGGGAGCCGGACCAGCGGACGGTAGTCGGGGGAAGGCATCAGCAGGCGGTCTCAGCAGGTCGGTGGGGTCGGGTCGCGGTAGCCGGTCCGCTGGTTGCGGACGTAGGCGTTGAGCGTGGAGAAGGAGATCGAGATGCCGTGGTCGTCCATGAGCGTCTTCCAGATCTCCTTCGCGCTCACGTTCCGCGTGATCATCGGGATGACGATGTGCCGGACCGAGGCGATGACCGGGGTCTTCCGGTAGCGGCTCGGGCGTTCACGGGCGGGCGGCATCACGGCGGTCAGGGCCGCGCGGACGATGCGCCGGCTGACGCCGTGCCGCTGGGCGAGATGCCGCAGCGAGAGACCGGCTTCCGCGTCCTTGCGGATGGCTCGATAAAGCAGGTAGGTGCCCCGGGGCAGTCGCTGGTACTGGCCGGTGACGGTGGTCCGCCGACGGGCAACAACGGCGTCCGTCAGGGCCAGGTTGAGGTGGTCGGCCGGATGGCCGGTGAGGACGGCGAGGCGGTCGAGACGGGGCTTTCCGGTCCAGTTGGGCGGACCACAGGCGATCGCGTGCAGGGCACTGGGCCGAAGGTGGTTGGCCTTGGCCAGGCGCCTGATGTAGTTCTCGGTGCTCTCGTCCAGGTGCGGACGGATACGCATGGGAAGCGGAGCCGCGGGACGTTCGTCGGCGATACCGGACGACATGGCGGGGCGATGCCTTTCTGCGCGGTGGTCAGCTGGATTCCGAACTGTGGTCAAGAGGGACCGCTTGGAGACTCGCCTTCGTGATCTTCTCGCTGCCGGTCAGGATTGCGTCTAGGGCAGCGCCTCTGATCAGGTGGGACAGGGAGCCGATCATGCCGTCGGTGCGGTCATGCAGATACCGGTCGAGAGCGGTGAGGCTGCCGGGCTGGTGGTCGTGCAACCGCAGCGAGTCTTCCAAGGTGGCCACCAACCCCTGCCATTCCGTGTTGTAGGGCAACGGCGCGGTGGGGACGAGAGTGAAACGTCCGGCGATCTGCTCGCCGCGGGTGCCGTCGAACAACCCCGCCCGCTCGACGTTGATCCCTGCGTAGACGAACGTGGCGGGAATACGCTCGGAGAAGTACTTCAAGGTGTCGGAGACCTCGGCGCCGGACCTGGTCGTCAGCGAGATGTTGTGCAGCTCGTCGACGAGGACCAGGCCCAGGATGTCGGTGATGTTCGAGCGGACGCGGACCGGCAGGCCGAGGAAACGGGCGAACTCCACCGCCACCATCCGGGCCGTCGCGGCGGGCGGGACGGTGATGTAGACGGCCGGGATGCGGTCGCTCACTCCGGGATGGCGGGCTCGGTCGAGGAGCTCGTGGGCCCGGCCGAGCTGGGTGATCGCGGTGGTCTTCCCCGTGCCGGCCGGACCGGAGACGATCAACCCGCGCCGGGCGCTGACCGCGTGCCGGTTCAGCAGGACCAGGCGGCGGCCGCAGGTGACGGTGTGCTGGACGGTTGACGTCGCCACCACCAGCAGCCGGGTGTGATGGTCCAGTCGGTCCTCGTCGTAGCGGGTCAGCTCCGCCGGGCTGAGTGCTGCCCGCTCGGCCGCACTCAGCAGCGCGGGTATGACGGGCTGATCGTCGACGAAGGACCGCCAGCCGGACAGGCTCGTCAGATGCCGCTCGGGCTCGCGCGGACCGTTGGCGAAGGGGGCGAGCGGGTCGTGCGGTGCGGTCATGAACGCTTCCAGGGATCGGCGAGAGGATCGAACAGGCCCAGCGGGATCACCTTGGCCAGCGGCGTCTCTTCCTCCGCCACGGCTTCAGGAGCCGGGTCGGGCTCGGTGACAGGCGCCGGCGTTGGAACCGGCGGGGTCGCCTTGGTGCGGGCGGCCACCTGCTTCTCCCGCCGCGTACGTTTCTTCGGCTTGCCCGCCCCACCCTGTTCCGGACCCGCATGGGCCCGCGTCAGCAGAGCTGCGGCGGCCTCCGCGATCTCCGCCTCGGTGCCCTTGGGCAGGCCCTGGGCAGCGTGGTCCCAGGCCAGTTCACCGAAGGGAACCGGGGTGTGACGCAGGTGCTTCCAGGTCGCCCCGATCCACTCGCCCTCGCCGTGGTGATTGCGTACCCAGATCCGGGAGATGTCGTAGGGGTCGTGATGGACCTCCCACAGCCCCTTCTTCTCCGCGACGCCGGAGTGCTGACGGCGGATCAGGCCCGGCCCGTCGTAGGTGCGGCGCTTGATCCTGATGCCGTAGTCGTTCACCGCCCGCCAGGTCGACGGCAGCAACTCGACGTAGTCCTCGGCGCTCAGCGCGACCGGGACGTAGCCGCAGGCCTCGACCAGCGCGGCGTACTTCTCGTTCGGCGTGAACGAGCGGCCCGGGTGCAACGGGTCACGCAGACCATCGTGTTCGCGATTTTGCCACGTCGCGACGAGCCATTCGTCGAGAAGCTCCTGCAGTTCAGGCAGCGACCACAGGGGCTGCTTGTCCAGGTTGCGGCCGCGGTGGTCGGTGCTGCGGCCGGTGTAGCCGGCGACGAACTGCGCGAAGAGCGTGCCGACGGAGTCCAGCATCTTCTCCACGTGCCCCTTCTGGAACGGGGACGCCTTGTGCGTGGGCTGGAAGTCGATCTCCAGGAAGCGGCAGGACGCCTTGAAGTTCCGGGAGATGAACACCTTCCCGTGGTCACAGACGATCATCTCCGGCACGATCACCGGCTTCGCAGCCGCGTGCTCAAGGCGCTCGTCGATGTCCAGCAGCCGACGATAGGGCAGCACCGACCTCGACATCCGCAGGGCGTCCACCCAGCCCGGCCGCATCACCTCGGGGGTGAGTGCACGGGCCAGCAGCATGCTCGCGTCAACCGACTTCGTGGTGGGCCGCAGCACCGCCGCGGGCACCGTCCTGGTCGCGACATCGACCATGCCGGTGAGCTCGATCTTGCCCACCACCCCGTCGTCCAGGCGGACCAGCACGTCCAGCGGGGTGGAGTCGATCTGCACCACCTCGCCCGGCGCGAACACCGTCCACTGCCCGAACGGCGTCTTCGCCCCGTGGGCGCGTGAGCGGCGGTTGCGGGCCGTCGCCGAGACCGGTTTGCCGTAGGTCAGCTTGGCCAGCAGCCGGTAGAGCGTTGACTGCGACGGCAGTTCCACCGCCTCGCCGTTCTCCCGCAGGATCTCGCCGGTCCTCCAGATGACGTAGGTCCCGGTGCGGGTGGAGTCGTCGACTCCCTCCTTGAGCGCCTGCCGCATGGCCTCGACCACCGCGGCGTCGACCGACCCGAACTCCGGCTTCTTGCGCACCGGTCGGCGGTCGGCGAGCCCCAGCAGCCCCTCGGCCTGGTAGCGGCGCCGGAAGTTGCCGACGTACTCACGCTGACCCGGTAGCCCGCGGCCGTCAGCTCCGCCGCCTTCGCCCGCTCCCGCGCGGTCAGCGAATGGCGGGCCGGATCGTACTCAGGCCGCGGTCCGGCATCCTCATCCCGATTCGGATCGACGCCGTGCAGAACTTCCAGGATGTGATCCTCCCACCACAGAGCCTTCTCCCGCGCGTGCTCCGGAAGCGCCTCCAGCAGCGACACCGGCGGCAGCGGCATCCGCACCGGGCTGCCGAGCACCTCGAAGCCCTCATCCCTCAGCAGCACCGCCAGCGGAACCTCCCGCAGCGGCTCGTCCTCGGCAGCCAGTTTCACCGCACGGGCGGACACCGCGAGCACCGCCCGCTCCTGACCGGCAAACCGGACCCGATCGCCCACTCCTACCGTCGCCGGCCTCGACAGCCTGCGCATCTGGCTCCCCTCACCGCGTGTGTCCCGTCTCGGACGCAGCAGACCATGCCCCCGGTCTCCCTGCTGCCGCCCGACCACAGGACCTTCAGACGTGTGCACCACCGTGCCACTACTCAGCAGAGCATCACCAAGGTCAGCGCGAAGGACCCCCGCCCAGAGCAGGTGGAACAGCGCGGGCAGGACCCGCAGGACATCTCCCACCTCCTCGGCTCCCGCCCGCAGCCCATGAGGCTGCCGGAAGACCTCCACCAGACGCTCGACGACATCGCTCTCACGGCCGCACCGCCCGTGCCGGTAGCGGGCCAGCCACCGCAGATTCGCCATGAACACCGGATCCGGGACACCGGCGTGAGCAAACTCCCAACCCACCGCCGAACAGGCCCGCTCGGTCGCGACGAACGCTTCCGCGGTCCGCTCGTCGACATCGTCCTCAGCCCGGACATCGACCACGCGGGCTCGACCGTCGGTCAGCCGTACGAAGTAATCCGGCGCGTGCCGCCGCTTCTCTTCCTCCTCGCGCCAGTGCAGCCAGAACGGCTGTGAGGCGATCCCTACCACATCCGGCGCGAAGTCCAGCAGGATCAGCTGGTCCCGCTCCAGCCACGACTCGTAGCCCACATGGCCGCCGGTCGTCACCGCGTAGTACCAGCCCGCGAAGCTGCGGTCACCCTTGTTCCACCGGAACCCGCGTACGGGCGGTACGTCCTCGAACCGGACACCCCACCCAGAGCCCAACGCCGTGCGACGACGCCGACCGCTATCGAAGAAGTCCAGGTCAAAGGCGCCCAGCACAGGATCGCCGTACGCGCGTACCGGTTCCCCCACCGTCTCCCCAGACAGTCAGCCGTAAACGATCACTCAACCTTCGGTGAGAAAACCTAGCGGTCACCAGCCTTCGGTGACAATGCTCAACCTTCGCCGCGAGAGATCACACGGCAAGCCCGGGCATGACCATCCGGCTCCCATGTACTAGAGTTATCTCGACATCGAGATATCTGCCGAGGCGCACCGCAGCCGTCACTCCGGTAAGGGCTACCTAACTTAGCCTTACCTTAGCGGATCGGCCGAGACGGCGTGGCGGCAGGATTGCGGTGGTACGCGTACATAAATGAAGGAGACTGCCGTGTCGGCGAACAGCTTCGACGCCCGCAGCACGCTGCAGGTGGGCGACGAGTCGTACGAGATCTTCCGGCTTGACAAGGTCGAGGGCTCGGCCCGACTGCCTTACAGCCTGAAGGTCCTGCTGGAGAATCTGCTCCGCACCGAGGACGGCGCGAACATCACCGCCGACCACATCCGCGCCCTCGGCACCTGGGACTCCCAGGCCCAGCCGTCGCAGGAGATCCAGTTCACGCCGGCCCGCGTGATCATGCAGGACTTCACCGGCGTGCCCTGTGTCGTCGACCTCGCCACCATGCGCGAGGCCGTCAAGGAGCTCGGCGGCGACCCGGCGAAGATCAACCCGCTCGCTCCGGCCGAGCTGGTCATCGACCACTCCGTCATCGCCGACAAGTTCGGCACGAACGACGCCTTCAAGGTCAACGTCGAGCTGGAGTACGGCCGCAACAAGGAGCGCTACCAGTTCCTGCGCTGGGGCCAGACCGCCTTCGACGAGTTCAAGGTCGTCCCGCCGGGCACCGGCATCGTCCACCAGGTCAACATCGAGCACCTGGCCCGCGTCGTCATGGTCCGCGACGGCAAGGCGTACCCCGACACCCTGGTCGGCACCGACTCCCACACCACGATGGTCAACGGCCTCGGCGTCCTCGGCTGGGGCGTCGGCGGCATCGAGGCCGAGGCCGCCATGCTCGGCCAGCCGGTCTCCATGCTCATCCCGCGTGTCGTCGGCTTCAAGCTCACCGGCGAGCTGCCCACCGGCACCACCGCAACCGACCTGGTGCTGACCATCACCGAGATGCTGCGCAAGCACGGCGTGGTCGGCAAGTTCGTCGAGTTCTACGGCGAGGGCGTCTCCGCCACCTCGCTGGCCAACCGCGCCACCATCGGCAACATGTCGCCGGAGTTCGGCTCCACCGCCGCGATCTTCCCGATCGACGACGAGACCCTCAACTACCTGCGCCTGACCGGCCGCAGCGAGCAGCAGGTCGCGCTCGTCGAGGCCTACGCCAAGGAGCAGGGCCTCTGGCTGGACCCGAAGGCCGAGCCGGACTTCTCCGAGAAGCTCGAGCTGGACCTGTCCACGGTCGTCCCGTCCATCGCCGGCCCGAAGCGTCCGCAGGACCGCATCGTCCTGGCCAACGCCGCCGAGCAGTTCAGGAGCGACGTCCTCAACTACGTCCAGGCCGAGCCCTCCGGCGACAACGGCTTGGCCGCCTCCCCGGTGGACGAGGCGAGCGACGAGTCCTTCCCGGCCAGCGACGCCCCGGCCTACGGCCACGAGGAGAACGGCGCGGGCGCCCCGCAGCACTCGGCCGTCGTCCCCGGCGCCGGCCCGTCCAACCCGGTCACCGTCACCGGCGCCGACGGCTCGACCTTCGAGATCGACCACGGTGCCGTGGCCATCGCGGCCATCACCTCCTGCACCAACACCTCCAATCCGTCCGTGATGGTCGGCGCCGCGCTGGTGGCCAAGAAGGCGGTCGAGAAGGGCCTGACCCGCAAGCCGTGGGTCAAGACCACCCTCGCGCCGGGCTCCAAGGTCGTCATGGACTACTACGACAAGGCCGGCCTGACTCCGTACCTGGAGAAGATGGGCTTCAACCTCGTCGGCTACGGCTGCACCACCTGCATCGGCAACTCCGGCCCGCTGCCGGAGGAGATCTCCCGGGCGGTCAACGACAACGACCTCGCCGTCGTGTCGGTCCTCTCCGGCAACCGCAACTTCGAGGGCCGCATCAACCCGGACGTCAAGATGAACTACCTGGCGTCCCCGCCGCTGGTCGTGGCCTACGCGATCGCCGGTTCCATGAAGGTGGACATCACCCGCGAGCCGCTGGGCACCGACAAGGACGGCAACCCGGTCTACCTGAAGGACATCTGGCCCTCCGAGGCCGAGGTCAACGAGGTCATCGCGGGCGCCATCGGCGGCGACATGTTCAACAAGTCGTACCAGGACGTCTTCGCGGGCGACGCCCAGTGGCAGGCGCTGCCGATCCCGACCGGCGACACCTTCGAGTGGGACCCGGAGTCCACCTACGTCCGCAAGCCCCCGTACTTCGACGGCATGCAGATGGAGCCGGCCCCGGTCGAGGACATCGCCGGCGCCCGGGTGCTCGCCAAGCTGGGCGACTCGGTCACCACCGACCACATCTCCCCGGCCGGCGCCATCAAGGCCGACACCCCGGCGGGCAAGTACCTCACCGAGCACGGCGTCGACCGCCGCGACTTCAACTCGTACGGCTCCCGCCGCGGCAACCACGAGGTGATGATCCGCGGTACGTTCGCCAACATCCGCCTGCGCAACCAGATCGCGCCGGGCACCGAGGGCGGCTACACGCGTGACTTCACGCAGGAGGGCGGCCCGGTCACCTTCATCTACGACGCCTCGCGCAACTACATCGAGCAGGGCATCCCGCTGGTCGTCCTGGCCGGCAAGGAGTACGGCTCCGGCTCGTCCCGCGACTGGGCCGCGAAGGGCACCGCGCTGCTCGGCGTCAAGGCCGTCATCGCCGAGTCCTACGAGCGCATCCACCGCTCGAACCTCATCGGCATGGGTGTCCTGCCGCTGCAGTTCCCGGAGGGCCAGAACGCCGAGTCCCTCGGCCTGACCGGCGAGGAGACCTTCTCCATCTCCGGCGTCACCGAGCTCAACGAGGGCCGCACGCCGCGCACGGTTAAGGTCACCACCGACACCGGTGTCGAGTTCGACGCGGTGGTCCGCATCGACACCCCCGGTGAGGCCGACTACTACCGCAACGGCGGCATCATGCAGTACGTGCTGCGCAGCCTGATCCGCAAGTGATGTGCCCCTTGGCATGAATGCCAAGGGTTCCGGCCGCCGCCCGTCATCGGGCGGCGGCCGGCGCTGCACGCATCCGAGTGCCCCGTGCAGGGCCTCTTGCCTCCGTGCGGAGACTGCGCGTGCCTTTGATAACCGTGTCGCCCATCCGGCGTGCACGGGCCTCGATCTCTATCGAGGCGACGCGATCCGCGTGGTCAATGTGTCCGCAGTGAACGCAAGCGAATTCTCGCCCGCGATGGAGACGGTTCTTGGGGTCGCGTTTCCCGCAAGACGGACATGTTTGGGACGTTCCTCGGGCCGAGACGGGACGTAGTTCGCTTCGGTAGAGCGGGCATTTGTATGCCAGTTGACGGCGTCGTTCGTCAGGGGCATTGTCCAGGATCGCTCGGGTGAGTCCCGCTTTCTGCTTTCCCTTCTTTCCTCTCGCCGCGGCCTGAGAGTGACTGGCTGACGCGGTCATATTCTTCACGCGCAGGTCTTCGATTCCGACGAAGCCGTGGTTCTTGGCCAAATCAGTGGTCAACTTGTGGGTGAAGTCGAGTCTTCTTCTGGCTTGCCGAGCCCGAAGGGCTGCGATGGCGGCGATGGTGCGGTTGAGTCGATTTGAGCGCCTGCCGTGGTTGTACTTCTTGGCATACGCGATTTGTCGAGCCTTTCGCTGTTCCAGAGCCGTGAGGCGTCGTTCCTCTCCCGCTGTCAGTGTGGGCCGCATGGACCACCCCTCAGGTTCCGTGGATACCCAGGCTGAGATGGACACTCCGAAGTCGACGCCGCAGCCGGGCCGACCGTTGGGGGCAGTCGGCTTGATTCCGGAGTGCACTCCGAGAGACCGGAGTGCACTCCGAGAGAAACGTGCCATCCGAGTCCGTTACGGGCGATCGTCGCGTTGCGAATGCTCCCACCCAGGGCGCGCGAAAGGCGGATCCTCAGCCAACCAAGAAGCGGGAAGCGGACTTCCGCCCAGTGCCGGTTGAGCTTGCGGAACTGAACGGCCTCGCCCGTGAAGGGGATGCCCATCCGATCACTGCGGCGCTTGAAGACGGGTGGTCCCGCCGGATGCTCCGGATTGGCCATGTTGACGAAAGCGCGATCAGGGCGACGCAGAATCTGCTGCCCGGACTGCGCGGGGAGGTCACGAATCCAGTTGATGGAGCGGTCGGGGTCATTTGGATCTCGGTCAACAGGGTGCACTGCTCCGCTGACCATACCCAACTTCCATCATGTTTACGGCCTGCCATCAGACGGTGCTCCACGGCGAGGTTCCAGAAGGCCCGCGCATCGTGCACCCAATCGCTCAGGATTCTCTCCCGGTCTGCGCGCGGGTAGGCGCGATATTTCCGCCCGGAATCTGCCCTCATGGGCCACCCCCTCTACAAACTGACTAACGCCGCGGAGGCGAATGGGTTACGGGCACGTGTGCGAGAGTCGGTTGACTGTCCGGGTGAGCCCAGCTGACTGCTTTGCCTCCGGGGTCGACATCGACGGCGGCCATGCCGAGGTCAGGGCATCCATGTCCCGGCCAACCCGGCCAACCCGGCCGAGCCCCCGCCCGGCGCCCTGCCAGGTCGGCTGGACGGCCGCTGAGCGCAGGGCGGTTGGTGGCCGCTCGGGCGGACCCGGTGGTCGAGCCGTGGACCACCGGGTCCGCGAGCCGGGCGGGCGAAGGGGGGAAGGCGCCTGCCCGGGTGTGCGTGGCTTGTGCTGACGCTGGGGTGCGACAACGTTGTCGTGATGGTCTGTACATGACTGTATCGCCTCAACCGACAACGATGTCAACCCAGTTGAGGGAGCGCCACCCGTGTGGGTGCGAGCGCGGGCCTGTGCACCGGTACGCGGTCTTCCGTGGTACCGCCCGCGCAGGTTACTGTCCCTGCGGCTTGTGCGACCTGTGGTGCGCGACCCGTCCGAAGGAGGAGGGCCGCGTCATGCGTTTCCGTCCCACGTCCCTGCTGCTGGCCGCGGTGCTCGCGGTCGGCGGCGCCACCCCCGCCCTCGCGGCGACCGCCGCACCACCTCCCGATCTGGTCAAGGACCCCACCGCGTACGTCGATCCGCTGATCGGTACCAGGAACGGCGGCAACGTCTTCCCGGGCGCCGTCGTCCCGTTCGGCATGCTCTCCTTCAGCCCGGAGAACACCCGTGGCGACGCCACGAGAACGGCCGCGCCCGGCGGCTACCAGTACGACGCCACCCGCATCCGCGGCTTCAGCCTGACCCACATGTCCGGCACGGGGTGTGCGGGAGGCAGCGGCGACATCCCGTTCTTCCCGTACGCCGGAGAGGTCACCTCCTCGCCGGCCAGTGACACCAAGGACGCCGTCTACGCCTCCGACTTCCGCCACGCCGACGAGACCGCCGAGCCCGGCCGGTACACGGTGGGCCTGGCCTCCGGCGTCATGGCCGACCTCACGGCAACGGCGCGCACGGGCTCGGCCCGCTTCACCTACCCGGCCGACAAGCCCGCCTCCCTCCTGATCCGTACCGCCAACTCCGAGGTGGGCTCCACCGCTTCGTCGGTCACCATCGACCCGGCGAAGCGCACGGTCTCCGGCTCCGTCACCTCCGGAAACTTCTGCGGCTACCTCGACCCCGAGGGGCGGCGCGCCTACTACACCCTGTACTTCACCGCCCGCTTCGACCGCCCCTTCAAGGCGACGGGCACCTGGCAGGACGACAAGCTGAGCCCGGGTTCGACGTCGGCGTCCGGCGGCACGGGCGGCTTCTCGGCCGGCGGGCGTCCTGTGGCGGGCAAGGGCGCGGGCGGCTAGGTCGAGTTCGCGCCCGGCACCGGCCCGGTCGGCGTGAAGGTCGGCATCTCGTACGTCAGCCAGGCGGGCGCGGAGGCGAACCTGGCGGCGGAGAACCCGCCGCGGCGCTCCTTCGACTCGGTGAAGGACGCGGCCCGCCGCGCCTGGCGCGACCGGCTGGCCGCGATCAGGGTGGGCGGCGGCACGGACGACGAGCGCACCACCTTCTACACCGCGCTCTACCACGCCCTGCTGCACCCGAACGTGATCAGCGACGCGGACCGCAGATACCGGGGCAGTGACGGCGAGGTGCACACCGTGGGCCGCAGTCACCAGGCGCAGTACGGCACCTTCTCGGGCTGGGACGTCTACCGCGACCAGGTGCAGCTGCTGACCCTGCTGAGCCCGCGCACCGGCTCGGACGTCGCGCAGTCCCTGTACGAGCTCGCCCGGCAGAACGAGGGCATCTGGGACCGCTGGCTGCACGGCGCGAGCGGCACGCACGTCATGAACGGCGACCCCTCACCCACCGTCCTCGCCGGCATCCGCGCGTTCGGGGGCACCGACTTCGACCTGCGCGGTGCGCTGGCGTCGCTGGTGAAGGCGGCGACGGTGCCAACGCAGCAGGACCTGTCGGCGGCGGGCAAGCCGGTGCTGTCGGTCGGCCAACGTCCCTCGCTGGACAAGTACCTGGCCCACCACTACATGCCCTCCGTCTCCAACGCCTGGGGCGGCGCCGCGGAGACGCTGGAAATGTCCACCGCGGACTTCTCCCTCTCCCAGCTCGCCACGGCGGCAGGGGAGAAGGACACTGCAGCCACCTTCGCGCGCCGCGCCCAGTGGTGGCAGAACAACTTCAACATCGCGGCCGACCCCTCCGGCGGCTACGTCGCCAACCGCAGGGCCGACGGCAGCTGGGTCACCGGCTTCACCCCGGACACCGGCAACGGCTTCGTGGAGGGCACGGCGGCCCAGTACACCTGGATGGTCCAGCACGACCCGGCCGGCCTGTTCGCGGCGATGGGCGGCCGGGACAGGGCACTGGCCCGCCTGGACGCCTTCTTCCACAACGCCGACGGTGGCTGGGCCTTCACCGGCAGCGGCGGCGACAAGTCGGAACTGGACAACGAGCCGTCGATCAACGTCCCCTACCTGTACGACTACGCGGGCGCGCCCTACAAGGCGCAGGAGACGGTCCGGGCAGCGATGAAGCAGCTGTGGTCGACGCAGCCGGGCGGCATCCCCGGCAACGACGACCTCGGCGCGATGTCGTCCTGGTACGTCTTCTCGGCGCTCGGCATGTACCCGCAGGTGCCGTCCCGCGCCGAACTCGTCCTCGCCTCACCGCTGTTCGAGCGGATCGAGATCAACCGCCCGAACGGCAACGACATCTCCATCCGGGCGACGGGAGCGGCGGCCGGGTCGCCGTACGTCCAGTCGCTGAAGGTCGACGGCCGCGCGAGTGACCGTCCGTGGCTCCCGGCCTCCTTCGTACGCGACGGCGGCCGGCTGGACTACACCCTCTCCGGCACCCCGAACCGCGCGTGGGGGAGCGACCCGTCCGACGCCCCGCCGTCCTTCCGGCAGGGCGAGCAGCCGTACCAGATAGGCGTGGGCCCCACCACGGCGACGATCGCACCCGGGGACAGCACGAAGGTGGGCATCCGTGCCCTGTCGCTGAGTGGCGGCACGGGTCCGGAGGTTCGCTTCCGGGTGGAGACCCCGGAGGGGATCACGGCGACGCCCGCCGAGGGAACGGTGGCCGACGGCTCCCAGGAGATCACCCTCGCCTCCGCCAAGGACATCAAGCAGGGCTTCCACGACGTGAAGGTCACGGTGACGTCGGACGGCACGTCGTACGAGCAACCGGTGTCGCTGACGGTGGCCGCCCCGGGGTCCCTCCTCGCGGCCTGCAACAACACCGGCATCTCGGACGACGAGGGCGACCACGACGAGGCCGACTACGACGGCGGCGGCTGGAGCTACTCCCGACAGGCCCTCGCCGCGGCCGGTCTGAGCCCGGGCGGGCAGGGCACGGTGGACGGCCTGACCTTCACCTGGCCGAACTCGCCGAGCGGCCGCCCCGACAACGCGTCCGCGGCCGGCCAGTCGATCGAACTGCCCGCTCCGGCAGGCAAGCTGTCCTTCCTCGGCAGCGCGGTCAACGGCAACCAGCAGACCAAGGCGACCGTCACCTACACCGACGGCACCACCGACACCGTCGACCTCGCCTTCACCGACTGGACCGTCGGCGGAGGCGGAGGAACCGTCCAGTACGGCAACGAGATCGTCGCCAAGACCGCGTACCGCAACGTCGCGGGCGCCGACAAGGACCCGGTGACCACGTACGTCTTCGCCACCCAGCCCTTCGAGGCCCCGGCAGGCAAGCAGATCAGGACCGTGAAGCTCCCGACCAACACGGACCTGCACGTCTTCACCCTCGCAGTGGGCTGACAGCCGCCCGCGTGGAGAAGGAGGAGCCGTCTCCTCCCTGACGGAGCCCCGAACGACGGGGCGGGCCCGGAGTGACCTCCGGGCCCGCCCCTCTGTCATGTCGCCGTGTGTCAGGCCAGGAGTTCCACCTCCGCGAGTGTCGACTCGCCGTCGAGGACCAGGCGGTACTTCTGGTAGGTGCCCGGGGCGGCGATCGTGAAGGGGCGGGTCTGCTTGTCCCAGGCGAAGGACTCGCCGGAGCGCCTGTCCAGCGTCTTCCAGGTCGTGCCGTCCGTCGAGGCCTGGAGGGTCCAGCCGGTCGGGGCCTTCGTGCGGTCCGTGGCGGACGTCAGGGTGTACTGGACGGCCTTGGTGGCGCCGTTCACCGGCAGGTCCACCGTCGTGACCGTCGCGTCCGTCGCCGACGTGTCGTCGAACAGGGCGCCGTCACCCTTCAGGACGTCCGCCCGCGGCGTCGGTGCCTTGTCGTCAGTCGTGATGGAAACGGGCGCCGCGTTCTTGCCGGTGCCCCACGACGACGGCCGCGGACCCATGTCGAACTCCAGGACCCCGCCCTTCGAGATCACCGAGTGGGGCAGGGACGTCGACGTCCAGGTACGGCCGTTCAGCCGCACGCCCTGCACGTACACGTTCTTCCCGCTGTTCCGCGGCGCCTTGATCACCAGGTCCCGGCCGTTCTCGAGGTGCACGGTCGCCTTGGTGAACAGCGGGGAGCCGATGGCGTACTCGCCGCTGCCCATCACCAGCGGGTAGAAGCCGAGCGCGGAGAAGACGTACCAGGCCGACTGCTCGCCGTTGTCCTCGTCGCCGTGGTAGCCCTGGCCGATCTCGCTGCCGACGTAGAGGCGGGAGAGCACCTCACGGACCTTCGCCTGCGCCTTCCACGGCTGCCCGGCCGCGTCGTACATGTAGATCACGTGGTGTGCGACCTGGTTGGAGTGACCGTACTGGCCCATCCGCACGTCCCGCGCCTCCGTCATCTCGTGGATGACCCCGCCGTAGGAGCCGACGAACTCCGGGGAGGCCGTCTCCGGCGTGGCGAAGTACTTGTCGAGCTTGTCCGCCAGCCCCGACCGGCCGCCGTACAGGTTCGCCAGGCCACGGCTGTCCTGCGGGGCCGTGAAGGCGTAGCCCCAGCCGTCGGTCTCGGTGTAGTCGTAGCCCCACATGCGCGGGTCGTACTTCGCCGAGTCCATGCGCCAGTTGCCCTGGTCGTCCCGGCCCTGGAAGAAGCCCGCCCTGGAGTCGAACAGCTTCACGTAGTCCTGGGCGCGGTTGAGGCAGTACTGCGCCTCCTCCTTGTAGTGCTTCTCGCCCGTCTTCCGGTACAGGGCCTGGCCCATCTTCGCGATGCCGTAGTCGTTGACGTAGCCCTCCATCGCCCACGACAGGCCCTCGTGCGTGTCGGTGCTGGTGTAGCCGAGGAAGGGCGAGGTGCTCATGCCCTTGCGGCCCACGCCCGACGACGGGGGCACGACGGTCGCGTTCTTCAGAGCCGCGTCGTACGCCGCCTTCGCGTCGAAGCCGACGCCCTTGACGTACGCGTCGGCGAAGGCGACGTCCGACGACGTGCCGGTCATCAGGTCCGCGTACCCGGGGGAGGACCAGCGCGAGGTCCAGCCGCCGTCCTTGTACTGCTGCACGAAGCCGTCGACCATCTCACCGGCCTGGCTCGGCGTCAGGAACGAGTACGCCGGCCAGGTCGTCCGGTACGTGTCCCAGAAGCCGTTGTTCACGTACACCTTGCCGTCGACGATCTTCGCGCCGGTGTGCGTGGGGGTGTCCGGACCCGGCATCGGTGAGAAGGGGGAGGCGTACCGGTAGGTGCCGCCCACCTTCTCGAAGCCCGAGTTGGGGTACAGGTACAGCCGGTACAGGCTGGAGTACAGCGTCGTCAGCTGGTCCGGCGTCGCGCCCTCGACCTCGACCTTGCCGAGGATCCGGTCCCAGGCCCGCTGGGCCCGTGCCCTGACCGTGTCGAAGGAGGTGCCGTCCGGGATCTCCTGGCGCAGGTTGTCCTTCGCCTGGTCGATGCTGATCAGCGAGGTGGCCAGGCGCAGGGTGACCGTGTGGTCCGCGCCCGCGTCGAAGCGCAGGTAGCCCTTGACCCCGCTCGAGGAACCGTCCGTCACGGGCTTGTCGAACACCCCGTACACGAAAAGCCGGGTCGCCCCCGTCGACAGGCCCGACTTCACGTCCGAGTAGCCGGTGACGATGCCGCCTGCCTTGTCGAGGGTGAGGCCCGCCTGCTCGGTGACGTTGTCGAAGAGCACGTTCGCGTCCTGGCCCGGGTAGGTGAAGCGCAGGACCGCCGCGTGGTCGGTCGGCGTCATCTCCGCCTTCAGCCCGTTCTCGAACCGCACCCCGTAATAGTAGGGGCGCGCGGTCTCGTTCTCGTGCCGGAAGGCGAGCGCGCGGGCCGTGCGGCCGGTGTCCGGGGTGCCGGACGCGGCGGACGGCATCACCTGGAAGGTCTGCCGGTCGCCCATCCAGGGGCTCGGCTCGTGGCTCGCGCTGAACGCCTGGATCGTCGGCAGGTTGTCGTCGTTGTTCGCGCGCGCGTACTCGTACAGCCAGCTCAGAGAGGACGCGTTCGTCACCGGAGTCCAGGAGTTGAAACCGTGCGGCAGCGCGGTCGCCGGGAAGTTGTTGCCGCGCGAGAAGCTTCCGCTGGAGTTGGTGCCGCGGGTGGTCAGCGCGTAGTCGGACAGGTGCGCCTTCGGCTTCTCGGGGGCGACCGGCCTGATCGCCACGTCGTCCAGCCAGCCGCGGAACTTCGCCGGGCCGCCGGGGGAGTCGTACGCCAGAAGTATGCGGTCCACCGTCTTGCCGGCCGCGACCGACCCGATCCGGGAGGCGACGTTGTTCCACTGGTTGGCGTACAGCGTCTTGGCCACGCCCTGCCCCTGCGGGGTCAGCGCGAAGCCGTGCTGGTCGGTCGCGCCCAACTGGCTCAGATAGGTGCCGTCGGTGAAGGCCAGGTCGACGGCGACGTTCGTGGCGTCGTAGCCGTGGTCGTCGTCCGCCATCGAGGGGTAGATGCGGTACGACAGCTGGGTGTCGCGGGCGACCTTGACGTTGACGTCGAAGACCTTGTTGTACGAGTACGCCCGCCCGCTCGCCGTGTGCCGCCCGGCGTAGCGCAGCGCCCGCTTTCCGGTGAAGCCCGCGCCCGCCTTCGCGGTCGGCGAGCCGCTCGGGCCGCGGTCGACCAGCGAGAGCATGTCCTGCGGGACCGGTCCGCCGCTGCCGCCCGTGGAGAACTGGACGTCGGCGAGCTGAAGGATGTCGGCGCCGTTGTTCTTCGTGATGTCGAGCCGGAAGTGCTGGTACCCGGCCGGCGCGGCGAGGTCGTACGTCTTCGTCTGGAACCGCTCGGAGAAGGTCTCGCCGGTGCGGGTGTCGACGGTCTTCCAGTCCTTGCCGTCGGTGGAGGCCTGAAGCGTCCAGTCCTTCGGGTCACGTTCGGCGTAGTCATTGGCGGACGTGAGAGCGTATTTAACTATTTTTTCTGGTTTGTCGAGGTCGAACTCGGCCCAGCCGGTGGGCTCGAACGTCAGCCACTTGGTGCCGGACTCGCTGTCGACGAGGTTCTCCTTCACCTCGCCCGCGCCCGTGTTCTCCCCGCTGGCCCGGACATCGGTGACGTGGTCGTCCACATTGCCCGGAATGCCGGTGGTGTAGCCGCCGTCGACGCCCGAGGCGCGTTTGCTGCCGTCCGGCGCGGTGTCGACCGTGTTCAGCCAGTCCGGCGCCGGATCGCCCGCCTCGAACGAGGAGGCGAACTCCCGGTCGGCGGCAGGGGCCTTGCCGGGCAGGGCGACCGCCGCCCCCTGCGAGCCCGCCGCCATGACGAAGGCGGCCGCGATGACGACCGCCGTACCCCATCTGTGTCGCGCTCTTCGCTGCATACGAGGACCCCTCCCTGCACACTGGACAACGTTGTCAGCTTCAGTGCGTAAGGACCAGTAGGAAGTCAAGTGGCCGGTGATGTCAAGGGCGTTGGGTGGGGCATTCGGGCGCAAAGCCGCGGATTTATCCGACGTGGAACACACAGACAGCCCATATTTCCGCGAGGTCTCAACTCGGAAAAGACCGACAGCCAAACTTGCATTTGATCTTGCTCCGCCGGCGGGAAGTGGACTATACCTGTCGGCGTCCGCGTAGCCGTTCGACCGGCCGGAAGCGGGCCCGGGGGGAGCCGGAAAGGGTGGTTCGACGTGCGAAACGCGCCAGCCTCCTTGTTTTCCAACTGATCCCGGTAGATGACGCACGAAGTACTTCCTGCACGACCCAGCTTGCCCTGACCGCGGTGCCGGGGAGGATCCGGTTCACCGCCTGAGTCCTGGAGAAGGCGAGGACTTGAGCATGGGATCCACTTCCGCCGAGAACCACGGAGGCGTCGGCCGCCGGGACCTGATCAAGCGGTCCGCTGCCCTCGGTTTGATCTCCGTACCCACGATGAGCTTCCTGTCCGCGTGCGCCAGTAGCGGCGGAGACAACCAGGGGAAGGCCAAAGCGGGAAAGAAGACCTCGAAGAACCCGCTCGGTGTCAACGACACCGCACAGATGGAATTCGTACTGTTCGACGGCGGCTTCGGCAAGGAGTACGCCCAGGACGCCGTGAAGATCTACGAGCAGAACTTCCCGAAGGCGAAGGTGAAGTTCTCCGCCACCCAGAAGATCCAGTCGACGCTCCAGCCACGCTTCAACCAGGGCAACCCGCCGGACCTCATCGACAACTCCGGCGCCGAGCAGATGGACATGGGCGTCCTGGTCGGCAAGAACCAGCTCGCCGACCTCACCCCGCTGCTGGACGCCCCGTCGTACGACGACCCCAACAAGAAGGTCCGTGACACGCTGCGCCCTGGCATCGTGGAAATGGGCCAGTTCGACGGCAAGCCGGTCTGGATCCTGTACTACGCCTACACGGTCTACGGCGTCTGGTACTCGCAGAAGGCCCTGGACTCGCTCGACGAGAAGTATCCGGAGACCTGGGACGAAATGCTCAAGGTCTGCGAGAAGGCCAAGAAGAAGGGCATGGCGGGCTGGACGTACGCCGGCAAGTACCCGTACTACATCCCCTTCTCGCTCTACCCGATGATCGGCAAGGTCGGCGGCCGCGAGGTCCTCGACGCCATCGACAACCTCGAGCCCAACGCCTGGAAGCACCCGGCGGTCAAGGCCTGCTTCGAGGCCTACTTCGAGCTCTACAGGAAGGGCTACATCCTCAAGGGCACGCCGGGGCTCGACCACATCCAGTCGCAGACCGCCTGGGCGAAGGGCAAGGCGCTGTTCATCCCGAACGGCTCCTGGGTGGAGAACGAGTCGGCGAACGTCATCCCGAAGGACTTCAACCTCGCCGTCTCTGCGCCCACCGGCCTCGACAGCTCCGACAAGCTGCCGTTCGGCACCATCTGGGCCTCCGGCGGTGAGCCCTTCATCGTCCCGGCCAAGGCCAAGAACGCCGAGGGCGGCATGGAGCAACTGCGCATCATGCTGAGCGAGGCGTCCTCCAAGAACTTCACGGCCAAGGTGAAGTCGCTGACCGCGTACAACGGCGGCACCAGCGGCATCACCCTCACCCCGGGTCTGCAGTCCGGTGTCGCGGCGCTGGAGAAGGCCGGCTCCAACGTGGTGAATCCGCGGCTCCAGGACTGGTACGTGCAGCTGCAGAAGGAGAAGATCGGTGTGGCCTGTCTCGGCGAGATGATGGCCGGCCGCCTCACCCCGGCCGAGGCCATCAAGAAGATCCAGGGCTTTGCCGACGAGGCCGCCAAGGACACGTCGATCAAGCACTACAAGCACCAGTGAGGGTCCGTCACCAGCGGCGACACCCGCCCAGAGATCGGGGTCGGTAGCAAATGCAGCACGGCAAGTACCGGTTCATCGTGGGGTTCCTGACGGTTCCCCTGGGGCTCTACGCGCTCTTCGTCGTCTGGCCGTTCATCCAGTCCATCTACTACTCGTTCACGGACTGGACCGGCCTGAGCCCCGAATTCAAGATGGTCGGCCTCGACAACTACAAGAGGATGCTCGACGACGAGATCTTCTGGAAGTCGTTGCAGCACAGTCTGCTGTTCGCGTTGGTGCTGCCGCTGGTGACGATCAGTCTGGCGCTGTTCTTCGCCTTCATGATCAATGTGGGCGGACGGCGGAGGAAGGGCGGGCCGGTGGTCTCCGGTGTCCGCGGTTCCTCGTTCTACAAGATCGTCTACTTCTTCCCGCAGGTGCTGTCGATCGCGATCGTCGCCCTGTTGTTCGCCTTCGCGTACAACCCGGACAGCGGCGCGATCAACTCCCTGCTGCGAGGGATTGGGCTCGACAGCGTCCAGCCACTGTGGCTGGGCGACCCGAACCTCGCCCTGTGGTGCGTCATGGCGGTGCTCGTCTGGTCGACGGTCGGCTTCTTCGTGGTCCTCTTCTCCGCCGGGATGGCCTCCATTCCGGCGGACCTGTACGAGGCCGCGCTGCTGGACGGCGCCAACAGGTTCACCACCTTCTTCCGGATCACCCTGCCGCTGCTGTGGGACACCGTGCAGTCCGGCTGGGTCTACATGGGCATCCTCGCCCTCGGTGCCGAGTCGTTCGCGGTCGTACAGATCATGACGACCGGACCGGGTGGCCCCGACTACTCGACCACCGTCATGGTCCTGTACGTGTACCAGAAGGCGTTCCGTGACGGTCAGGCCGCCTACGCCACCACCATCGGCGTCGCCCTGCTCATCGTCACCCTGGCATTTGCCGCCGTCGTGATGCGGCTGGGCCGGCGCGAGCGGCTGGAGTTCTGATCAGATGAAAACGACCGAGACCCCCGGCCCCGTTCCGGCCGAGTCCGGTGCTGCCGTCGTCAAGATCGACACGGTGGCCGAAAAGCCGCCCCGGGAGAAGAGGGAGGGCACCGTCCTCAACGTCTTCTCGCACGGGATCCTCGTCATCTGGGCGATCATGGTGGTCCTGCCGCTGGTGTGGGCGGTGATGACGTCCTTCAAGACCGACAGCTCCATCTTCGGCTCGCCCTGGTCGCTGCCGGACAAGCTGCACTTCGACAACTGGTCGCGGGCCTGGACCGACGCCAACATGAGCGACTACTTCCTCAACACCGTCCTGGTGGTGGGCGGCTCGCTCATCGGCACGCTGGTGCTCGGCTCCATGGCGGCCTACGTGCTGGCTCGGTTCGACTTCCCGGGCAACCGCTTCATCTACTACCTGTTCGTCGGCGGCATGAGTTTTCCGATCATGCTGGCGCTGGTTCCCCTGTTCTACGTCGTGAACAACATGGGGCTGCTGAACACGATCCACGGGCTCATCCTGGTCTACATCGCCTACTCGCTGCCGTTCACGGTGTTCTTCCTTACCGCGTTCTTCCGGACGCTGCCGACCTCGGTGGCGGAGGCGGCGTTCGTCGACGGGGCCTCGCACACCCGGACGTTCTTCCAGATCATGCTGCCCATGGCGAAGCCCGGCCTGATCAGCGTGGGCATCTTCAACTTTCTCGGGCAGTGGAACCAGTACATGCTGCCCACGGTGCTCAACACCGATCCCGACAAGCACGTCCTCACCCAGGGACTGGTGCAGCTGGCCGTCAGCCAGGGCTACAAGGGCGACTGGTCCGGTCTCTTCGCCGGCCTGGTGATGGCGATGCTGCCGGTGCTCGCGGCCTACATCATCTTCCAGCGCCAGGTGGTGCAGGGGCTGACGGCGGGCGCTCTGAAGTAGCACCGGCCCGCCCTCGCGCCCACGCCGCTCCCGCAAGGCCGGGGGCGGCGTCCGTGTGCCCGCTGCCTGGGTACGTCAGTGTGTCCAAGGACCCGGAAACGGTTCAACCTCTTGACGGGAGGCGATCCGAACGGCTCAGCTTAGAGTTCACTAGTTGGACACAGACGGGGCCTCGCCGAAGCGGCCCCGCGCTCAGGAGGTCGTCGTGGAGACTCCAGGGTCGCAGTCGTCGCTGCACCGAGCCAACCTGGAGCGGGTCGTACGCGCCGTGCGGCTGGCCGGGTCCCTCACGCAGGCGGAGATCGCGAGGACCACGGGCCTGTCCGCGGCGACGGTCTCCAACATCGTGCGCGAGCTCAAGGACGGCGGAACGGTCCAGGTCACGCCCACCTCGGCGGGCGGCCGCCGGGCCCGCAGCGTGTCACTGAGCAGCGACGCCGGCATCGTCATCGGCGTCGACTTCGGACACGCCCATTTGCGGGTCGCGGTCGGG
This sequence comes from Streptomyces sp. NPDC005202, assembly GCF_040608235.1. Taxonomy (NCBI): domain Bacteria; kingdom Bacillati; phylum Actinomycetota; class Actinomycetes; order Kitasatosporales; family Streptomycetaceae; genus Streptomyces; species Streptomyces sp. NPDC005202. Next base: position 548,806 of record NZ_JBEXHW010000002.1, on the reverse strand, counting down.
AACCTCGCCCACCAGGTGCTGGCCGAGGAGTCCGAACCGCTGGACGTCGACGCCTCCTCGACACAGGGCTTCGACCGGGCGGAAGAGCTGGTCAATCGCCTGATCGCGGCAACGGGGGTCGACCCCTCCAAGGTCGCCGGCGTGGGTCTCGGCGTGCCCGGACCGATCGACGTCGAGTCCGGCACCCTGGGCTCCACGGCCATCCTGCCGGGCTGGACCGGCACCAAGCCCGCCGAGGAGCTGCGGGAGCGGCTCGGCGTGCCCGTGCACGTGGACAACGACGCCAACCTGGGCGCCCTCGGCGAGCTCGTCTGGGGCAGCGGCCGGGGCGTGAAGGACCTGGCGTACATCAAGGTCGCCAGCGGTGTCGGCGCGGGTCTGGTGATCAATGGAAAGATCTACCGCGGCCCCGGCGGCACGGCGGGTGAAATCGGACATATCACTCTTGATGAATCCGGCCCCGTCTGCCGCTGCGGAAACCGGGGCTGCCTGGAGACCTTCACTGCCGCGCGGTACGTCCTCCCGCTGCTCCAGCCCAGTCACGGCACCGACCTGACGATGGAAGGCGTCGTGCGACTGGCTCGGGACGGTGACCCCGGCTGCCGTCGGGTGATCGCCGACGTCGGCCGCCACATCGGCAGTGGTGTCGCAAACCTGTGCAATCTGCTGAACCCCAGCCGGGTGGTCCTCGGTGGTGATCTCGCGGAGGCCGGTGAGCTGGTGCTCGGGCCGATCAGGGAGTCCGTCGGCCGCTACGCCATCCCCAGCGCCGCGCGCCAACTGTCCATTCTTCCGGGGGCACTTGGCGGCCGTGCGGAGGTGCTGGGGGCGCTCGCCCTCGCGCTCAGCGAGATGGGTGATTCGACCCTTTTGGAGGGTACGCTGTCTGCGGCTACCCCTGCCTTCACTTAGAGAACGGATGGCATCGTTGCCATCTCGTTAAGGATTTACTTCTTGACGTCGTACGTGTGGCCGAGTTGACTTCCAGCCACCTCGGCCGCAACGACGCGGCCTCGTCAGGGAGGTTTCTGAAGTGAACACGCGTATGCGTCGTGCCGCCGTTGCCGTTGCTGCTGGTGCGATGGCTGTCTCGCTGGCCGCCTGTGGCAGTGCCAAGGAGTCCGGCGGTGGTTCTTCCTCGTCGTCCTCGGGTGCCAAGAAGGGCGACAACATCAAGGTCGGTCTGCTCCTGCCGGAGAACCAGACCGCGCGCTACGAGAAGTTCGACCGCCCCTTGATCGAGAAGAAGGTCAAGGAGCTCACCAACAACAAGGCCACGGTCGTCTACGCCAACGCCAAGCAGGACGCCAGCCTGCAGAACCAGCAGGTCGACACCATGATCACCAACAAGGTGGACGTGCTGATCGTCGACGCCGTGGACGCCGCCGCCATCAGGAACTCGGTGCAGAAGGCCAAGGACGCGGGCATCCCGGTCGTCGCCTACGACCGCCTGGCGCAGGGCCCGATCGACGCCTACACGTCGTTCGACAACGTGACGGTCGGCAAGACCCAGGGTGAGGCGCTGCTGAAGGCCCTCGGTTCGAAGGCCAAGTCCGGCAAGATCGTCATGATGAACGGGTCGTCCACCGACCCGAACGCCGCGCAGTTCAAGCAGGGCGCCCACTCCGTGCTCGACGGCAAGGTGAACATCGGCAAGGAGTACGACACCAAGGAGTGGAAGCCGGAGAACGCCAACTCCAACATGGAGGGCGCCATCTCCGCTCTCGGCAAGAAGAACATCATCGGCGTCTACTCCGCCAACGACGGCATGGCCGGCGGTATCATCACCGCGCTCAAGGCGGCCGGCATCTCCAAGATCCCGGTCACCGGCCAGGACGCGGAGCTCGCGGGTGTGCAGCGCATCGTCGCCGGTGAGCAGTACATGAGCGTCTACAAGCCGTACGCCCCCGAGGCCGACGCGGCCGCCGAGATGGCCGTCTACCTGGCACAGGGCAAGTCGCTCGCCTCCGTCGCCAAGGACAAGGTCGACAGCCCCACCAACAAGGGCATCCCGTCCGTGCTGGTCCCGGTCACCTCGCTGACCAAGGACAACATCAAGGACACCGTCGTCAAGGACGGCGTCTACACGGTCAACGAGATCTGCACGGCCCAGTACAAGTCGGCCTGCGACAAGATCGGCCTGAAGTAAGCAGCGGCAAGCGCCTTTCCAACCAGGGGAAAACGCTCTTGGAATTCCCCTGGCTGGACGAAGGCGCCCACAGACTCCTCCGGCGCCCCGCGTATCAGACAGCCCCGCAAGCTCGTGCGGGGCGCCGGACGGAACACTTCCCCCCAAACTTCTGCACAACCTCCCGCCGGGTCAGGCGGCGAAGGAGATGGTTCACGTGTCCGCTACGCCCGTGCTGGCGTTGCGCGGGGTCTCCAAGCGGTTCGGTGCCGTACAGGCGCTCACCGACGTAGAGCTTGAGGTCCACGCCGGTGAGGTGGTCGCCCTGGTCGGCGACAACGGCGCCGGAAAGTCCACGCTGGTCAAGACGATCGCCGGCGTGCACCCCATCGATGAGGGCGTCATCGAGTGGGAAGGCAAGGCCGTCCAGATCAGCAAGCCGCACGACGCCCAGAACCTGGGCATTGCGACGGTGTACCAGGACCTCGCGCTGTGCGACAACATCGACGTCGTCGGCAACCTCTACCTCGGCCGGGAGATCCGCCGCCGCGGTGTCCTGGACGAGGTAGAGATGGAGCGGCGCTCGCGCGAGCTGCTGGATCAGCTGTCCATCCGCATCCCCAGCGTCCGCATCCCGATCGCCTCGCTCTCCGGCGGTCAGCGCCAGACCGTGGCCATTGCCCGCTCCATGCTCGGCGAGCCCAAGCTGGTCATCCTCGACGAGCCCACCGCCGCCCTCGGCGTCGAGCAGACCGCGCAGGTCCTCGACCTCGTGGAGCGGCTGCGCGAACGCGGTCACGCCGTGATACTCATCAGCCACAACATGGCCGACGTGAAGGCCGTCGCCGACAAGGTGGCCGTCCTGCGTCTGGGTCGCAACAACGGCGTCTTCGAGGTCAAGTCGACCTCGCAGGAAGAGATCATCTCCGCCATCACCGGCGCCACGGACAATGCCGTGACCCGTCGTGCGGCGCGCACCAATGGGGAGATCAAGAAGTGAGCATCGACAAGACCTCCACGCCCGAGGACCACGTCGTGGAGAACCCCGAGGCCGCACGCGGCGCCGACGTGGCCGTCGACCCCCGACTGCTGGTGCGCGAACAGGGCTTCGCGGGCTACGTCACCGAGTTCAAGCGCAAGATGAAGGCCGGCGACCTCGGCTCCATCCCGGTCGTCATCGGTCTGGTGATCATCTGGATCATCTTCCAGAGCCTGAACTCCAACTTCCTCACCGCGGGCAACCTGTCCGACATCTCCGTCGCCATGGTCGGCACGGGCATGATCGCCGTCGGCATCGTGTTCGTGCTGCTGCTCGGCGAGATCGACCTGTCGGTCGGCTCGGTCTCCGGTGTCGCGGGTGCCACCTTCGCCGTCCTGAACGTCACGCACGGCATGAACGAGGTGCTGGCCTTCGTCCTGGCCATCCTCACGGGCACGGTCGCCGGCGCGATCCACGGCTTCTTCTTCGCGAAGATCGGGGTACCGGCGTTCGCGGTCACCCTGGCCGGTCTGCTGTTCTGGAACGGCTTCATGCTCAAGATCCTGGGCGACAACGGCACGATCAACCTGAACAGCGACGGGCTGGTCGCCAAGCTGACCAACTACTACTTCTCCGACGTGGCCGCCGCCTACGGGCTCGCCATCGCGGTGACCATGCTGTTCTTCCTCACCTCCTTCTTCGGCAACAAGCGCCGCGAGGCCGCGGGCGTGCCGTCCCGGCCGCTGAGCGAAACCATCCTGCGCACCGTGCTGCTGGCGATCGTCGCCTTCGCCGTCGCGATCGTCTACAACCAGTACAAGGGTCTGCCGCTGGCCGTGGTGATCTTCGTCGCCGTGCTGCTGATCACCGACTTCGTGCTGCGGCGTACCGCGTACGGCCGGAAGATCTTCGCGCTCGGCGGCAGCGTCGAGGCCTCCCGCCGTGCCGGTATCAACGTGGAGATGGTCCGGATCTCGGTCTTCGCGATCTCCGGCACCTTCGCGGCGATCGGCGGCCTGTTCATCGCCTCCAAGATCGCGTCCGCCAACCAGGGCGCCGGCGGCGGTGACCTGCTGATGAACGCGATCGCGGCGGCCGTCATCGGCGGTACGTCTCTCTTCGGTGGCCGTGGCCGCACCTGGAACGCGCTCCTCGGCGTGCTGGTGATCGTCTCGATCCAGTACGGCCTCGCCCTGGAGGGCATCGCCTCGCCGGTCCAGTACATGATCACCGGTGGTGTGCTGCTGGCGACCGTCGTCATCGACGCGGTCACCCGCAAGACCCAGAAGACGGCCGGTCGCGCCTAGCGGCAGCCGACCCCAGCCACTGTGCCCGGCGCCAACGGCGGTGCCGGGCACAGTTGCGTCATGAGAAAACGTCTTTCCCGGGTAACGGCCGTTCGCGTGACCCACGACGCACAGCCCGGACATCGGCCGCTCGGGCGGAACATTAGACTCGACGAGCCCGGCAACAGCTCGATCAGCTCTACTGCAAGGAGGCACGGGTGCCGTTGCTGACCCGCATCAGGGGACCGCGCGATCTGGACCGGCTCAGCCTGGAGGAGCTGGACCAGCTGGCAGATGAGATCCGGACCTTCCTCGTCGATGCGGTCTCCAAGACCGGCGGCCACCTCGGCCCCAACCTCGGTGTGGTGGAGCTGACCATCGCCCTGCACCGGGTCTTCGACTCACCGAAGGACAAGGTGTTGTGGGACACGGGCCACCAGGCCTACGTCCACAAGCTGCTCACGGGCCGGCAGGACTTCTCCCGCCTGAAGATGAAGGGCGGCCTGTCCGGTTACCCCTCGCAGGCCGAGTCCGAGCACGATGTCATCGAGAACAGCCACGCCTCCACGGTCCTCGGCTGGGCCGACGGCATCGCGAAGGCCAACCAGCTGCTCAGACGCGACAGCCACGTCGTCGCCGTGATCGGCGACGGGGCCCTGACCGGCGGCATGGCCTGGGAGGCGCTCAACAACATCGCCGATGCCAAGGACCGCCCCCTGGTCATCGTTGTCAACGACAATGAGCGGTCGTACGCCCCCACCATCGGCGGCCTCGCCAACCACCTGGCCACCCTGCGCACGACGGACGGCTACGAGCGCTTCCTGGCCCGCACCAAGGATCTCCTGGAACGCACCCCCGTCGTCGGCAAGCCGCTGTACGACACCCTGCACGGTGCCAAGAAGGGGCTGAAGGACTTCATCGCCCCGCAGGGCCTGTTCGAGGACCTCGGCCTGAAGTACGTCGGGCCCATCAACGGTCACGACATCGAGGCCCTGGAGTCGGCCTTCGCCCGGGCCAAGCGCTTCGGCGGCCCCGTCATCGTGCACTGCCTCACCGAGAAGGGCCGCGGCTACCAGCCCGCCCTCCAGGACGAGGCCGACCGCTTCCACGCCGTCGGCAAGATCCACCCCGACACGGGCCTGCCGATCGCCACGTCCGGGGCCGACTGGACCTCCGTCTTCGGCGACGAGATGGTCAAGCTCGGCAAGGAGCGCAAGGACATCGTCGCCATCACGGCCGCCATGCTGCAGCCGGTCGGCCTGGACAAGTTCGCCAGGGCCTTCCCCGACCGCGTCTACGACGTCGGCATCGCCGAGCAGCACGGCGCCGTCTCCGCGGCGGGCCTGGCCCACGGCGGTGTGCACCCCGTCTTCGCCGTCTACGCCACCTTCCTCAACCGCGCCTTCGACCAGGTCCTGATGGACGTGGCCCTGCACAAGTGCGGCGTCACCTTCGTCCTGGACCGGGCCGGCATCACCGGCACCGACGGCGCCTCCCACAACGGCATGTGGGACATGTCGATCCTCCAGGTCGTCCCGGGCCTGCGCCTGGCCGCCCCGCGCGACGCCGACCAGGTCCGCGCCCAGCTGCGCGAGGCCGTCGCCGTCGAGGACGCGCCGACCGTGGTCCGCTTCTCCAAGGGTGCCGTCGGCCCCGCCGTACCCGCCGTCGGCCGTGTCGGCGGCATGGACGTGCTGCGTGAGCCCGGCACCGACACCCCCGACGTCCTCCTCGTCTCCGTCGGAGCCCTCGCACCGATGTGCCTGGAGGTCGCCGCGCTCCTCGACAGGCAGGGCATCTCCACCACCGTCGTCGACCCACGCTGGGTCAAGCCGGTCGACGAGGCCATGGCCCCGCTCGCCGAGCGGCACCGCGTGGTCGTCACCGTCGAGGACAACTCCCGCGTCGGCGGTGTCGGCTCGGCCATCGCCCAGGCCCTGCGGGACGCGGGCGTCGACGTGCCGCTGCGCGACTTCGGCATCCCGCCGCGCTTCCTCGACCATGCCTCCCGCGCCGAGGTCATGGCGGAGATCGGGCTGACCGCGCCCGACATCGCCCGCCAGGTCACCGGGCTGGTCGCCAAGCTGGACGGCCGGTACGAGCGCGCCGCGTCCGGAGTGGACACGGTGGAGCCCGCGCGCGACTAGCCGCGTCCGGACGGGCCGGTTTCTCCACTGCAAGGAGTGGCGAAACCGGCCCATCTGCGTGAATCCACCCGCTCCGGGGCATACGCACTACGCCCCCTCTCGATCATGTCGAGGACGACGAGCGTGGGAGGTACGCACGTGAGCAGCACCCTCTTCAGGACGAAGAAGGTCGAGCAGTCCATCCTCGATACCGAGGAGCCAGAGCACGCGCTCAAGAAGTCCCTGTCCGCGCTGGACCTGACCGTCTTCGGCGTCGGTGTCATCATCGGCACCGGCATCTTCGTCCTCACCGGCAAGGTGGCCAAGGAGAACGCGGGCCCCGCGGTCTCCCTGTCCTTCGTCGCGGCGGGTTTCGTCTGCGCCCTCGCCGCGCTCTGCTACGCGGAGTTCGCCTCCACGGTCCCGGTGGCGGGATCCGCGTACACCTTCTCGTACGCCTCCCTCGGTGAACTGCCCGCCTGGATCATCGGCTGGGACCTGGTGCTGGAGTTCGCGCTGGGCACGGCGGTGGTCGCCGTCGGCTGGTCGGGCTACATCCGCTCGCTCATGGACAACGCGGGCTGGCACATGCCCGACGCGCTGAGCGGGCGGGAAGGGACGCCGGGCTTCGGCTTCGACATCCTCGCCGCCGCCCTGGTCCTGGTGCTCACCGGCATCCTCGTCCTCGGCATGAAGCTCTCCGCGCGCGTCACCTCGGTCGTCGTCGCCATCAAGCTGACCGTCGTCCTCATCGTGATCATCGCGGGCGCGTTCTTCGTCAAGGCCACCAACTACCAGCCGTTCGTTCCGAAGGCGCAGTCGGCGGAGGCGGGCGGCAACCTCAAGGCGCCGCTCGTCCAGCTGATGTTCGGCTGGGCGCCGTCCAACTTCGGCGTGATGGGCATCTTCACCGCGGCCTCCGTGGTCTTCTTCGCCTTCATCGGCTTCGACATCGTGGCCACCGCCGCCGAGGAGACCCGCAACCCGCAGCGCGACATGCCGCGCGGCATCCTGGGCTCGCTGTTCATCTGCACCGTGCTGTACGTGGCGGTGTCGATCGTGGTGACCGGTATGGAGAAGTACAGCAACCTGTCCGTGGACGCCCCGCTCGCCGACGCGTTCAAGGCCATCGGGCACCCCTGGTACGCGGGCGTGATCAGCTTCGGCGCCGCCGTCGGCCTGACCACCGTCTGCATGATCCTGCTGCTCGGCCAGACCCGGGTGTTCTTCGCGATGAGCCGCGACGGGCTGCTGCCGCGCTTCTTCTCCCGCGTCCACCCGCGCTTCAGGACCCCCCACCGGCCGACCATCCTGCTCGGTGTGATCATCGCGATCGTCGCGGGCTTCACCAGCCTGAGCGAACTCGCGGAGCTGGTGAACATCGGCACGCTGTTCGCCTTCGTCGTCGTGGCGCTCAGCGTGATCATCCTTCGCAAGACCCGCCCGGACCTGCCCCGCGCCTTCCGCACCCCGTGGGTGCCGTTCATCCCGATCCTGTCGGTGTGCGCCGCGCTGTGGCTGATGCTGAACCTGCCCGCCCAGACCTGGCTGCGGTTCGCCATCTGGATGGTGATCGGCTTCCTGGTCTACTTCCTCTACGGCCGCTCCCACAGCCGTCTCGGGCAGCAGCAGGAGACTTCGGCCGGCGAGGCCTACGGGTCCGGGAGCGCCGGCACCCCGTAACCCGGCCGTGGTGCAGCCCGGCCCCACGGGTCCCGCTCCGGCCGAGGTGACGGAGCCGGACAACGCGGCAGGCCCTGCCCGCCGCGCCGCTCGCCCCTTAGCCCCGTACGGCCCGCGGTCCGGTGACCTCGGCTCCCAACTCCGTTACCCGGCGCCGCAGTTCCCGGTCCGCCGTGACGACCAGGACGGGACGGTCACCGGCCTGGTCGACCAGTTCGACGAGGCGGTCGTCGCCGCTGCCGGATGCCGCCTCGACCCGCACCCCCGGCACCGGGTCCACGCCGCGTGCCGCGCCCTCGACGACGAGGACGATCTCCGCGTGGCCCGGCAGGTCCGGCAGGCCGCCCGCCGCCAGCCGGTCCCGCAATCGCTCCGCGGCCCCCTTGCGGTCGCGCCACCAGCCGTCGGGCACCGACCCGACCACGTTCGCACCGTCGACGATCACGAGCAGGGGGGTGTCCTCGTCCATGGGTCCAGGGTCGCACGGTACGCGCGCCCGGGTCGTCAGCCGTCGAGCTGTTCACCGAAGGGCACCGCGGCGTCGAAGTGGTCCGCTGCTTCGAGGTGCCCGGCACGCCCTTGGCTGTTGCGCGTGACACTCGGACACCGCTGTTCGTGTGCTGCGCCGGACTCAGGCTCGCTGCGCCCAGCGCGCGGTGATCGTGTCCACGGCCGCCACCCCCTGCCGGATCCGCGCGTCGCTCGCGCGCACCGAGCGGGCGAACTCGACGTGCAGGAACGTGAGGTCCTCGGCATCGGCCCGGCGGCCCTGCACATTGTCCCGGCCCTCCAGCGGGCAGGAGCGGGTCCAGGCCCGGCACACCGCGAATCCCCGGGCGCGCAGGGCGTCGGCCAGCCGGCGGCCGTCGGCCCGGCCCGCCGTGCCCTTGCCGGTGGAGGCGACGACGTCGTAGCCGGGCGCGGAGTCGTCGGCGAAGCCGTGCACCTGGATGCCGGGCAGGCGGCGCCGGGCCAGTTCGTCGCAGACCGCGTCGAAGACGGAGTCCGTCCGGTGCGCCACGTCGGCGGCGTTGCCCACCCCGGCCCTGCGGTGCGCGCCCGCGAGCACCATGACCCCGCCGGGGGAGCCCAGCAGCACCCGGGCGCCGACGCGTTCGGTGTTCGCGTCGGCGGTGGGGTGCGGCACCTGCACCGACCAGCGCACGGGCGCGGACAGGTCGATGTAGACACGGCCCCGGCCGCGCGGCGTCGGGCCGTCCTCGGTGCGGTCGGACAGCTCGGCGTACCGGCGGCCGGTGGCGGAGTCGGTGAGCGTGCGCAGCTGGAAGTCGACGTCGGAGAGCAGCGTGCGGGCCCGGTCGAGGTGCCCGTCGAGGACCTGGCCCACGGCGTCGGCGACGGCGCGGCGTTCGGCGCGGCGCGGCTCGCGGTAGCCGGCGTCCTCGCGCAGGTGGGAGGCGAAGTCGGCGATCCGGTGCTCCAGCGGCACACCGGCGGGCGCGGAGCTGCTGTGCGTGCCCCCGCCGTCGCCGTGGCCCTGGCCGGCGCGGCCGATCGTATACGCGCCGAAACCGGCCACGAGTGCGCCGACGACGACAATCGTGGCCGCGACGCTGATCGACTTCGCTCGCTTCCCGGTCATGACCGCCACACGATAACCAGCGGGTCTGCGCGTGCACCACGGTGGCCAGGCAGGACCGCGGATCGCCGGATGAACTCCCGGCGACGAAGGTGAACAGTCCCCTTGCCCGATCGTGGTCGCGCCCAAACGGATTTCTCACCTTTTTCTTTCGCCTGTGCAACCCTGTGGTGCGTTCGTCCGTCTGATGGTCGGGGTCGCACTCCTGTGCGCTCTGTGGCGGGACACGTCCCGTGGGGCGTGCACGCACCCGCGGTGTTGCACGAGAGGAGCCAACCGTTGGCCGCTTCGCATCCGAAGCGGCGGCACAAGGTCCGCCGACGGGCCGACATGTCGCTCTTGGGGGGAATTCGACCACCGATAGCCGTCTTGTCGGTTCTGCTTCTCTCCCTCGCGGGAATCACCGCACTCACCCTGGGCAAACCGGACAACGCCCTGGTCCCGAAAGCGGTTCTGACGTCCCAGCAGTACGTCGCCGAGGACGGCGCGATCGCGCTGCGAACCTCGCTCGACGAGTCGGTCACCGACCTCACCAACACCGCGACGCTGTTCAACGAGGGCAAGCCCGTCTCGGCCGACACGGTCCTGGACAAGGTCGGTGACGTCTACCAGAAGTGGCGCGGCACCGCGGTCATCGAGATCAAGTCCGGCAAGCTGCTCGCTGCGCGCGGCGAGAACGTTCCGCTCACCGCCATCGATCTCACCGAACTCTCACGCAAGGACGGCCTGTCCCCCCGCATGGTGCGCCTGGACAACGGCCAGACCCGGCTGATCACGTCGAGCGCTACCTCACGCACGAGGGCAAGAAACTGCGCTTCGCCAACGTCTTCGCGGCCAACGACCCCGAGTCGACGCTGATGAACATCAACCAGCTGCTCGACCTGGGTGCCATCCACCGCCCGCTCAACGTGGTCGTCAACTGCCGCCCCGACCGCGTCGAACGCAACGGCCAGATGGGCGAGATCATCCCCGACCTCGACCCCGAGCAGGTCTTCGTCATCGGCCACCCGGCCAAGTCCGCCATCGACGCCATCCCGGCCGAGTACCGCAACCGGGCCGTCGACCTCGGCGGCGACCGCCGCGACCCCGAGGAGTTCATGGCCGAACTGCTCGGACGGCTCGGCGCCGACTCCTCGCTGGTCGCCATCGGCAACATCCACGGCCAGGGCGAGGTGCTCCTGGAGCACCTCGCCGAACTCCCGCCCGACGACAGTCCCGACGACGCGCCCACCACGCCCGCCGGGACACGGCCGCAGACCCCGGACCGGCACCCCGAGCACGTCGAGACCATGCAGCTGTACGCCCCGCGCCTCGACCCCTACCAGCCCTACCCGGAGGCGTACGAGACGCGGTACGCGCCGCAGGCCCACGTGCCGGCACAGCGCGGCAACGAGCGGCCGTACGCGCATCAGACGTACGACCGGCAGGTCCATGACCGGCAGGCCCATGACCGGCAGGTCCATGACCGGCAGGTCCATGACCGGCAGGTCCATGACCGGCAGGCCCACGACTGGCAGGCCCACGACTGGCAGGCCCACGACTGGCAGGCCCACGACTGGCAGGCCCACGACTGGCAGGTCCATGACCGGCAGGCCCCGCAGGCCGGACAGCGCGAGCCCTGGCCGGCCGTTGTCCAGGCCCCGTCCGCCCCGCAGCAGCCGCAGCACCAGCAGCAGCCCCAGCGGCCGCAGCACCGTGACCCCTCGCTCCACCGCGAACCTTCGCCGCACCACGAACCTTCGCCGCACCGCGAACCCCCGCAGCCCCGCGGCCTGTTCGAGGCCCGTATCCCGCCCGCGTCCCCCGCCGACGACTCTCAGCAGTGGCAGAACCCAGGAGAGCAGCACCGTTGATCCCCTCCGTCCTCACCCCCGAGATCGCCGCGATCGGCATCGCGATCGGGCTGCTCTTCTCCCTGATCTGCTACCTGACGACCAACCTCTCGCCCGGCGGCATGATCACCCCGGGCTGGCTGGCGCTGACCCTCGTCGAGGACCTCCAGCGGGCCGCGATGGTGGTCGGCGTGACCGTCCTGACGTACGTCGGCACCCTGCTGATGCAGAAGTTCGTGATCCTTTACGGCAAGCGGCTGTTCGCCGCGGTCGTGCTGCTCGGCGTGACGCTCCAGGCGACGGTGATGATCGTGCTGTCGCTGGAGTTCCCGCTGATGTACGCCAACCAGACCCTCGGCTTCATCGTCCCCGGCCTGATCGCCTACCAACTCGTCCGCCAGCCCCGGGGCGCCACCCTGCTGGCCACCGGATCGGTGACGCTCATGGCCTATGTCGTCCTCACCGCCGGAATCCTCCTCGGCGTCATGCCGTCCGCCTGACCAACGGAGTCGATCCCATGCCCCCCAAGATGAAGCGCCCCGTCCTGCACGCCGCGGTCGTGCTCGCGCTGCTCGGCGCCAGCGGATACCTCACGGTGGAGCTGAGGAAGGACGAGCAGACCAAGGCGCCCGCGGCGCAGGCCGTCATCGACCAGCCGAACCTGCAGAACGGCGGCGCCCAGCAGACCGGCGAGCAGACCTGGGAGCGCCTGAAGAACCCCGATCGCACGATCCTGCGCGGCGCGAACGGCCAGATCCTCGCCACCTTCACCGACGGCGCCCGCACCGCCACCCTGCGCGGCCCGTCCCGCACTTTCGACGAGCCCGCCAACACCAACTCCAAGGTGGTGACCGAGGACTGGGTGCGGCTGATGCCGGAGCCGTGGACCAGGGGCGCCGAGAAGGAGCAGTGGTTCAAGGACTGGTTCAAGAAGTACTACGGCAGCCAGGAGGACGACGTCTTCGCGATCGCCTTCCAGTACGTGCAGGGCGCGCCGGTCAAGAAGGACTCCGAGGGCATCCCGTACGCCGGCGACGCGGTGTTCGGCCCGTTCAAGGCGGACGGCGTGGACCGCCTGGAGCAGAACGACTTCTACGACTACCTCGGCATCCCGTACACCTTCCGCAACGGCACGACGATGTACCCGCGCAAGGAGCGCTACCGGGCGCTGGACTGCTCCGGCTTCATGCGGATGGTGTGGGGGTACCGGGCCCGCTACCCGCTGATGGCCACGAACACCCTCGGCGACGGGCTGCCCCGCACCGCGGACGGCATGGCCCGGTCCAAGGTCGGCGTCGACATCATCAAGATCAAGGGCCCGTCCCCCTGGTACGTGAGGCCGAAGAACATCGACGTTCTCCAACCGGGCGACCTGCTGTTCTTCAAGATGGACCACCGCACCGGCAACCACATGGACCACGTCGCCCTCTACCTGGGCCTGGACACCGACGGCCACCGCGTCTTCGTCTCCAGCCGCAAGGAGCAGAACGGCCCCACGATGGGTGACAAGGGCGGCGTCTCCCGCATCGACGGCAACGGCTTCTACGCCCAGCTGTTCCGCAGCGCCAAGCGTCTGTGACCAGGCGGGGGCCGGGCCGCGGTGAGCAGCCGGCCCGTCCTACAGTGAACCGGTGAACGGCGACTGGCTCATACGCGGCCGCGACGGCCGGCTCAGTGTCTATCTGCCGTCGGGCGACGCCGTCCTGTGCCGGGCGGAGCGGTGGCCCGGTGGTCCCTGGGACGCGCCGCGCCGGGTGGGCGGCGACCAGAAGCTGCACCCGGTGCTCGCGGTCGGGCAGGGCGCCGACCGCTACGCGCACCTGGTCTCCTGGCGGCCCACCGTGCCCGGCGAGGCGGGCCTCGTGCACTCCACGCACTTCCGGCCCCGGCTCGCGGCCCTGGACTTCAACCCGGTCGGGCACCCCGACAAGAAGGGCGACCGCACCGGCACGCCCGCCGTGGCGGTCGACGCGCAGGGACGCGCCCACGTCTTCGTCCGCAACAAGGGCGGCGGCGTGAGCATGCTGGCCCAGAAGGAGAAGGGCGGCTGGGAGGCCTGGCGCGACCTGAAGGGCCGTGACGTCCAGGACGAACTCGCGGCGGTGACGGGGGAGTCGGGGCGCGTCGAGCTGTACGCGGCCATCCCCGGGGGTCTGCTGCACTGGCGCCAGGAGGAGCCGGGTGGGCAGCCGGTCCTTCAGGAGGCGATGGACGTCCCGGTCCGTCCGGGCACGCTCCGCGCCCTGGCCACGTCCCCCGACAGCACCACCCTCTTCTACACCGACGACTCGGGAGACCTGTGCGCCTGGCGCCCCGGCGGCAAGCCGGTCACCCTGCTCCCTTCCGCCGGCCCCGGCCCGGTCGCCGCGGTCCGCTGCGAACTCGACGGCCACGACTGCACACTGCTTGCCCAGCGCTCGGCGAGCGGCCGCATCGCCTTCGCCGCCTACCCGACGGAAGACGAGTCGGCGGGCGCCTGGTGGACCGAGTCCGGCCCCCAACTCCCCGTCGACGCCCATGTCTCCCTGACGACGGACGAGAACGAGCGCGTGGTGGCGGCGGCCCTGTCCCCGTCCACCGGCCACCTCTTCCTCACCCGCCGCAACGACGAACCGGGCCTGGCACTGGAGGCGTGGCGGGAGGTCTGAGCGGGTCTGTCGCGGGACCGTTCGGGGCTGAGTTCGGGCCGGCGCACACGGCCACCCCGGCCGGGGACTTCGGCGTGCTCCAACTCAAGGACGACGCCGGATGGCTGGCCACCGGGCACCACCCGGACGTCGTCACGTACGTCGCACCTGGCGAGTCCCCTGCCCGGTCGGACGTGGTGGTCGGCGTCCACGGACGCGCCAAGCGCCACCGGGACGGCACCGGGCTGCGCATCGTCCATGTCGAGGACCGGCGCGCTGCCGCGGGGGAGGCTTCCTGAGACACGGAGACGCACCGGTGCCCGGCACACCAGTTGATGTGCCGGGCACCGTACGTCCGTGCAGGGGCGGTTACGCGGGAACGCTCGCCACGCCCGGAGCCAGGAACTTCTTTCCGTTCACGCGCTCCGAGACGCCCTCGCGGTCCAGGTACGGCGTGATGCCGCCCAGGTGGAAGGGCCAGCCGGCGCCCGTGATCAGGCAGAGGTCGATGTCCTGCGGCTCGGCGACGACGCCCTCCTCGAGCATCAGGCCGATCTCCTGCGCCACCGCGTCCAGGACGCGCGCCCGGACCTGCTCCTCCGTCAGGACGACATCGCCCTGCTTCAGCAGCGCGGCGACCTCCGGGTCCAGCTCGGGCCTGCCGCTGTCGTAGACGTAGAAGCCGCGCTTGCCCGCCTCGACGACCGCCCTGAGGTTCGGGGAGACCTTGAAGCGGTCCGGGAACGCCTTGTTGAGGGTCTCCGAGACGTGCAGGCCGATCGCCGGGCCGACCAGCTCCAGGAGGACGAGCGGAGACATCGGCAGGCCCAGGGGCTCCACCGCCTTCTCCGCCACCTCGACCGGGGTGCCCTCGTCGATGACGTTCTGGATCTCGCCCATGAAGCGGGTCAGGATGCGGTTCACGACGAACGCCGGGGCGTCCTTCACCAGAACCGCCGTCTTCTTCAGCTTCTTGGCGACGGCGAACGCGGTGGCGAGCGAGGCGTCGTCGGTCTTCTCGCCGCGGACGATCTCGAGGAGCGGCAGGACGGCGACCGGGTTGAAGAAGTGGAAGCCGACGACCCGCTCGGGGTGCTTCAGCTTCGACGCCATCTCCGACACCGACAGGGAGGAGGTGTTGGTGGCGAGGATCGCGTGCTCGGGCGCGACCGCCTCGACCTCCGCGAACACCTTCTGCTTGACCCCCATCTCCTCGAACACGGCCTCGATGATGAAGTCCGCGTCCGCGAAGCCCTCGGCCTTGTCCAGGACGCCGGAGACCAGCGCCTTCAGGCGGTTGGCCTTGTCCTGGTTGATGCGGCCCTTGCCCAGCAGCTTGTCGATCTCGGCGTGGACGTAGCCCACACCCTTGTCGACGCGCTCCTGGTCGATGTCCGTCAGGACGACCGGGACCTCCAGGCGGCGCAGGAAGAGCAGGGCGAGCTGCGAGGCCATCAGACCGGCGCCGACGACACCGACCTTGGTGACCGGACGGGCCAGGTTCTTGTCCGGGGCGCCCGCGGGACGCTTGCCGCGCTTCTGCACCAGGTTGAAGGCGTAGATGCCGGCGCGCAGTTCACCGCCCATGATCAGGTCGGCGAGGGCCTTGTCCTCGGCGTCGTAACCCTGCTGCAGGTCGCCGTTCTTGGCGGCGGCGATGATGTCGAGGGCCCGGTAGGCGGCCGGAGCCGCGCCGTGCACCTTGCTGTCCGCGATGAAGCGGCCCTTGGCGACGGCCTGGTCCCAGGCCTCGCCGCGGTCGATCACCGGACGCTCGACCTCGATCTCGCCCTTGAGGACGGACGCCGTCCAGATCAGCGACTGCTCCAGGAAGTCGGCGCCCTCGAAGATCGCGTCGGCGATGCCGAGCTCGTAGACCTGCTTGCCCTTGAGCTGCTTGTTCTGGTTGAGCGAGTTCTCGATGATGACCGAGACGGCCTTGTCGGCGCCGATCAGGTTCGGGAGCAGGGTGCAGCCGCCCCAGCCCGGGACCAGGCCCAGGAACACCTCGGGGAGCGAGAAGGCCGGCACGGCCGCGGAGACCGTGCGGTAGGTGCAGTGCAGACCGACCTCGACGCCGCCGCCCATCGCCGCGCCGTTGTAGTACGCGAACGTCGGCACGGCCAGCTTCGACAGGCGCTTGAAGACCTCGTGGCCGCCCTTGCCGATGGCCAACGCGTGGTCGTACTCCTTGAGGAGCTCGACGCCCTTGAGGTCGGCGCCGACGGCGAAGATGAACGGCTTGCCGGTGATGCCGACGCCGACGATCTCGCCGTCCGCGGCCTCCTTCTCGACCTGGTCGATGGCGGCGTCGAGGTTCGCCAGCGACTGCGGGCCGAAGGTGGTCGGCTTGGTGTGGTCGAAGCCGTTGTCCAGCGTGATCAGGGCGAACCGGCCCGCGCCCAGCGGCAGGTCGAAGTGGCGTACATGCGCCTGCGTGACGACCTCGTCCGGGAACAGCTCGGCCGCGCCCTTCAGGAGTTCAGCGGTGGTGCTCACTTGTCGCCTCCGTCGAAGTGCGGGTTCTCCCAGATGACCGTCGCGCCCATGCCGAAGCCGACGCACATGGTGGTCAGGCCGTAGCGGACCTGCGGCTGCTCCTCGAACTGGCGGGCCAGCTGCGTCATCAGTCGGACGCCGGAGGAGGCCAGCGGGTGGCCGAAGGCGATCGCGCCGCCGTACTGGTTGACGCGCTCGTCGTCGTCCGCGATGCCGTAGTGGTCGAGGAAGGCCAGGACCTGGACGGCGAAGGCCTCGTTGATCTCGAACAGGCCGATGTCGGAGATGGACAGGCCCGCCTTGGCGAGGGCCTTCTCCGTCGCCGGGATCGGGCCGTAGCCCATGACCTCCGGCTCGACGCCCGCGAAGGCGTAGGAGACCAGGCGCATCTTGACCGGCAGGCCGTTCTCGCGCGCGAAGTCCTCGGAGGCGATGATCGAGGCGGTGGCGCCGTCGTTCAGACCGGCCGCGTTGCCCGCAGTGACCCGGCCGTGGACGCGGAACGGCGTCTTCAGGTTCGCCAGGCTCTCCAGCGTGGTGCCCGGGCGCATCGGCTCGTCCGCCGTGACCAGGCCCCAGCCCGTCTCGCCGCCCTCGGGGTTGGTGCGGCGCACGGAGATCGGCACCAGGTCCTGCTGGATCTTGCCGTTGGCGTACGCCTTGGCGGCCTTCTCCTGCGAGCGCACCGCGTACTCGTCGGCGCGCAGCTTGGTGATCTGCGGGTAGCGGTCGTGCAGGTTCTCCGCGGTCATGCCCATGAACAGGGCCGACTCGTCGACCAGCTTCTCGGAGACGAACCGCGGGTTCGGGTCCACGCCCTCGCCCATCGGGTGGCGGCCCATGTGCTCGACACCGCCCGCGATGGCGACGTCGTACGCGCCGAAGGCGATGGAGCCGGACACCGTGGTGACGGCGGTCAGGGCGCCCGCACACATGCGGTCGATCGCGTAGCCGGGGACCGACTGGGGCAGGCCGGCGAGCAGGCCGGCGGTGCGGCCGATGGTCAGGCCCTGGTCGCCGATCTGCGTGGTCGCGGCGACGGCGACCTCGTCGACCTTCTTCGGGTCGAGACCGGGGTTGCGGCGCAGCAGCTCCCGGATCGCCTTCACGACAAGGTCATCGGCGCGGGTCTCGTGGTAGATGCCCTTCGGGCCCGCCTTGCCGAACGGGGTGCGGACGCCGTCTACGAAGACGACGTCCCTGACGGTACGAGGCACGATGGCTCTCCTCCAGGGTGCGGGATGGCACTGCTGCGATGCGCTGAGCGCGCGCTCAGAACCCATGCTACTTGTGGGTAACGTAGCTGCCCAGTCCCCCCAGGGGGAGCGGTGAACGTCACACCTTCGGGGAGCGGTCGAGCCCCGCGGCGTCAGCACCGGCGTCGGGACCGGATGGGACCGGATGGGACCCCGGGCCACATTCTTCCGCTACATGCCGTCCGAGGATCTTGGCGTGATCTCGACGTCCCTCTTCCGCTTCCGCGGCCCCTTCGGCGACCACGGGGAGACGATCTCGGCAGGAGCGGTCCTGGTGATCCTGCCGACGCTGATCGTCTTCCTGTCCCTGCAGCGCCTCATCCACAGCGGCTTCATGCGAAACGGCTTCATGCGAGGCGCGACCAGGTGAGAAACCTGAAGGGGCGCGGGGGCTGCATCGACATGCAGCTCCGCCGCGTGGGCGCGACAAGCCCCGGACCGCGACAAACCCCGGACCGCGACAAGCCCCCGGACGACCCGTAGCCGCCGTACGCCACAAGGCCCTACGGAGACTGGACACCCTTCGCCGACAGCGCCGCCACCAGCACCGGCGTCACCTGCTCGACCTGCCAGGCACGTGCCCCGTACCCCGTGAGCGCGGCGGCCACCGACTCGGCGTCGACAACCTTCGGCGGCTCCCAGCAAACGCGCCGCACGGTATCCGGCGCGATGAGATTCTCCTGCGGCATGTTGAGCTCCTCGGCCAGCGCCGAGACCCCGGCCCGCGCGGCCGACAGCCGGGCCGCCGCCGCCGGATCCTTGTCGGCCCACGCGCGCGGCGGCGGAGGCCCGGTCACCGGCTGCCCGGGCTGCGGCAGCGCGGCGTCGGGAAGCGCCTTCGCGCGGTCCACCGCGGCCTGCCACTGCTCCAGCTGCCGCCGTCCCATCCGGTGCCCGAACCCGTTCAGCGCGGCCAGCGCGTGCACGGTGCCCGGAAGGGAGAGCGCGGCCTCGACGATGGCCGCGTCCGAGAGCACCTTGCCTGGCGAGACGTCCCGCCGCTGGGCGATCCGGTCCCGGGTCTGCCAAAGCTCCCGTACGACGGCCAACTGCCGCCTGCGCCGCACCTTGTGCATCCCGGACGTACGGCGCCAGGGATCCTTGCGGGGCTCGGGCGGCGGAGCCGAGGCGATGGCGTCGAATTCCTGCTTGGCCCACTCGAGCTTGCCCTGTCGGTCCAGCTCCTTCTCCAGGGCGTCCCGCAGGTCGACGAGCAGCTCCACGTCGAGGGCCGCGTACCGCAGCCAGGGCTCGGGCAGCGGCCGGGTCGACCAGTCGACGGCGGAGTGCCCCTTCTCCAGGACGAAGCCCAGCACGCCCTCGACCATCGCGCCGAGCCCGACCCGCGGGAACCCGGCGAGCCGGCCGGCCAGCTCGGTGTCGAACAGGCGGGTGGGCACCATGCCTATCTCACACAGGCACGGCAGGTCCTGGGTGGCGGCGTGCAGCACCCACTCCACGCCGGACAGCGCCTCGCCGAGGGCCGACAGGTCGGGGCAGGCGACGGGGTCGATCAGCGCGGTCCCGGCGCCCTCGCGGCGCAGCTGGACCAGGTAGGCGCGCTGGCCGTAGCGGTAGCCGGACGCGCGCTCGGCGTCGACGGCGACGGGGCCGGAGCCGGCGGCGAACGCGGCGACCACCTCCGCGAGCGAGTCCTCGTCGGCGATCACGGGCGGAATGCCCTCGCGCGGCTCGAGCAAAGGAATCGGCGCCCCGTTCTCAGAAGATCCGCCGTCGTCCGGAGGGGCGCCTCCGGTGGTTCGCAGTGAGCTGTCTGCTGCGGTCTCTTGGGCGTCGGTCACATGTCAAGGGTATCCGGGGATGGACAGCGCCCGCCGACGGAACGTTCCGTCGACGGGCGCCGGGGGGTCGTAAACCGGTCAGGCCGGTGACACGTCCGGTTCACGACCGGCAGGAGGGCGTGGTGGGGATCGGCGGCCGATCCCGTTCACGTAGGTGAACGGTCGCGCCTCTTCGGCGGCTCTGCGGTGAGGGCGACGTCTCGTCGGCGGCGGCTTGGCGGGCGGTGCTTCCTCGGTGCGGGCGAGCCCTCGGAGGGCCCGCTTCTCAGTGGGGGACAGGGGACGGGGTCAGTGGATGATGCCGGTCCGCAGGGCCACCGCGACCATGCCGGCGCGGTCGCCCGTGCCGAGCTTGCGGGCGATGCGGGCAAGGTGGCTCTTGACGGTCAGCGCGGACAGGCCCATCGAGACGCCGATCGCCTTGTTGGACTGGCCCTCGGCGACCAGCCGCAGCACCTCGACCTCGCGGCCGGACAGCTCGCGGTAGCCACCCGGGTGGCTCGGGGCACCCGGGGGACGGCGGTGCAGCCGGGCGGCGGCCGCGCCGATGGGGGCGGCGCCCGGTCGGGTGGGGAGCCCGACGTTGGTGCGGGTGCCGGTGACGACGTAGCCCTTGACGCCGCCCGCGAGGGCGTTGCGGACGGCGCCGATGTCGTCGGCGGCGGACAGGGCCAGGCCGTTGGGCCAGCCCGCGGCGCGGGTCTCGGACAGCAGCGTGAGCCCGGAGCCGTCGGGCAGGTGGACGTCGGCGACGCAGATGTCGCGCGGGTTGTTGATGCGGGGACGGGCCTCTGCGATGGACGACGCCTCGATGACGTCACGGACTCCGAGCGCCCACAGGTGACGGGTGACGGTGGAACGGACGCGCGGGTCGGCCACGACGACCATGGCGGTCGGCTTGTTCGGGCGATAGGCGACCAGGCTTGCGGGCTGCTCGAGGAGAACGGACACCAGGCCTCCTGGGGGTGGGGGGACGGGGCCGGCTTGTGGGGATGTAGCCGGGACGAACCGTGCTTTCAAGGTCATAGTCGTCTTCGGCACCAAACCCGGTGTCCTTTAGAGAATGATCACGATCTGGTGAGTAACAATACGTGCAATTCGGACATGCTATCGATCATCCGAAGATCGAATCGGTTCAGTCGGGGTCATTCAGGGTCGATACGAGGCTGAAAGTGGTCGTATCGACAAAGACACGGCAAGAAGCCGGTAAGACACTCACCGCGGCTGCGGGCCGCGCCGCTGCGGCAACGTCACCACCGAGGCGTCGCCCGGACCGGCCGGCGGCAGGCCCGCGACCTGGGCGAGCAGATCGCACCAGGAGGCCAGGTGGGCCGCCGTGTCCGGCACCCCGCCCAGCCCCTCCCGAGGCGTCCAGGAGGCCCGGATCTCGATCTGCGAGGCGGCCGGACGTGCCGACAGCCCGCCGAAGTAGTGGGAGCTCGCGCGCGTGACGGTGCCGCTCGGCTCGCCGCACGTCAGGCCCCGCGCCTGGAGCGCGCCGGTCAGCCACGACCAGCACACGTCCGGCAGCAACGGGTCGGCGGCCATCTCCGGCTCCAGCTCCGCGCGCACCAGCGTCACCAGGCGGAAGGTGCCGCGCCAGGCGTCGTGCCCCGCCGGGTCGTGCAGCAGTACCAGACGGCCGTCGGCGAGGTCCTGGTCGCCGTCGACGACCGTGGCCTCCAGGGCGTACGCGAAGGGGGCGAGCCGCTGCGGCGGCGGCACCTGCTCGATCTCGATCTGGGGCCGCAGCCGCACGGCTCTCAGTGCCTCGACGGCGGCCCGGAAGGGGAGCGGTGCCGTCCTGCTCGCATGCCCGTCCCCCTCCTTCGGGTCGTCCATTTCGCCAGCGCCGTCCGACAGTCGTCCCTGAGCCGCAGCCATGCCGGGAAGATTAAGCGGAACGGGGCGCTGGTGCAGGGCAAGACACCCCCGTGGAGCGTACGCAGCGAACGGGGTCGCCCGGGGCCGAGGTTGCCGTGAGGCGGGTGCGCCCGCCGTGCGAGACTTGCCACCGTGAGTGCCAACGAGACCCCCGCGGGCCAGCAGCCGCAGCCCACAGCTACGTACGACTCAGCCTTCCTCAGGGCGTGCAGGCGCGAGCCCGTGCCGCACACGCCCGTGTGGTTCATGCGGCAGGCCGGGCGCTCCCTGCCGGAGTACCGCAAGGTACGCGAGGGCATCCCGATGCTCGAGTCCTGCATGCGGCCCGAGCTGGTCACCGAGATCACGCTCCAGCCGGTCCGCCGGCACGGCGTGGACGCGGCGATCTACTACAGCGACATCGTCGTGCCCCTGAAGGCCATTGGCGTCGACCTCGACATCAAGCCCGGCGTCGGCCCGGTCGTCGAGCACCCGATCCGCTCCCGCGCGGACCTCGCGCAGCTGCGCGACCTGACCTCCGAGGACGTCTCCTACGTCACCGAGGCGATCGGCCTGCTGACCCGCGAGCTCGGCGCCACCCCCCTCATCGGCTTCGCGGGCGCCCCGTTCACCCTCGCGAGCTACCTCGTGGAGGGCGGCCCGTCCCGCAACCACGAGCACACCAAGGCGCTCATGTACGGCGACCCGCAGCTGTGGGCCGACCTGCTCGACCGTCTCGCGGACATCACCGCCGCGTTCCTCAAGGTCCAGATCGAGGCGGGCGCGAGCGCCGTCCAGCTCTTCGACTCGTGGGTCGGCGCCCTCGCCCCCGCCGACTACCGTCGCTCGGTGCTGCCCGCCTCGCGCAAGGTCTTCGCGGCCGTCGCCGGCTACGGCGTCCCGCGCATCCACTTCGGCGTCGGCACCGGCGAACTGCTCGGCCTCATGGGCGAGGCGGGCGCGGACGTGGTCGGCGTCGACTGGCGCGTGCCGCTCGACGAGGCCGCCCGCCGCGTCGGCCCCGGCAAGGCGCTCCAGGGCAACCTCGACCCGGCCGTCCTGTTCTCCTCCCGCGGCGCCATCGAGGCCAAGACCCGCGAGGTCCTGGACGCGGCCGCGGGCCTGGAAGGCCACGTCTTCAACCTCGGCCACGGCGTCCTGCCGTCCACCGACCCGGACGCGCTGACCCGGCTCGTGGAGTACGTCCACACGCAGACCGCCCGCTGACTCACCACGTGTGCCGGGGCCGGGCCTGCCCGCCGAAGAGCAGGTGGGGCGGTTCCGGCGGGGGCGGGGTGCCGGGACGCAGCGGCAGCGCGATCAGCATGCCCACGAGGAATCCGACGATGTGGGCCGTGTACGCCACGGTCCCCGCGGCGGAGACACCCTCGCCGGACGAGTAGAACGCCTGCAGCACGAACCAGAAGCCCAGCACCAGCCAGGCCGGCAGCCGCAGCGGCAGGAAGATCAGGAACGGCACCAGGACCCACACGCGGGCCTTCGGATACAGCACCAGATAGGCGCCCAGAACCCCCGCGATCGCTCCGGACGCGCCGATCAGCGGGTCGGCCGAGTCGGCGTTGAGCAGCGCGAAGCCGTATCCCGCCGCGTAGCCGCAGACGACGTAGAACACGAAGTACCGCACGTGCCCCATGCGGTCCTCGATGTTGTTGCCGAAGATCCACAGGAACAGCATGTTGCCCAGCAGGTGCAGCCAACTGCCGTGCACGAACATCGCGGTGAAGACGGACAGCGCGGGGGACTTGTCGTAGCTCGGCGGGGCGACCACGCAGCCCGGCCCGTGCGGCCCCACCCCGACATCGCCCGTCGGCACCAGCCGCGGCATCTGATCGTGGATCAACTCTCTCGGTACGGCCGCGTAGTGCTCCAGGAACGCCTGCAGATGGCACAACTGGAACAGGCTGCTGCCGCCCGCCACGGAGCCGGAGATGCCGGGCGTGGACAGGAACACGACGAAGTTGGCGGCGATCAGGGCGTACGTCACCCAGGGGGTGCGCCGCACCGGGTTCACATCATGGACGGGGATCACCACATGAAAGTACTGCCCTCGATGCGCTCGGCGAATCGGTGAACGCGGCAGTCTGCGTGTCCGTATGTCTCCTCAACCGCCCGCGGCACGGGGAAGGCGGGCCCGCGGGGACGACGTGAGGAACAGGCGATGAACGACCGAGTTACTCCTGCGATGCACGCTCTGCCCGACGGTGAGGCGGAGATCTCCCTGGTGGTGCGCCTGCCGTGGGAGGACGTCGCCCGGCTGGGCCAGGAGGCCGGGAGGCTGGCGTCGCAGATGCAGCGGCCGGTGACGCTGGACGAGGCGGTGAGCCATCGGCTGCGGTCCAGTCCGCTCGGCGCGCACGCGAAGCCGGCGGGTGCGCAGCCGGCGGCGGTCAGCTCGGCGTCCGTGTCCTCCTTGCCGGCGCGGCCGCCGGCCGAGCAGGCGCGGCAGGCGATCGATCGCATCAACGGGACGGCGTAGCTCCACGGGGGGGGGAGCCGTAGACCGCCATAGGGGTGCCGGTGCCGTTACGGGCTGCGGCCGGCGTGGTCGGTCGCGCCCACGCGGCGGAGCGCAATGTCACCGCCCCGCGCCCCTCAGAGTGCGCTGTTGCGGATCTTGGCCGCAGCCTTTCGGGCCGCCACGAGCACCGGGTCCCAGACGGGTGAGAAAGGCGGGGCATATCCCAGGTCCAGGGCCGTCATCTGTTCCACCGTCATGCCGACCGTGAGGGCCACCGCGGCGATGTCGACCCGCTTCGCCGCGCCCTCGCGGCCGACGATCTGGACGCCCAGGAGGCGGCCGGTGCGGCGTTCGGCGAGCATCTTGACCGTCATCGGGGAGGCGCCGGGGTAGTAGCCCGCGCGGCTCGTGGACTCGATGGTCACCGTTTCGAACCGCAGGCCGACCCGGCGGGCGTCCTTCTCGCGCAGCCCGGTGCGTGCGATCTCCAGGTCGCACACCTTGCTGACCGCGGTGCCGACGACGCCGGGGAAGGTGGCGTAGCCGCCGCCGACGTTGGTGCCGATGATCTGGCCGTGCTTGTTGGCGTGCGTGCCAAGCGGGACGTGCCGCTCCTGTCCGGAGATCAGGTCGAGGACCTCGACGCAGTCGCCGCCGGCCCAGATGTTCTCGTGCCCGCGCACCCGCATCGCCCGGTCGGTGAGCAGTCCGCCGTGGGCGCCGAGCGGCAGCCCGGCCGCCCTCGCGAGGGTGGTGTCGGGGCGCACGCCGATGCCGAGCACGACCACGTCTGCCGGATGTTCGCCGTCCTCGGTGGCCACCGCCCTCACCCGGCCGTCGTCTCCGGTGAGCAGCTCGGTGACCTCGGTGTCGTTCACCATGGTGATGCCCAGGCCCTCCATGGCCTCGTGCACCAGGCTGCCCATGTCCGGGTCGAGCGTGGACATGGGCTCCTTGCCGCGGTTGACGACCGTCACCTCGTAGCCGCGGTTGATGAGGGCCTCGGCCATCTCCACGCCGATGTAGCCCGCGCCGACGACCACCGCACGACGGCCACGCGTGCGTGCCAGCGTGTCGAGGAGGGCCTCGCCGTCGTCGAGCGTCTGGACGCCGTGGACTCCGGGCGCGTCGGCGCCCGGCATGTCGGGGCGGATCGGGCGGGCACCGGTCGCGATCACGAGCTTGTCGTACGACGTCCAGGACTCGGCGCCGGAATCCACGTCTCGCGCGCGGACGCGGCAGGCGTCGACGTCGATCTCCGTGACCTCGGTGCGCATACGCAGGTCGATGCCCCGCGCGCGGTGCTCCTCGGGCGTGCGCGCGATGAGCCGGTCCCGTTCGCCGACGTCGCCGCCCACCCAGTACGGGATGCCGCAGGCCGAGAACGAGGTGAAGTGACCGCGCTCGAACGCCACGATCCCCAGCTCGTCGGGCCCGCGCAGCCGGCGCGCCTGCGACGCCGCGGACATCCCCGCGGCGTCGCCGCCGATCACCACCAGTCGCTCCGTCAAACCCCTCGCACGGCTCATGCTCATGCGAACACGCTACGGGCGCAGGGCATTTCAGTCCTGCTCGCCCCGCTCCTCGGCCGGCTGCGGCGCCTGCCGGGCCACGGGGAGCGGGCCCAGCGCGGTCGTCGCGGGCGCGGCGGCCGGGCGGCGCGGCAGCCGGGGGCGTACGACCCGCAGCCACAGCACCACGACCAGTGCCGCCGCCACGGCGAACGGCAGCACCGCGCCGAGCGCCAGGGCGATCCAGCGGACCACGGTGACGAAGACGTGCCAGCCGCCCGCCAGGGCGTCCACGAACCCGGGCTGGTCGTCGGGCGCGGCCTTCCGCACCGGCGTCTCGGACAGCGACAGGGTGATGGTGGCCAGGCTCGTGCGGTCCTTCAGGGACGCCTGCCGGACGAGCAGCGCCTCCAGGGCCGACTCGCGGCTGCTCAACTCGCCCTCCAGCTCCACCACATCGCTGAGCCTGGTGGCCTTGTCCATCAGCTCGCGCACCCGGGCGCCGGCGCGCTGCGAGGTGATGCGGCTCTCCACGTCGACCACCTGGTCGGTGACGTCCTGCGCCTTCGCGGTGCGCTCGATCAGCTTGCCGGTGCCCTCCAGGTCGGCCAGGACCTCGACGTACTTGTCGGTGGGCACGCGCAGCACGACGCGGGTGCGCTCGTGGCCCTTGGCGTCCCGGGTCATGGTCTCGTCGCCGACGTAGCCGCCCGCGTTCTCGGCGGTGGTGCGGGCCGTGTCCAGGGCCTTGGGCACGTCCTTGACCTGCACGGTGAGGGAGGCGGTGCGGATGATGTGGCTCGCGGTGAGCTTCGGCGGTGCGGTGGCCTTCGCGTTGTCGGCCCGGCCCCCGCTGCCGGAGGCGCCCCGCTGGGCCTCGCTGCCCGCGGCGGCCTTGTCGGCCGGGCCGCCGGAGCCGGAGTCGCCCGCGCTGCATCCGGTGAGCGCGAGCGCCGCGGCGAGCAGCAGCCCGGCCAGGGCGTGAACGGGTCGAACGGAACGTCGTGCGCGCATGGGGGCGTACCCCCGAGGGTTGTCGTGACGACTGACGCTCCTTCGACGCCCGGGCCGGGCGGGACGTTGGCCGGAAAACGGTTCCGATGCGGTCACGGTCGGGACTCGTGCCGGACACCGGGGCGCGGCGGGCGTGTCAGTGGGGTCTGAGAGAGTGGGGGCATGAGCACAACGGGTGGTACGGGCACGGGGCATGTCGTCGTCATCGGGGCCGGCGTCGCCGGGCTGGCCGCGGCGCACCGGCTGCTGGAGCGCGGGGCGCGCGTGACCGTGCTGGAGGCGTCGGAGCGGGTCGGCGGCAAGCTGCTGCCCGGCGAGATCGCGGGCGTGCGCGTCGACCTGGGCGCCGAGTCGATGCTGGCGCGCCGGCCCGAGGCGGTGACCCTCGCGCGCGAGGCGGGCCTCGCCGACTGCCTCCAGCCGCCCGCCACCGCGAGCGCCTCGATCTGGACCCGCGGCGCTCTGCGGCCCATGCCCAAGGGCCACGTCATGGGCGTCCCCGGCGCCGCCTCCGCGCTCGCCGGCGTCCTGTCCGACGAGGGCCTGCGCCGCATCGAGCGGGACGCCGACCTGCCCCGCACGGAGGTCGGCGACGACGTGGCCGTCGGGGAGTACGTGGCGGCACGCCTCGGCCGCGAGGTCGTCGACCGCCTGGTCGAGCCGCTGCTCGGCGGCGTCTACGCGGGCGACGCCTACCGCATCTCGATGCGCTCGGCGGTCCCGCAGCTCTTCCAGGCGGCCCGCGCGCACGACTCCCTGACTCAGGCGGTGCGCGACATCCAGACGAAGGCGGCCG
Organism: Streptomyces sp. NPDC005202; assembly: GCF_040608235.1. Taxonomy (NCBI): domain Bacteria; kingdom Bacillati; phylum Actinomycetota; class Actinomycetes; order Kitasatosporales; family Streptomycetaceae; genus Streptomyces; species Streptomyces sp. NPDC005202. The sequence continues at coordinate 521,325 of NZ_JBEXHW010000002.1, read as the reverse complement.
CCGCGCAGCAGACCGGTCCGGTCTTCCTGGGCATCGAGGGCGGAGTCGGCCAACTGCCGCTCGCCGTCGCGGAGTCGGTGCGGGCACGGGGCGGCGAGATCCTGACGGGGGCCCCGGTGACGGAGCTGCGCAGGGTGGGGCCGCCGGATCCGGACGTCGCCGACGGCTCACGGCCCTCCCCGAAGGCGCAGCCGCACGCGGTATGGCGTGTAGTCGCGGGGGAACGGGTCCTGCACGCCGACGCCGTCGTCGTCGCCGTACCCGCGCCCGTCGCCGCCGGGCTGCTGCGCGCCGAGTCCCCCGAGGCCGCCGCCGAACTGCGGGCCGTCGAGTACGCCTCCATGGCCCTGGTCACCCTGGCCTACCGCCGCCGCGACATCGCCCTCCCCGAGGGCAGCGGCTTCCTCGTCCCTCCCGTCGACGGACGGACGATCAAGGCGTCGACCTTCGCCTCCCAGAAGTGGGGCTGGATCGCCGACGAGGACCCGGACGTGGTGGTGCTGCGCACCTCCGTCGGGCGGTACGGCGAGACGGAGGTCCTCCAGCGCGAGGACGCCGACCTCGTCGATGTCTCCCGGCACGACCTGCGCGAGGCCACCGGCCTGGACGCCACACCCCTTCAGACCCGCGTCACTCGCTGGTACGACGGCCTGCCCCAGTACCCCGTCGGCCACCACGCGCGCGTGGCCCGCATCCGCGAGCACGTCGGCAAGCTGCCGGGGCTGGCCGTGTGCGGCGCGGTGTACGACGGCGTCGGCATCCCGGCATGCATCGCGAGCGCGTACGCGGCCGTGGACCAGCTCGGTGGTGACCTGCGCGGAGTGGAGGAGCTCACCGCGAACCCGGTGCAGAGCCTGCACGGCGGAGCGGGAGAATAGCCTCATGAGTGACGACGCCCCCACCACCGCCTCCGGCAGGATCCCGAACAAGGGCAAGCTGGCCAAGGACCTCAACGAGGTCATCCGCTACACCCTGTGGTCCGTCTTCAAGCTGAAGGACGTGCTGCCCGAGGACCGCGCGGGTTACGCAGACGAGGTCCAGGAGCTGTTCGACCAGCTCGCCGCCAAGGACGTGACCATCCGCGGTACGTACGACGTCTCGGGCCTGCGTGCCGACGCCGACCTCATGATCTGGTGGCACGCCGAGACCAGCGACCAGCTCCAGGAGGCCTACAACCTCTTCCGCCGCACCAGGCTGGGCCGCGCGCTCACCCCGGTCTGGTCGAACATGGCGCTGCACCGCCCCGCCGAGTTCAACCGCGCGCACATCCCGGCGTTCCTCGCCGACGAGACGCCGCGCAACTACGTCAGCGTCTACCCCTTCGTGCGCTCCTACGACTGGTACCTGCTGCCCGACGAGGACCGCCGCCGCATGCTCGCCGACCACGGCAAGATGGCCCGCGGCTACCCGGACGTGCGCGCCAACACCGTCGCCTCCTTCTCCCTCGGCGACTACGAGTGGATCCTCGCCTTCGAGGCCGACGAGCTGCACCGCATCGTCGACCTCATGCGCCACCTGCGCGGCTCCGAGGCCCGCATGCACGTCCGCGAGGAGATCCCGTTCTTCACCGGGCGCCGGAAGGACATCGCGGAGCTGGTCGCGGGCCTCGCCTGACCGGAAGCGGTGCCTGGCGAGCGGCCGGGGGTCCGGGGGGTGGCCCCCGGAAACTGCAGTACCGGGCGCCGGAAGGACATCGCGGAGCTGGTCGCGGGCCTCGCCTGACCGGAAGCGGTGCCTGGCGAGCGGCCGGGGGTCCGGGGGGTGGCCCCCGGAAACTGCAGTACCGGGCGCCGGAAGGACATCGCGGAGCTGGTCGCGGGCCTCGCCTGACCGGAAGCGGTGCCCGGCGAGCGGCCGGGGGTCCGGGGGGTGGCCCCGGAAACTGCAGTACCGGGCGCCGGAAGGACATCGCGGAGCTGGTCGCGGGCCTCGCCTGATCACTTGCCGGGGAGCCGGTCGGCCTTTCCCTTCAGGGTGTCCCGCAGGGCCTCCCGCTGAGAAGGGTCGTCCGGCCGCTCGGGCTGGGGCTCCGGATGCGGGGCGCAGGCCGCGCGCCGCACCGGGAGCCGCCCTTCCAGCAGGTAGGCCTCCAGGTACGCGTTGACGCACCGGTTCGGCCCGCCCGCGATTCCGTGCGTGCCCGAGTCCCGCTCGGTCACCAGCACCGAGCCCGCCAGGCGCCGGTGCAGTTCGAGGGCGCCGCCGTACGGCGTGGCCGCATCGCGCTCGGCGGCCAGGATCAGAGTCGGCGGCAGCTCACCGGGCCCGGTCCGCACGTCGAGGGGCTGCTGCCGGGGCGCCGGCCAGTAGGCGCACGGCAGGTTCATCCACGCGTTGCTCCAGGTCACGAACGGTGCCACGCGCGCGAGCCGCGTGTTGTCCCGGTCCCAGACCCGGAAGTCCGTCGGCCAGGGCGCGTCGTTGCACTCCACAGCCGTGTAGACCGCGTTACTGTTCTCCGCCTCGGCGGCCCCGTCCTGATACGGCGCGGCCAGCTCGACCAGCGGCTTCGGGTCGCCCTTCAGGTACGCCGACAGTGCCTCGGCGGTGCTCGGCCAGTGGTCGTCGTAGTACCCGGCCATCAGGAACGCGCCCTGCAGCTGCTCCGGCCCCACGGCGCCGTCCGCCGGTTCGGCGGCGAGCTGCGCCCGCGCCCTCTCGTAGCTGGTCCGCACCTGCTCCGCGGTGCGGCCGAGCCCGTACACGTCGTCGTGCCGGGCCATCCACTCCCGGAAGTCCGCCCAGCGGTCCTCGAACGCGGCCGACTGGTCGAGGTTGTTGCGGTACCAGATCTGGGCGGGGTCGGGGTTCACCGCCGAGTCGAAGACCATCCGGCGCACGTGCGAGGGGAACAGCGTCGCGTACAGCGCGCCGAAGTAGGTGCCGTACGAGGCGCCCATGAACGTCAGCTTCTCCTCGCCGAGCGCGGCGCGCAGGACGTCCAGGTCGCGGGCGTTGTTCAGGGAGTTGTAGTGGCGCAGGGCTTTCCCGGCGCGCTGGGCGCAGCCGTCTGCGTACGCCTTCGCCTCGGCGATGCGCTCCTTCTTGTACGGCTCGTCGGGCTTGTACGACTCGTCGGGCTGCGTCGGCGAGGGCGAGGGCGCCTTGAAGAAGCCCTTGGGGTCCTCGCAGGACAGCGGCGCCGAACGGCCCACCCCGCGCGGGGCGTAGCCGACGAGGTCGTAGGCGGCCGCGATGCGCTTCCACTTGGGCAGCAGGCCGATCAGCGGGAAGTACATGCCGTTGGCGCCCGGGCCACCAGGGTTGTGGACGAGGACGCCCTGGCGGGGCACCCTGCGCTTGCTGTTGTGCGGGTCCTTGTGGACGGCCCGCACCCGGCTGACGGTGAGCCTGATCTGCTTGCCGTCGGGGTGCGCGTAGTCGAGGGGCACGGACACCGTGCCGCACTCCATGGTGCTGGGCATGTCCTGCTCGTCGGCGCACGTGCCGAAGTCGATGCCGGCCGCCCGGGCGCGCGCTGCGGCCACCGCGGTGCCGCGCAGCTCGGCCGTCGCACCCGGGCCGCCACTGGTGCTGTCGGCCGGGGCGGCGGCGAGGGCGGTCAGGACCAAGGACCCGGCGGCCGTACAGACGGCGGCAGCTCTCATCGCGTATCCCTTCGGTGCACGGCAGCAACAAAAGGGATATTTCGTTCACATCTGAGGGAAGGCAAGCACCGGCCCCCTGGTGTCGGCGCCAATGCGCCCGATGCGCCGCCCGATGGGCCCCGTGCGGGTGCGCTCCGGGTCCGTACGGCCGTCAGCCGCGCCGGGGCTGGTCGCGGTGCTCGAAGGCCGCGCGCAGGTCCGGTTCGCCGATCGCACGGATGCCACGTACGGCGACGGAGGCCAGGTACGTACGCTCGTCGCCGGCGCCGTTGATGCGCCGGGCCAGGGCGCCGAGCAGCCGCTGCCCGGCCGGGGACGCCCAGCGCGAGTAGGGGTGCACCTCGACGCGGGCGATGGCGAGGCAGCTCAGGGTGAGCGCGAGGGGCAGCGCGAACCACAGGGCGACCAGGTTGCGCGGCATCCCGGTCGGGCCGGGCATCAGCAGCGCGGTCGCGCCCAGTACGAGGACGGCCAGGGCGGCGGCCCGTACCTGACGGATCCCGGCCGCAACCGTCGTTCGGGCCCCGTCCGGCACGGCGAGACCCGCGCTGACGAGGCGGTCGGCGAGGCTGCGAACCGCCTCCGCGGCGGCCGTGGCCGCCCGCACCGGCGCGATCCGGCACTGCCCTTCCGGGCCGATCGCCCCTATGACGGACCGCTCCATCTCGTCCCGCCCGCGCGGGTCGACGACGGTCGCCCAGCCGGTGTGCGCGAGCAGCAGCCGGCGCTGGCGCGCCATGGAGACGAGGGTCACATCGACGACCCGCGCGGGACCGCCCGACAGGAACGCTGCCTCGTACAGCGTCAGATCACGTCCACGGCACGCGTCCACGTCGACGGCCGCCGCGCGTACGGCGGCCAGGCACAGCCGCGTACACGCCGTGCCGGCGACGGCCCAGGCCAGTAGCAGGAGAAGGACCCAGAACATGACGCGTTTCTATGCCAGGGGCCTGGGAAACGCCATGCCCTGTTCACGATCCGGACCCAGTGTGGCCGGTATGTGACGTTCCGTTTGTTCCCGGAGGTCAGGGGCTCGACGGGGGCGCGCTGGAGGCGGCCGGCGGCAGCGAGTACGTCTGGGGCTCCGACGGGGTGACGGGGATCACCACGCCGGGGTCTGCGGTCGCGCCGGAGCCGGCGGGGGAGTCGGTGGGGAAGGGGCTGCTGCTCGCGGCCAGATCCCGGGCCAGGGCGGCGAAGTCGACGAACCCGGTGGCCTCCAGGACCTTGATGTGGTCCAGCACCGTCGTGTTCGCGTCGTCGGCGAGGTCGCGCACGAGCGAGTTCTGCGTGCTCGCGCGAACCTGGGCGACGAGCGAGAACACCCGGCCGTGCGCGAGGCGCAGGATGTTGGCGAACTTGCGGTCGTAGTCCTCGCCCTGCGCCGCGTCGAGGGTGGCGAGCCACTGCTTCTGCTGGGCGTTGGGCTCGTTGGGCAGGGGCAGACCGAGCTTGGCGGCGACGTCGCGGACCCGCTGGTCCAGGAACGTGTGCCCCGCCACGAGGTGTCGGCCCGCCGTCCGTACGGCCTGGGTGGTGCCCTTCTCCTCCGCCTGCTGCCCGGCGGGCAGCTCCCACAGGCCGGCCAGCCGGACCTTCGTGACGAAGTCGCGGTCCTGGGCGGACAGCGGCCCGTACTGCGTCGCCACGGTCTGCGCGCTCAGCACGTCCGCGGCCGTTCCGGGCCGGTGGGCGTACGACCAGAGGGGAAAGACCAGCGCCACGAGGGTCCCGGCCAGCACCAGGATGATGATCCCGGTGCCGCTCAATATGCCTCGGCCCTTGACGGGGGGTCGCGGTCGCATGGTGCCTCCTGCTGTGGCACCGCACATCAGTGCGCTTCTGAGTGAGAGGGGTTGCCGCATATTACTGCGGGGGCCGGGGCGGTTGCGGAACGGGGAGGGAAGGTGCATTACGGACTTGGGTGACTGAACGGATGACGCGAACGATGGCTATTTGGCGACAAACATGACCACATCGGATGCGACACCTGGGGGTCGCGTACGGGTGTCAATCCGGGCACACTCGGCCGCCCGGCCGCGGCAGCCGGAACTGCCCAGCGCCCGGCCGCGGCAGCCGGAACTGCCCAGCGCCCGGCCGCGGCAGCCGGAACTGCCCAGCGCCCAGCCGCGTACGAGGACGGCGCTCAGCCGCGCCGCCCGCACGGGACCCGCTGAACCCCCGCCGGGATCAACGCCGCAGCAGCACCCTTCGAGTCGCCCGAGCGAGCCGAACCCCCGGCCGCCGGGACCTCGGCACCGGCCCCGACCGCTCCAGCCACCACTCCCGCAGCTCCCGCCGGACCCGCGCATCCTCCGGCTCCCCGGCACCCAGCAGGAATCCCACGAAGTCCCACGCGTCCCGCCGATACCCGCCGGTCATCGGATGCCCGTGCGCATACGCGAGGAACGCGGACCGGTACCCCTCCCCGAGAATCACCGGCAGCTCCGGAGCGACCCTGGCCACGACATCCGCCCGCTTCGACGCGAGCGCCCGCGCCTGCACCCCCAGCCGCACCCGGTCGAACCCCTCCGGCACGGGCGTCCCGGCCGCGAGCGCGGACAACAGCGCGGTCTGCGCGAGGGCGAGACGCTGACGGGCGGGGTCGGTGTCCTCCACGCGCGGTGCGAGATCGAGCCCCGCGGACACGCCGACGCCGGCCTGCGCCCCCGCAGCCGCCGTACGCCCCGACTCCACCGCCTTCCGGATCGCCCCCAACTCCACCGCTTCCCGGATCTCCCCCAACTCCCGCTCCAGCTCCGCCGCTTCGGGGAAATTCTCGTCCCGCTCCAGCAGAACGCCCGGCGGCAGGACGCGCGAGGCGAGGTCGGTCAGGATGTCGAGGACCGGCTGCGGAACCGGGTGGGCGTGGCTGTCGTGCCAGACGCCGTCCCGCTCGAAGCCGCCCGCCACGTGCACGTAGGCGATGGCCTCGACGGGCAGCTCGGCGAGGGCCTTGGCCGGGTCCTCGCCCCGGTTGACGTGGTTGGTGTGCAGGTTGGCCACATCGATGAGCAGCCGTACGCCCGTGCGGTCGGCCAGCTCGTACAGGAACTGCCCCTCCGTCATCTCCTCGCCCGGCCAGGAGATGAGTGCGGCGATGTTCTCCACGGCGAGCGGCACGGGCAGCGCGTCCTGCGCGATGCGGACGTTCTCGCACAGCACGTCGAGGGCGTCGCGCGTCCGCGGCACGGGCAGCAGGTGCCCCGCCTCGAGGCGCGGGGAGGCGGTCAGCGGACCGCCCGCCCGCACGAACGCGATGTGCTCCGTGACCAGCGGCGAGCCGAGGGCCTCCGCCCGTTCGGCGAGGGCGCTCAGCCGCCCCTCCTCGGGCCGCTCGGCCCCGCCCAGGCCGAGCGAGACGCCGTGCGGCACCACGGTCACCCCGCGGGCCCGCAGGCGCAGCAGCGACTCGGGAAGGTGCCCGGGGCACACGTTCTCGGCCACGACCTCGACCCAGTCGACGCCCGGCATGCGCTCCACGGCGTCCGCGATCTCCGGCCGCCATCCGATTCCCGTTCCCAGTCGTTTCATCGTCCCCTCCTGCGGGCGCGAGCCAGGCTCCCCCGTGAATCCCGCGGTGTCGTCTCCGCGTCGTCTCCTTCGACGACCGCCGCCCGACCCGCCGCACCGACTGACCGCCGCACCGACTGACCGCCGCACTGACGGACTGCCGCACTGACGGACTGCCGCACTGACGGACTGCCGCACTGACGGACTGCCGCATCGACGGACTGCCGCACTGACGGACTGCCGCATCGACGGACTGCCGCACTGACGGACTGCCGCATCGACGGACCGCCTACCGACGAACGCCGGTGCGGCGCGAGGGGGGTATGGCCCCGGTGCCCGGCCCCGAATCCCGCTCGCCTCACCTTCAGAGCAACATTTGAGGTTCGGGCGCCGGAGCCGTGACGACGGTGCTGCCCGCTACCCCAGCACGCCGTCCGAGTCGACCGGATCCGGCCGGCTCGTGTTGACCATGCCCGGCGCTTCCGGGGACGGGCGGGAGGTGGTGCGGATGTCGCCGCTGGCCTGCGCGGCCGGAGCGGACGGCGCCACCCGATCACGGAGGTTGGCACCCTCGGTGAGCTGCTCCGCCTGGTCAACGACTCCCTCACCGCCCAGCTCGACGGGTGACCGTGTCGCTTCCCCCTGGCCCCGCGTGACGGGACGTCACCGTGCCTTGAGCGGAAATCGAGGCAACCGACCAAGGCTGTCGGAGCACATTGTCACTGGAAGGAGAAGCATGATGACGGACTCGGCACCGACCCCTTCCCTGTACGAGCGTCTCGGGGGCGTCGACGGAATCGCCCGCGTAATGGACGTCCTGGTGGAGCGGCTCTTCGACAACGTCTCGGCCAACCAGAACGCCGACGTGGTGAAGATGCACGACAAGGTGAGCCGCGCCGGCTTCAAGTTCATGGTCACCGCGTGGTCGGTCGAGGAGACGGGCGGCCCCAAGGTCTACCCGGGCAAGGACATGTGGGCCGCCCACGCCAACATGGTCGCGACCGCACGCGACTGGGACGTGGTGGCACTGGAGATCGCCGCCACGCTGAGCTTCTGCGGGGTCCCGGAGCAGGAGAGCAAGGAGTACATGGCCATCATCGACAGCTACCGGGACATGGTGCTCGACGCCGCGTCAGAAGAGCGGCAGCGGGCCGCCGCTCAGAGCGCATGACGCCGCGCTCACCGACGTTTCGGGGTCGGGTAATCCGGGTTCGTCTCTGAACACCGCGCCCGCTGGGGGCTCCCCACCACCGCCCAGAGCGACCGGACGGGCAACCGCCGGGAGAAGGCTTCGGCCTCCTCCCGGCGGTTGCTTGTGCGGCCGGACGCACACCGCGCTCATCCCGCGGGATGCGGGCCCGGGGTTCCGGTCACCGGCGGGGCGGTGGCGGCTTCGGGAGCCGCGCCCCGGTCCACTTCCTCGAACAGCTCTGCGGCCCGCGCGGCGGTGCCCTTGGCCCACTGTCCGGTGCTGAGCAGGCCCAGGGCGAGGATGGCGACGCCGAGCACGAACGCGAGCCACCACACGCCCTGCTCCGCGTCGGTGAACGCCGTTCCCCCACCGGTCACGGTCGACCCCACGATCGCTCCGGAGACGCCGACGCCCAGGGTCGTGCCGGTCTGTCGTGCCGCGGAGATCAGTGACGTGGCCACCCCGGCCATCGAGCGGGGCATCCCGGAGACCGCCGTGTTGGTGATCGGCGGGTTTCCGGTGCCCAGGAAGAGGCCGAACAGCAGGTAGATCGCGAGGACCACGAGCATCGGGGTGGCCGGCTCGAGCACTGCAGGGAATCGTGGCGCCATGTCAACAACAGCGACGACGCACGCGGAACTGTACGTAGAGGTACAGAACTTCTATGCGCGACAGGTCCGTCTGCAGAACGACGGGCAGGCGGAGGAATGGGCCGCCACGTTCACCGAGGACGGCCGGCTCGAGCACGAGCCCGACGACGCCGTGGTCCACCGCGTCGGAAAGGGGACGTTCCTCGGCCGGGCCGAACTGGCCACGACACCGGCCGCAAGGCAACCCGGGGCCGCCCGCTGACCGCCGCCGAGAAGGAGGCGAATGAGCGTCTGCTGGCCGGGGACCTGCCTCTGCCGATCGAGTGATCGCCGATGGTTGACTCAAGCCCCCGACCTCGCCGCACGGTCATACTCGCCGAGGGTTATGTGGCCCTTCCGCTGGTCATCCGGGCAGCACAGGTCGGTCACCGTGTCATCGGGTTCGATGCGGACGCCGGACGCGTGCTGAAGGCAGCGGAACCGTTGGGTCCTGATGTGATGGGGGACCAGATCGCTGCCGCCCTGGTGAACGGCGACTACACGCCGACCACATGCTCAGGCGACCCGGCTGGGTTCGACGTAGCGGTCATCGCGGTGCCGACCCCGCTGCGGGACGGCGCACCGGACCTCTCCGCAGTCCAGGACGCCGGCCACATGCTCGCCTCGCACATGCGTCCGGCTTCGGCATGGAGATCGACGGCGCATAACGGGCAAAAAAGCAACGAGATCACGCGCTCTCGGAGCTGGCTAAGGGGCGCCCTTGGCGTATTGGATGCCGTGAGCGAAGTCGTGACCGGCAGTGGGGAGGTCTGATGTGAGGTGCGGAGGGGTACGGTTTGCGCGACGTGCGGCTCCCAGTACTTTCGGGCCTCAACAGAAGCCGATCCGCGTACCACAACCCGCCCTAGCGTCAAGGCCCTTTGCCGGACGCGCCTACGGACAGACTGTCCTCACACAGCTCTTGCTGGGTGGAAGGCTTCTTTTTCACTGAGGCCACTACCAAGGTGAGGTTTTCGTCATGGCGCGTCGCAGTCCCGAACGTCCGACGTACGGATTCACGGTTGCGGCTGCTGTCGACGCTGTCCCGGCCGCACGCCGCCAAGTTGTCTCGCTGGCACAGGATCTGGGCCTTCGGCTGTCGGACCAGACGCTGGAGACCGTCGAGCTGCTGGCTGGCGAGGTGATCGCCGCCACAGGCTGGGCGCGCCTCGCCGCCGCTTAGCGGCTTCCGCGTGCGGCGAGGCGTGTCCTCTTCCGCCACCGGCGGGCTGAACCCGTGCCTCCCACTCCGCGAAGACGTCGATCGGCACGGGGCGCCACCGATTATTAGGCTCGGCACGGCAACATCCGTTACGGCTCCGGCACGGCAAGTCGGCGTTGGTCCACATGCTGCACGCCTCTGGGGTGGCCACCAGTCGGCTCGTGCCCGCGCTCATCGGGCAGCACCAGCAGCCCGGCGTGGCTACGTCATCGGGCACGTGGGCCCGTACGTCCAGCTCAGGCCGGTGGCCGGCGGGCGCAAGTGGGACGCCGAACGAACCCGCTCGTGTCCGCCCGGCCACGGGCGAGGAGTGGCTCAGGGCGATGCGCGAACGGACCCGTGCGCTGAACTCGGTCGGCAGCGGAGGAATCTTCGGATGAGCACGAACGCCGTCGACACCTCGACCATGTCTGCCGAGTGCGCGCCGGCCCAGCGGCCGGGCTACGCGAACCTGCACCACGAGTGCCGTCGGACAGAGGACGTGCTGCTGCCCGGCACCAGCGGGATCCTGCTCGTGTGCCGCTGCACCCGTGCCCACCCCCCTACGCCCGCAAGCCCGCAGGCGCCCGCTCCGGTCGGCAGCCCCGGTCGGCGGCCCCGGTCGGCGGTCCCGAGGCGGTCTGACGGGAGCTGGTCCACCGGCCCAGGGCCGTCCGTCCTTCACCCGTGGCGGATGGCCGGGGCTTCTCGCGTGAAACTGGTCAGGCCGGGCTCTGGCGCAGTGCCGGATGGTCGGCGACCACCGTGCAGGAACCGGGGGCGATCTCCGTGAAGCCGGCGTCGCGGACCAACGGCAGCCCGCTGCTGGTCAGTTGGCGCCAGTGTTCGGGGTCGGCGGTGCGGACGGCGAGCGGGAAACCCGCGTCCCGCCAGGCGGCGCGCTCCTCGTCCGGCAGTTCCCACCAGGCGAGTTGGGCGCCGTGACCCGCCTGGGCCATCGCCTTGCCGGCGGACATGTCGAGGTCGGGGCTCATCCACAGCACCGGGGCACCCGGGTCGGGCTCGGCGGGTGGTTCCGGATCGTCGAGGTCCGTGCCGGAGACCTGCAGCTTCGCCAGGTCCTTGGGCCAGCCGTCCAGCGGGACGGGCGGGAACACCCGCACTTCAGCCGACTTGCCGGTGACCGTGATGCCGGGCAGCGCCTCGGCGCGCCGCCACTCTGCGCCGCGCGCCCGCCGCACCACCTTCCGGATCCGCGCGTCCTGCCAGTCGCGTATCGCCTGCGCCCACTCGCCGTCGCCCAGCGACCGCTCGTCGCTCAGCATCACCAGCACCGCGCGGGCCGCGGTCTCCAGCGCGTCCGTACGGGGCGGAGGAGCGGCCCGCTCGATCCGGACGACCAGCGGCAGGACGAACTGCGGCGCCTGTCTCGGCTCGGACCGGAAGGGGCTGCCACTCACGGGCGTGGTGTCACTGCTCACGCTTTTCAGTCTGCCAGGTCGAAGATCTGTTCCTACGGGAGCGGACTCACCTCGGAGGCGGAGACGGAGGCGGAGGCTGTGGCCGGGACCCCATCCGCCGCACGAGAAGATGCCCCCATGCAACGTGAGCTACGGCTGCACAACGTCGGCCGCCGTTACGGCCTGCGCGGCCCCTGGGTCCTCCGCGGCGTCCATCTGACGATCGCCCCCGGCACACTGACCCGCCTCGAGGGCGCCAACGGCACGGGCAAGTCCACCCTCCTGCGCCTGCTCGCCGGGATCGACGCCCCCACCGAGGGCCGGGTCACCGGCCGTCCGCGCACGGCCTACGTCCCCGAACGCTTCCCGGCCGCGCTGCCGTTCACCGCCTCCGGCTACCTCACCCACCTGGGCACCGTGCATGGCCTGTCCCGTACGGCAGCCGCCCGTGCCGCCGGCGAGTGGCTGGAGCGCTTCGGGGCCGCCGCGTATGCCGGTACGCCGATGGCGCAGCTGTCGAAGGGCAGCAGCCAGAAGGTCGCGGTTGCCCAGGCCCTGCTCGCCGCGCCCGAGCTGCTCGTGCTCGACGAGGCGTGGACCGGGCTGAACGCTCCCGCCCGTGCCGAGCTGGAGCGGGCCGTCGCCGAGCAGACCGCGGTCGGCGGGGCCGTCGTGTTCGTCGACCATGATCCGCGCCGCCTCGCCGGGGCGCCCGACGCGACGTACGCCGTGCGCGACGGCGCCCTCGACCGCCGTGCCGAGAAGACTGCGTCACCGTCGGCGCGGCACGTAGTCGTCGAGGTGCAGGGACCGCCGGACGGGCGTCTCCCCGCCGACGCGCACCGGACCGTCGCCTCGGCCGAGGAGACCGCGCCGGGCACGTACCGGCTCGCCATTCCCGCCTCCCACTCGGACGTCCTGCTTCGCGCCCTGCTGACCGCCCGCCCGCCGTGGCACGTGATCCGTGTCGGCCCCAGCAGCCCCGACCAGGAAAGCCACCGATGACCGCCCTCCTCCGCTACCAGGCCGCCCTCCTCGTGCGCTCGCAGCGCTGGCTGCCGCCCTTCATCCTCTACGCGGCCTTCCTGGCCGTCGGAGTGCAGAGCGGGCAGCCCGTGCTCGACTCGCTCGGCTATGCGGCAGCCGCCCTGCTGCCCGTCGCCGCCTGGCTGGTGCGGATCTGCGCGACCAACGAGCCGCCCGCGGCCCGCAGCTGCGTCGCGGCGGCGGCCGGACCGGCGCGGGCCCACCTGGCCTGTCTGCTGGTGGCGTTGTCGGCGGCCGCGGCCCTGGGCACGGCCGCGACCGTCGTCGTCACGATGATCCACGACCCGGCGAGCGCCGACCACCGCACCCGGGTGCCGGTCTTTCAGGCAGGCGCGGCGGGGCTGCTCGCCGCACTGGTCTGCGCCCTGCTCGGCACGTCCGTCGGCGCGGTCACGAACCGGCCGGTGCTGTGCTCGCCGGGCCGGGCGGTGCCCGCGATGCTCCTGGCGGCGCTGCTGTCGGTGGTGCTGACGGGCTCCCCGGCGCAGGCGGCCGTCAGCGGCCTGGTCACCGGCTCGCAGTCGGGCCGGGTCCCGCTGCCGTTGCTGCCGCTGGCGGGGGCCGTCGTCGTCGCGGCGGCCGCGGTCGCCGCGAGCTCACCGCGCGGAGATCAGCCTGAGCAGGCCGTACGCTGCGCCTCCTGCCACTCGCAGGCGGGGCAGAGGGTGATCCCCTTGTACGATTCCGGGTACTCCGTCGGCTCCCGGCACAGCACGCACTCCGCGTACGGCGGGCCGTCGGCCTTGGGCGGCCTGGTCGCGTCGATGGTGCAGTAGTCGTCGCTCATGTCTGCAGCGTAGGAGTCTCAGGAGCGGACAGGAGCGGTCAGGAGCGGTCAGGAGCGGTCAGGAGCAGTCCTGACCGCAGGTCCGTCAGGTCCGTCAGTCCCGTCAGGACCTGCCGGTCGTCGCCGCGATCAGCTCGGACACCTTCACGAAGCGGAAGCCCTTCTTGCGCAGTGCCGGCACGACGGTGCGTACGGCGCGCTCGGTGGTCGGGGCCGCGCTGCGGGTGCAGTGCATGACGACGACCGACCCCGGCTTGACCCCGTCCAGCACCTGCCGGGCCACGGCATCCGCGTCCGTCGCGAACGCGTCGCCGCTCACCACGTCCCACTGCACCGCGGTGACGCCGAGGCCGCTGAGCGCACGCAGCGCCTGCTGGTCGTAGCAGCCGCCGGGGAACCGGAAGTACGGCATCGCATGCGGCACGCCCGCCGTACGGAAGGCGGTGTACGCGCGTTCCACGTCCGCGCGCATCCGGTCCGCGGAGACGGTCGGAAGGCCGTAGCAGTCGCCGGTGAACGCGTAGTGGCTGTAGGAGTGGTTGGCGAGTTCGAAGAGGGGGTCCCGGCCGATGGAGCGGGCCTGGTCCGGATACTCCTCGGCCCACCGGCCCGTCATGAACACGGTGGCCGGCACCTTCAGCGCGCGCAGCGTGGCGATGAGTGCCGGATTGTCGAAGTGCTCGCCCGAGGCCGCGCGCGGCCCCTGGTCGGCGGTCATGTCGGCGTCGAAGGTGAGCGCGACCGTCCTGCCCTTCGTCCGCGGGCCGTTGGTGAAGACGGGGGTGAGGCCGCCGGGGCTGGGGGCGAGGGTGGGCGGCCGGGAGGGTGCGGCGGTGGACTTCGCGGGAGCCGGCCGGCCGGCACGGGGTGTCTGGGCGGTGCCGCAGGCGGCGAGGGCGGCGCTCAGGGCGCAGACCGCGGTGATACGTCGTACAAGTGGGATCACCGGACGAACGTAGGACGGTCGCCGGTCATATGAACGGCGGCGCGGCGGCGCGGTCACCCGCCCGGCGGCCGCCCGGTCGGACGGTCACACGTCCCGCTGCTCCAGCGGCCGGGTCGCCGGACCCTGGATCACCTTGCCGTCCCTGTCGAAGCGGGAGCCGTGGCAGGGGCACTCCCAGGCCCGTTCGGCCGCGTTGAAGTTGAAGGAGACCAGACAAGCGAGGTGGGTGCAGCGGGCGGAGAGGGCGTGCGGAGTGCCGCCGCCACGCCGAGCCCGGCCCGCGTCAGCTCGTACGCCCTTGCTCAGCCCGGCCACGCCCGCGCCGATGACGGCCACGTCGACGTCGAGATCCTCCTCCAGCGCGGGACGGGTCGGCCCCGGAGCCGTCTGAAGCCAGTACGAACCACTGACGTGTCGGTGCGCGCTCATGGCCCTCGGGTGCCCCATCCGGGCCGACCTGACCGTGCGCACACGGGTGGACGCGGAGCGCCGCCCGAGTTTCGCGCCGGAATTGCGAGAAACTTTTCGCCTCAACTTCTTTTGGGTCGGGTGGAATTCGTACGGCATTCTTCCGCGCATTTGATTTGCCATCGCGCCGGGAACGGGCGAGACTGTAAAAGCGTGACGTGGAGCCGCCGAAGGTTCCGACGCCGCACTGCCCCGACGAGTAAACAAAAGGGGCCGACCGGTGGAAAACCAGCTGCAGATCCTCCTTTCCGAGGAGGGAGCCGAAGCCGAGCGCGTGGAGAAGCTGACCGGATATCTCCGCGAGGAACTGCTCCGGCTCGACGTGGACGACGTGACGGCTCTTCCCGGCGAAGAGGTCCCGCCCGGCGCACGGGCGGCGGACGTCACCCAGATCGGAGCGCTGCTGGTGAGCCTGGGCGGCGCCGCCACCGCGCTGAACCAGGTGATGGCCGTGGTCCGTGACTGGTGGGGCCGGTGCCGGGACAGCCGCCCGACGCTGAGCCTGACGATGGACGGCGACGTCCTGGAGATCTCGGAGGCGACGCCGGAGCAGGTGGCGGAGGCGTTCGACGTGTTCCTCCGCCGGCATTCCGCCGCCGAGGCCTGACCATGGGCGAATCCCGGCGGGCGTTGATCATCGCCAACGACAGCTATCAGGATCCGGGACTCAGGAAACTGAAGGCGCCGGCGCACGACGCCGTCGCCCTCGCCGATGTCCTGCAGGATCCCCAGATCGGCGACTTCGCCGTGGACGTGGTGAAAAATGAGCCGTCCCACGTCATAGAGAGACACATCGAAGAGTTCTTCTCCGAAGGCCGACCCGAGGACACACTGCTGCTGCATTTCTCCTGCCACGGCCTGAAGAGCGAATCCGGGGAACTGTTCTTCGCGGCCGGCAACACCGAGCCGCGGCTGCTGGGCGCCACGGCGGTCTCGGCCCAGTTCGTCCGCCGCTGCATGTTCCGCACCCGGGCGCGCAGGACCGTGCTGTTCCTCGACTGCTGCTACGGCGGCGCCTTCTCCCGCGGCTCGTCCGGAGTGCGCGCGGCCGGGGACGTGAACGTCCTCGACTCCTTCGCGGGGACCAAGCTCGGCGGCGGGCGGGGCTGGGCCGTCATCACGGCGTCCAATTCCATGGAGTACGCCTTCGAGGGCAACGATCTCGCCCAGGGCTCCGCTCCCCGGCCCCGGCCCTCCGTGTTCACCCATGCGGTGGTTGAGGGCCTCAAGAGCGGTGAGGCGGACCGCGACGGCGACGGCTGGGTCTCCCTCAACGAGCTGTACGACTACGTCTACGACCACGTCCGGGAGCAGAACCCGAACCAGACCCCCAGCTGCACCGCCGAGATGCAGGGAGGCATGCATCTGGCCCGCAGTCGGCGCCGCTGCCGCATCACGATCGACCCCACGCCCGTCCCGGCCGCCCTGCAAACCGTCCTGAACAGCAGCGACATGTACGCCCGCCTCGGTGCCGTGGGAGAGCTGCGCGGACGTCTGAAGCACGACAGGCCCTCGGTCGCCGAAGGAGCTCGGCAGGCTCTGGAAGGTGTGGCGCGCAACGACATCCAGGCCGTCGCGGATGCGGCGGACCGGGCCCTGAGGGAGACCACCCTCTCCCCGTCCCCGTCCCCCGCCAGTCTGGACTTCGGCCGGGTGCCTCAGGGCTCTCCTCCGCCACACCGGTCCGTAAGGCTCCTCGGCCCGCCCCTGGCACGCTGCTGCGAGCCACGCTCCCAGAGCGACTGGCTCCAGGTCGAGAAGACCGCCGACGGTCTGGAGGTCCACGTCGACACCTCCAGGCCGGGACACCTGAGCGGCGACATCCTGCTGAAGGGGGTCGCCGGCGAGGTGATGCTCCACGCCGAGGTCCAGGTGATGCCGAGCGACGCCCAGACCGAGGTCCAGGTGGTGCCGAGCGACGCCCGCGACGAGACCTCGGCATCCGCAACGCAGACAACTCTCCACCCGCCCCCGCCCGTGGAGCAGCCCCCGAAACCTCCCCCGCCCCCGAAGCCTCCACCGCCGCCGAAACCTCCCCCGCCCCCGACCGAGAGCCGGAAGCGGCACGTCTCACTGCGCGCGCCCGCGCTGGCCACCGCGGCGCTGGCGCTCGCCGTCACTTCCGTGGTCATGGTCGTCAAGGCCGCTGTGGCAGGAATGGAGGCGGTGAAGGTCCGGAGGACGGATCGTCACGGGCACATCGCCGCCTACGTGCAGGATGCCGGGGCACTGCACCCCCTCGTGACGTCCCTGCTCACAGCGGTGGCGGTGCTCATCCTCGGCGCCGTCGCCTCCTACGACCTGAGCGCGCGGCCCGACCGCCACACGTCGGCGTCGACCACGGCCACCAAGGCCCTGACCTGGACGGCGAAGCTCCTGGCCATACCGGCACTCGTCGTGGCCGCGCTCCTGGGCATAGCCTTCCTCGTCGCGAGCAAGCTCGACTGACGCGCGGATCAGGACTCCTTCAGCAGGCGCTCGCGGCACTCCTCCACGTCGAAGTCCGCCGTCGGGTACTGCGGGTCGAGCGCCTCCAGGTGTTCGAGGAGGAGGCGGCTGATCGCCCAGTTGCGGTACCACTTGCGGTCGGCCGGGACGAGGTACCACGGCGCGCACAGGGTCGAGCAGCGGTGCAGGGCGATCTCGTACGCCTCCTGGTAGGCGGGCCACCGGGCCCGCTCGTCGATGTCGGCGGGGTCGAACTTCCAGTGCTTGTGCGGGTTGTCGAGGCGTCTGAGGAGGCGGCGCCGCTGCCCGTCGTAGGAGATGTGCAGGAAGCACTTGATCACGGTCACGCCGTCGTCGGTGAGGGACTGCTCGAAGTCGTTGATCTGCGCGTAGCGGTCCTCGATCTCGGCGCGCGGGACGAGTTCGCGGACGCGGGCGATGAGGACGTCCTCGTAGTGGGAGCGGTCGAAGATGCCGATCTCGCCGGGGTGGGGGAGCGCCTTGCGGATGCGCCAGAGAAAGGAGTGGCTACGCTCGCTGGGGGTGGGTGCCTTGAAGGCCTTGATGCGGCAGCCGGAGGGGTTGAACAGGCCGATGACGTGCTTGACCGTGCCGCCCTTGCCGCTGGTGTCCATGCCCTGCAGGACCAGCAGGATCCGGCGCCGGTCGCCGGCCGTGCTCGCCGCCCACAGCCGCTCCTGGAGCTCGGCGAGAGGCTTGCCCATCCGCGCGTTCGACTTGCGGCCGGCGGCCTTGTTCCGGGGGCCGCCGGGGGTGGCCGCCGCGTCGTACGCGGAGAGATCGATCCGCTCGCCGACGGGGAGGCGGAGCAGGTCGCGGAGGGGGACGTCGTCCGTGCCCTTCGGGGACCGGTGTTCCGGGCCCGTCTTCGCGTCCTCGTGCTCTGAGGCTTTCGTCGAGCTCTTCCCGGCCACGCGACACCCCTTCCGTCCGCTCCCCCGATCGTGCGCCGCGGGAGCGGCGGTGACGCGTACGGCGCGCCCGACCGAGCCCCCGGAGTCGTCCCCGCACCCCGAGACGAGCCCCGGCGCCGCCACCTGTGCCACGGGCCGCTGACGGTGCACCTGTGCAGCGCGGGGGCGGGCGCAAGGAACCGCGCGCGCAGTACGCGTCACTGCTGCTTGGCGGTGGGGGTGACGGGCTCGTGCGTGCTGGTGTCGGTGTCGGTGTCGGTGGTGGGGGTGGGGGTGACGGTGTCGTGTGTGCCGGTGTCGGCGGTGGGGGCGAGGGGTTCGGGGGAGGCCGCGTCGGCGGCGTCCCTGACGGGCGTGACCGCGGCGGCGGTGGTGGCGTCGGTGTGGGCGGAGAGACCGGCTGGCGGGGACGCGGCCGTGTCGGCGGCCGGCCCGACGGGGCGCGGTGCACTCGGTTCCGGTGGTGTCGGGTGGGCCCTTTCCAGGAAGCGCAGCAGTTCGACCGGGAAGGGCAGCACGAGCGTGGAGTTCTTCTCGGCGGCGACCGCCGTCACCGTCTGCAGCAGCCGTAGTTGCAGCGCTGCCGGCGTGTCCGCCATCTGCTGTGCCGCCTCGGCCAGCTTCTTCGACGCCTGGAGCTCGGCGTCCGCGTTGATGATCCTGGCCCGCCGCTCCCGGTCCGCTTCCGCCTGCCGGGCCATGGACCGCTTCATCGTGTCCGGCAGGGAGACGTCCTTGATCTCGACGCGGTCGATCTGGACGCCCCACCCGATGGCCGGGCTGTCGATCATCAGCTCCAGGCCCTGGTTGAGTTTCTCCCGGTTGGACAGCAGATCGTCCAGGTCGCTCTTGCCGATGATCGAGCGCAGGGACGTCTGGGCCATCTGGGACACGGCGAACCGGTAGTCCTCGACCTGGACGATCGCGTTCGCCGCATCGACGACCTTGAAGTACACGACTGCGTCCACGCGCACGGTCACGTTGTCCCGGGTGATGCCCTCCTGGGCGGGGACCGGCATCGTGACGATCTGCATGTTGACCTTGCGCAGCCGGTCCACGAACGGAATGATCATCGTGAAGCCGGGCCGGCGCACGTCACCGGCCAGCCGGCCGAGCCGGAACACCACCCCGCGTTCGTACTGCTTCACGACCCGCGCCGCCGCCGCGATATACACGACTCCGACGCTGCCGAAGGCGACCGCAGCGGTCACCAGCTCCTGAACCATGACGACGACCCCCTGCCAGCCGTCCGTGTGCGCACGTTTGCGCCTGCTTCAACGATATGCCCGGTCCGAGGCCGGGGCGAGCCTCGGACCGGGCATCGTTGTGCGGCTACGGTGTCCTGACCTTCACCGGCTCCGTCCCGGCCGCGCTGTGCCGCTCGGCCCAGCTCTCCAGCGCCGTACGGCAGGCGTGGTCCACATGGTGCAGCCCGGACAGGTTCAGCTCGACGGGCCGGTCCCGGGGCAGCGCCTCCAGGCAGTCGAGGATCTTCGGCAGCCGCAGGAAGGTCGCGTTGCCGGACAGGTGGGCCTGGACGGGACCGGCGCCCTTGTCGACGACCTCCAGCTGCATGTGCGAGGCCTCCCAGGCGGTCTTGGCCACCGCCAGGGCCAGGCCGATCAGCACGCCCTCGAACATGTTCACCGCGACGATGGACACGGCCGTGACCACCAGGATCAGCGCCTCGCCCCGGTGCGCCCGCCACAGCGACACGATCTGCCGGAACGGGATCAGCTTCCAGCCGGCGTGCACGAGGATGCCGGCGAGGGCGGGCAGCGGTGTCAGCGCCAGGGCGGACGGCAGCAGCGCCGCGAACAGCAGCAGCCACACGCCGTGCAGGACCCGCGAGGCCTTGGTGCGGGCGCCTGCCTGGACGTTGGCGGAGCTGCGCACGATCACGGCGGTCATCGGCAGCGCGCCGAGCAGCCCGCACACGGCGTTGCCCGCGCCCTGGGCCATCAGCTCCTGGTCGTACCGGGTGCGCGGCCCGTCGTGCAGCCGGTCCACGGCCGCCGCGCTGAACAGGCTCTCGGCCGAGGCGATGAGCGCGAAGGCGAGGATGGTACCGAGGATCGCCGGGTTCGCCAGCGCGCCGAAGGCGTCCGCCCCGGGCGGCTGGATCGCCCCCAGCAGGCCCTTCACCTCGACCGCGGCGACCGGCAGGCCGAGAGCGAGCGAGGCGAGTGCGGCCAGGAGCACCGCGGCCAGCGCTCCCGGTACCGCCTGTGCCCGCTTCGGCATCCGCTTCCACAGCACGATCACGGCCACGGTGCCCGCGCCGACCGCGAGCGAGGCGAGGGCCTCGGTGCTGCCGAGGGCGTCGACGAGCGCTTCCGGCAGCCCCGCGATCCTGCCGAGTCCGGAGGCCGGGGCCTTCAGCCCCGCCGCCGCGTACAGCTGCCCGGCGATGATCACGAGCCCGATGCCGGCCAGCATGCCCTCGACCACCGAGACCGAGATGGCCCGGAACCAGCGGCCCAGCTTCACGGTACCCATCGCGAGTTGGAGCAGCCCGGCGGCCGTCACGATCACCCCGAGCGCGGGCAGCCCGAACGCCCGGACGGCCTCGAGGACCAGCACGGTCAGACCCGCGGCCGGACCGGACACCTGGAGGCTGCTGCCGGGCAGCAGCCCGCTGACGATGCCGCCCACGATGCCGGTGACCAGGCCGAGTTCGGCCGGGACTCCGGAGGCGACGGACACACCGACGCACAGCGGAAGCGCGACCAGGAAGACGACGAGGGAGGCGGCGACGTCCCCCTTCAGAAAAGGGAACCTGGTCGTCACGGTGCCGCTCACAGGGCCGTGAAGGAGTCGGTCTGCGGGCGGTGCGCCAGGACGGCGCCGGTGTGCACCTCGTAGTACCAGGCGTGCAGGTTCAGCCGGCCGCTCTCCAGCTTCTCGGCGATGCACGGGTACGAGCGCAGCCGCAGCAGCTGTGTCAGGACGTGGCCCTGCACGCCCTCGGCGACGGCCGGGTCCTCGACGGCCCCCTTGGGCCGCGGCGCCGCGTGCGCCAGCCAGTCCCGCACGGCGGGTACGGCCTCGAGGTCGTCGCCCCGGACGAGGGCGCCGACGGCGCCGCAGTGCGAGTGGCCGCAGACGATGACGTCCCGGACGCCGAGCACCTCCACGGCGTACTCGATGGTGGCCGCCTCGCTGGTGGGGTGCTCGGAGGCGTACGGGGGCACGATGTTGCCCGCGGTGCGCAGCTCGAAGAGCTCGCCGGGGCGGGCGCCCGTGATCAGGGCCGGAACGACCCGGGAGTCGGAACAGGTGATGAACAGCACCTGCGGGGACTGGCCTTCGGCGAGCTTGGCGAACTCCTCAGGGCGTTGTCCGAACGTACGGGCGTTGTCGATGAGGGGCTGCATGTGTGGTGACTCCTCCTGGCGCGCCGTGGGGGCGCGTCGGGCTTGCACGGCAGACGTGGGGGGAACTGCTCTGCTGCTGGGCAGAACCGCTCTGCGTTCAGCAGCGGAAGACCTGGAGCGCGGCCGGGGTGCGGTCGGCCGAGGATCTCGACGTGCGGGAGTGCGCGGCGCCGGGCGCGACCGCCTCGTGGGCGGCCGCGGGATCCTCCTTCAGTGGGGAGCGCTCGGGCGCCTCGGGGGCGGAGTCGGCGGCGCGGTGACGGTCGCGGGTGCGCAGGGGACCGGTCGGGTTCCCGGCCGACCCGCAGTCGCGGAACGTGGCCGTTTCGTGGCGGAGGGCTGTACCGGTGGGCTTGGTTCCGGTCCGGGCCTTGGCCTCGGCTTGACGGACCGTGTGCGCGGATGCGAAGGACGGATGCGAAGGACGGGGACGGAGCGAAGAGCGGGAGGGCGAGCAGGACGGCGGCGAGGAACGCGATCGCGGTCCGGGCCGCCTTGCCTCGGAACATGTGCCTCCTCCCCGCGATTCGCATCTCTAGCGCAGACCAATGATTGGTCAACGACTGGTCAAGAGACACGGTAGCCGTGCAAAGTCGTTTGCACGGTTAACCCGGCGCTTCGAGTCGCAGAGAGCCTCAAAAGTGAGGGTGGGTTGGCGCGAACCGGTTCTCGGTCAGGACGTGCCGCTCGGGCAGGAGGCGGTCAGCGGGTCTCGACGAGCGCCTTGGCGTCCCGGGCGAGCGCGGTGAGCCGGGATATCGCGCGGAAGTACTTCTTGCGGTAACCGCCGTTCAGCATCTCCTCGCTGAACAGCTGGTCGAAGGGCAACCCGGAGGCCAGCACCGGCACTTCACGGTCGTAGAGCCGGTCCGCGAGAACGACGAGGCGGAGCGCCGTCGACTGGTCCGGCACCGGCCGGACGTCGGTCAGGCACACCGCCCTGATCCCGTCGGTCAGGGCGCCGTAGCGGCTCGGGTGGACCTTGGCCAGGTGCTCCAGCAGGTGCGGGAAGTCGTCGAGCGAGGCGCCCTCGGTGGCGTACGCCGCCTTCGTCACCTGCTCGTCGGAGTACGGCGCCGGCGCCTCGGGCAGGCCGCGGTGGCGGTAGTCCTCGCCGTCGATGCGCAGGGTGCGGAAGTGGGCGGCCAGGCCCTGGATCTCGCGCAGGAAGTCGGCGGCCGCGAACCGGCCCTCGCCGAGCTTGCCCGGCAGGGTGTTGGAGGTGGCGGCGAGCGCGACGCCCGCGTCGACGAGCTTGCCGAGCAGGGTGGAGACCAGCACGGTGTCGCCGGGGTCGTCCAGCTCGAACTCGTCGATGCACAGCAGGCGGTGGCCCGAGAGGGTCTCCACCGTCTTCTGGAAGCCGAGGGCGCCGACCAGGTTGGTCAGCTCCACGAACGTGCCGAACGCCTTGAGGGCGGGCTCGGCCGGCGTGGCGTGCCACAGGGAGGCCAGCAGATGGGTCTTGCCGACGCCGTAGCCGCCGTCGAGGTAGACCCCACGGGGGCCGGCCGGTGTCTTCGCGGCCTTGCTCCTGCTCTTGCCGAAGCCGAAGAAGCCGCGCTTGCCGGAGCCGGTGGCGTGCGCCCCGCCGAGCCCGGCGGCGAAGTCCTCGAGCACCCGCACGGCCTCGGTCTGGCTGGGCTGCTGCGGGTCCGGGATGTACGTGGCGAACCGCACCGAGTCGAAGCGCGGCGGCGGCACCATCTCGGCGACCAGCCGGTCCGCGGGGACGTGCGGCTCACGCGCGCACAGGGACAGCGGTGCCGCGTCGGCTATGGAGCGGAGCCCGGAGGCGGCTGTGGAGGACGACACGCTTCCCCATGCTAGGGCCTGCCCGGCGGGTCCGGCCGGACCGGGGGGTGTGCGGTTCCCGTGCAGTGAGGGTTGGTGGGGTCAGGTGTGTGTGCGGTTCCCGTGCAGTGAGGGTTGGTGGGGTCCGGTGTGTGTGCGGTTCCCGTGCAGTGAGGGTTGGTGGGGTCAGGTGTGTGTGCGGTTCCCGTGCAGTGAGAGTCGGTGGGGTCCGGTGCGCGTGCGGCCGCGAGGCGGAGGAAGCGGAGGGAGCGGAGGAAGCGGATGGAGCGGAGGAAGCGGATGGAGCGGAGGGAGCCGTCACGTCAGCCGCTGCCGCGGAGGTCGACGCGGTCGGGTCCCCTTGCTCGGCTCGGCCTGGGGGAGTCGGCGACCGACGGCAACTCCGCCGGAGGTTCCCCTGCTCGAAGAGCTCGGGCGAGGGCGTGCCAGCGCCCGCGATCCCGGCCGGACCAGCCGGGTGGGCCCTGCGGCGGCGTGGAACACTCACGGCATGCGACGCCTGTTCCCTGTGGCCGACCAGACAGCAGCTCCGCCCCCCGGTGGGACGCACGGAACCACTGAGGTGAGTGCGCCCGGCGCCGACCTGGCGGACCGGGAGTGGAGTCTTGCCGAGCTGGCCGCCGCCTACGCCTACCCGGAGCGCGGGCCCGGCGGCCGCGAGCCCTGGCTGCGGGCCAACATGGTGGCCACGCTCGACGGAGCCGCGCAGCACGAGGGCCGTTCGCAGCCCATCTCCAGCGCCGCCGACATGCGGATCTTCGGCACGCTACGGGCGCTGGCGGACGTCGTGGTCGTCGGCGCGGAAACGGTACGTCATGAGGGGTACCGCCCGGCCCGCGCGCGGGAGGAGTTCGCGGCGATGCGGGCGGCGGCCGGGCAGGGACCGGCCCCGGCGATCGCGGTCGTCACCGCGAGCCTGGAGCTCGACTTCTCGCTCCCGCTCTTCACCTCGCCCCTGGTGCCCACGCTGATCCTGACGGGCGCCGCGGCGGCCCCGGACCGGATCGCGACCGCGGAGAAGGCGGGCGCCCGGGTGGTGATCGCCGGCGACGGCGTCGGTGTGGACCCCGCCCGCGCCGTACAGGCCCTGGCCGAGCTCGGCCACACCCGGCTGCTGACCGAGGGCGGCCCGCGGCTGCTCGGCCAGATGGTGGCGGCCGGGGTGCTCGACGAGCTGTGCCTGACCGTCTCCCCGATGCTCACCGCGGGCGACGCGCAGCGCATCGCCGGTGGACCGTCGGTGACGGTTCCGCAGCGCTTCGCCCTGACGTCCCTGCTGGAGGAGGAGGGCTTCCTCTTCAGCCGGTACCGGCGGCCGTGACCGCCGGATGGCGGCATCGGCGGTCAGCGGCCGCGGATCCGACGGGTCACTGGCCCCGATGCCGGTGGCCGCGGGTGCCCGATGCCGGTGGCCGCGGGTGCCCGACGCCGGTGGCCGCGGGTGCCGACGCCGGTGGTCACTGGCCCCGATGCCTGTGGCCGCGGGTGCCCGACGCCGGTGGCCGCGGGTGCCGACGCCGGTGGTCACTGGTGCCGACGCCGGTGGCCGCGGGGCCCGACATCGGTGGCCGCGGGTCCCCATGCGGTCAGCCGCGGATCCGACGCCGGTGGTCACTGGTCCCGACGCCGGTGGCCGCGGGGCCCGACATCGGTGGCCGCGGGTCCCCATGCCGTCAGCCGCGGATCCGACGCCGGTGGTCACTGGTCCCGTTGCCGGTGGCCACGGGTCCCGACGTCGGCGGCCACTGGTCCCGACATGATCGGAATCAATCGTTCCGCTTATCCGCCCCGGGCACACTGAATCCGGCAGTACCCGTGCGATCACGGGGCAGGATGGTTTCCGCAGGGGCTGGTACGGCCCACGGAGGAGAGAGGGCCCACGGGCTCTCGCAAGGAGAAGGGGCGCCTGGTGTTCACAAGCGTATTGATGATCGAGAAAGCCCTGACGTCCGCCGACGTGGACTTCGTCACCACCTTGCACGGGGACGAGCCGGTGTTCTTCCACGTGCTGCTCCAGCCGCGCGGCGACCAGGCGGACCGCCTGCTGCGGGCCATCGACGACATCGCGCTCGGCGAACTCGACGAGGCGGCACGCGAGCGCGAGACCCCCGAGGGCGAGGCCGCGAAGGGCGCCGGGGCGCAGGCCCTGGACGTATCCCTCAGGGCCCTGCACGCGGCGGGCAGCGAGGCCGAGGGGCGACTCGTCGAGGACCATCCGCTGGACGCCTTGAAGACCCTGGTCGGCGAGGTCGACGCCGACGAGGTGATCGTCCTGACCGACCCGCACTACGTGGAGGAGTTCTTCCACCGCGACTGGGCCTCGCGGGCCCGGCACAAGGTCGGGGTGCCGGTGCTGAAGCTCTTCTCCCACAGCAAGGCATAGGCTTGGGCGGCGCCCCCGCGCAGGGGTGCGCTCACCGTCGTACCGCCCGTCGTACCACCTGGGGAGAGACACGCATGGCACCCGGCCTTCCTACCGCCATGGACCGACCGCACTTCATCGGCATCGGCGGCGCCGGGATGTCGGGCATCGCGAAGATCCTCGCGCAGCGCGGGGCCAAGGTGGCGGGCAGTGACGCGAAGGAGTCCGCGACCGCGGAGGCCCTGCGGGCGCTGGGCGTGACCGTGCACATCGGGCACGCGGCCGAGCACCTCGCCGACGACGCGAGCTGCGTGGTCGTCTCCTCGGCGATCCGCAAGGACAACCCGGAGCTGGCCCGCGCGGCCGAGCTGGGCATCCCGGTGGTGCATCGCTCCGACGCGCTGGCCGCCCTGATGGAGGGCCTGCGCCCGATCGCGGTCGCCGGCACCCACGGCAAGACCACCACCACCTCCATGCTGGCGGTCTCGCTCACGGAGCTCGGCCTGAACCCGTCGTACGCCATCGGCGGCGACCTGGACGCCCCCGGCTCCAACGCGCTGCACGGCGAGGGCGACATCTTCGTCGCCGAGGCGGACGAGTCGGACCGCAGCTTCCACAAGTACGCGCCCGAGGTCGCCATCGTCCTCAACGTCGAGCTCGACCACCACGCCAACTACGCCTCGATGGACGAGATCTATGAGTCCTTCGAGACCTTCGCCGGCAAGATCGTGCCCGGCGGCACGTTGGTGATCGCGGCGGACCACGAGGGCGCGCGGGAGCTGACGCGTCGCCTGGCCGGGTCGGTGAAGACGGTGACGTACGGAGAGGCGCAGGACGCCGACGTGCGGGTCCTGTCGGTCGTGCCGCAGGGCCTGAAGAGCGAGGTCACCGTTCTGCTGGACGGTGAGGAGCTCACCTTCACGGTCTCCGTCCCCGGCCGCCACTACGCCCACAACGCCGTCGCCGCGCTGGCAGCGGGCGTGGCCCTGGGCGTCCCGGCCGCCGAGCTGGCCCCTGCGCTGGCCGCCTACACGGGCGTCAAGCGCCGTCTGCAGCTCAAGGGCGAGGCGGTCGGCGTCCAGGTGATCGACTCCTACGCCCACCACCCGACGGAGATGGCCGCCGATCTGGAGGCGATGCGCGCGGCCGCGGGCGACGCCCGGATCCTGGTCGTCTTCCAGCCGCACCTGTTCTCCCGCACCCAGGAGCTGGGCAAGGAGATGGGCGAGGCGCTGTCCCTCGCGGACGCCTCGGTCGTCCTCGACATCTACCCGGCCCGCGAGGACCCGATCCCCGGTGTCACCAGCGAGCTGATCATCGAGGCGGCCCGGGTGGCGGGCGCGGACGTGACGGCGGTCCACGACAAGGCGGAGGTGCCGGAGGCGATCGCGGGAATGGCGACGGCAGGGGATCTCGTTCTCACCATGGGCGCGGGCGACGTCACGGACCTCGGTCCGCGCATCCTGGACCGTTTGTCGAAGTGAGGGGCTGAGGGCTCATGTCGTACGACGTCGAGAAGCCGGACGAGCAGTGGCGCGCGGAGCTGACTCCGGCCGAGTACGCCGTGCTGCGCCGGGCCGCCACGGAGCCCGCCTTCACCGGTGAGTACACGGACACCAAGACCAAGGGCGTCTACTCCTGCCGTGCCTGCGGCGCCGAACTGTTCACCTCGGACACGAAGTTCGAGTCCCACTGCGGCTGGCCGTCCTTCTACGACCCCAAGGACTCCGACGCGGTGGAACTGCTGGAGGACCGCTCCCACGGGATGGTGCGCATCGAGGTGCGGTGCGCCCGCTGCGGCTCGCACCTCGGTCATGTGTTTGAGGGGGAGGGGTACCCCACCCCGACCGACCAGCGGTACTGCATCAACAGCATCGCGCTGCGACTGGCGCCGGCCGAGGACTAGATGTTCTGTCCACGGAGGTTGGTGACAGCGATCACTGACGTGTGATCTTGAAATGGGTGAGGGCCTTCTGGCCTGGTGCGGATTGCGACATCTACCCCAGCGACCAGAAAGGCCCTCATGCCTCACCGTAATGCACCGCTGACCGAGACCGGCCGTCTGCGCCTGGCCCGTTGCGTGCGGCGACGGCACCGGTGGCGGTGAGGTCGTCGGCGGGCAGGCGAGCAGGAGCCCGTCGGCGTCGG
Source organism: Streptomyces sp. NPDC005202 (assembly GCF_040608235.1). NCBI lineage: Bacteria > Bacillati > Actinomycetota > Actinomycetes > Kitasatosporales > Streptomycetaceae > Streptomyces > Streptomyces sp. NPDC005202. Next base: position 493,428 of record NZ_JBEXHW010000002.1, on the reverse strand, counting down.
CCGGGGTGACGGGCAGGGCGTTCGCGGCGTTCGTGCGCGGCAAGTGGAAGGTCGAGTCCGAGACGACGAACGGGGAGACAGGCACGTACGCCGTGACCGTCGCCGACGGCGTCTGGACCCTGGACTGGGGTGGTGGCGGGAACACCTGGGGCGGCACCTGGGCCACGCAGGGCGGGCGGCTGGCGCTGCGGGTGCCCGAGTCGAAGAGTAGCCCCGAGGAGCTGACCGACGCGGCCGCCGAGAACGTGCCGGCGTCGGTCGGCGACTCCGTGTCGTTGTTCCTGCCCTGGCAGCCGCCCGGCCAGGCGGACACGAGCGACGGCCAGCGGCTCGACGCGAACTACACCAGCAAGGGCGGCGCTGCGCATCCGGCACTTCGACGCGAGCGGCAGCATGACCGTGCATACCTGCACGCGCATGTGACGGCCGCCCGCCCAGGCCTGCTCCGCCGGGGTCGCCGGACAGGTGCCGGGCGGCTGCCCGGGCCGGCCGGCGCAGCGTTTGGCGCCGGACCGGGACGGTGCGACACTATGTGATGCAGGTGACGTTTCCGGCGTCACCGACACTCCACGCTTTCCTCGGTAGAGGCGGGTGGAAATAACATGGACACAGCCTCCTACGTCGTACTGGCCGCAGAGCCACGCCTGTGGGCCACCTTCGGCGCCTTCCTCGGCGGACTCGTCATCGCCGGCGCCTTGGTCTGGGCCGTCCGGATGGGCATCGGCGTGATGCGCCGCGAGTCGGATCGTCCCACCGCCGCCGAGCAGCCGCATCTGCCGGTCACCGGGGCCATCCACGAGATCAGGGAGATGCGGGAGCCCGATGAGGTGCACCCCGACGACGGGGAACGGCTCATGCCCTATGAGCTCCACGCCACCGGAACCAAGCGCAGCAACGACCAGCACCGCCTCCGCTGGTATCCGGGCGGAAGCGGATCCTTCGGCGGCGGCGGCCCCGGGCACACCTGAGCCCGCGGCCGCACACCCGAACGGGGCGGGCCCTTGTGGCCCGCCCCGTTCGCGTGTGTTTCAGCCGACGTCGGAGGGTCCCAGGTCGTACAGCCCGCCGCTGCGCTGTCGCTGCCGACCAGCCGCCCGTGGAGATGCTGCCGACCAGCCGCCCGTGGAGATGACGGGCTGCCCCGACTCCATGATGATCTGCGCGGCCCCACCGCCCCGCCAGGACGGGCACAGTGCGGTCACGTCCGGTGCCCAGCGGGTCGCCCGCCAAAGTTCTGCAACACAAGGCGTCTAGACTCTCCCCGCAATGGTCCGCGCGACCGTGGCCGAGAGCGGGCAGCTTCTGCCAGACCCGAAGGGCGTTCGGCGTTTTGATACGGATGGATTCAGTCACCAAGCGGTACCCGGACGGCACGGTGGCGGTCGACCGGCTCTCGCTGGAGATCCCGGACCGCTCGATCACCGTCCTCGTCGGACCGTCGGGCTGCGGCAAGACCACGACCCTGCGCATGATCAACCGGATGGTCGAGCCGAGCGAGGGCACGATCCTCCTCGACGACGTCGACATCCAGAAACAGCCCGTCAACACCCTGCGCCGGTCGATGGGTTACGTCATCCAGAACGCCGGGCTCTTCCAGCACCGCACCATCGTCGACAACATCGCGACCGTGCCCCGTCTGCTCGGCTGGAGCAAGGCCAAGGCCAGGGCACGGGCGGCGGAGCTGATGGAGCGGGTCGGGCTCGACGCCTCGCTCGCCAAGCGATACCCGTACCAGCTGTCCGGGGGCCAGCAGCAGCGCGTCGGCGTGGCGCGCGCGCTCGCCGCGGATCCGCCGGTGCTGCTGATGGACGAGCCCTTCTCAGCCGTCGACCCGGTGGTGCGCAAGGGCCTGCAGGAAGAACTGCTGTGGATCCAGGAGGAGTTGGGCAAGACCATCGTCTTCGTCACCCACGACATCGACGAGGCCATCAAGCTCGGCACCATGGTCGCGGTGCTGCGCACCGGCGGCCGCCTCGCCCAGTTCGCGCCGCCCGCCGAACTGCTGTCCGATCCCGCGGACGCCTTCGTCGAGGACTTCCTCGGCACCGACCGCGGCATCCGCCGGCTGTCCTTCTTCGCCTCCGGGGAGCTGGAGTTGAAGACGGCTCCGATCGTCGCCGTCGACTCCACCGCCGAGCAGATCGCCGTCCGCGGCACCGCGGACGTGCCGTACCTCCTCGTCACCGACCTGGAGGGCAAGCCCCTCGGCTGGAGCGAGCCGGGCGACCTGACCGCCGGGGAGGTGGACCCCGCCCGACTGCTGCCGTACGGGCGGCCCTTCGAGTACGGCAGGGAGTCGCTGCGGGCCGCGCTCGACGGCGCCGTGCTCTCGCCGACCGGCTGGGCGGTCGGCGTGGACGGCACCGGCCGGGTGGTGGGCGTCGTCTCGCAGCAGACCATCGGCGAGGCGATCCGCAGGGCCCACGCCGACGGCCGCACCGACGCCAAGGTCGCCGGATGAACCGCTTCTTCGACATCCCGAGCGACCTCCAGCACAGCTGGCTCGGCCTGATCGGCCTGCACCTGCGCGAGGCCCTGCTGCCCGTCCTCGCGGGACTGGTCGCCGCCCTGCCGATCGCGCAGCTGTGCGTGCGGTTCCGCTGGCTGTACCCGCCCGTGCTGGGCGTGACGACCGTCCTGTACGCCATCCCGTCGCTGGCCTTCTTCGTCGTCCTCATCGACTACACCGGCCAGACCGAGCTCACCGTGATGATCCCGCTCGCCGTCTACAGCCTGGTCGTGCTCGTCCCGGCGATCGTCGACGGCGTCCGCTCGGTGCCGCAGGAGACGCTCGCCGCGGCCACCGCCATGGGCTTCGGGCCCGTACGGCGGTATCTCCAGGTGCAGTTGCCGATCGCGGTGCCCGCGATCATCGCGGGACTGCGGGTGGCCGTGGTGTCGAGCATCAGCCTCGTCAGCGTCGGCATGCTGATCGGCAACCAGGGCGCGCTGGGGAACCTGCTCAACGACGCGAACATCTACCACCGGCCCGAGCTCGCGGTGAATTCCGTGGTCACCACGGCCGTCCTCGCCATCCTCGCCGACGCCGTGCTCGTCCTCGTACGCCTCCTGCTCACCCCCTGGATGCCGCGCGGCACGCGCCGCGCGAAACCGAAGGCCGCCGAGGCCCGGCCCGATGTGGCCGTGGCCGCCCTGGAGGACGCCGTCCGGTGAACGTACTCCACTTCGTCAACGCCTTCTTCAGCGACGGCGCCCAATGGCACGGCTACGACGGCATCCCCACGCGGGTGGGGGAGCACATCCAGTACTCGCTGATGGCGCTCGGCATCGCCGCCGCCATCGGACTGCCGATCGGTCTGATCACCGGCCACACCGGGCGCGGCGGCAACACCCTCGCCCTGATCGCCACCGCCGGGCGGGCTCTGCCCAGCTTCGGCCTGCTGGTGCTGATGTTCATCCTGCTCGGGTTCGGCATGGTGCCCGTGATGATCCCGCTGGTCGTCCTCGCCGTCCCGCCGATCCTGGTGACGACGTACGAGGCGGTGCGCTCCGTCGACCCCTCGCCGGTGGACGCCGCCCGGGGCATGGGCATGCCGGAGCCGCGAATCCTGTTCCAGGTCGAACTGCCCGTCGCGCTCCCGCTGATCCTCAGCGGCCTGCGCTCGGCGGCCATCCAGATCGTCTCCACGGCCACTATCGCCGCGTACGTCAGCCTCGGCGGCCTCGGCCGCTACATCGTCGACGGTCTCTACCAGCGCAACTACGAGAAGGTCGTGGGCGGCGCCACGCTGGTCGCCGTGCTGGCTCTGGCGACGCTCACGGTGTTCTGGGCGATCGCACGGCTCGCGGTGTCGCCGGGGGTGCGCCGGAGCGCCTAGCGCCCGGCGCAGTACAGGGCCGCGGGCCCGGGGCGGTTCCTCCATCGCCCCGGGCCCGCTCGTTCGTCGCGTCAGCCCTCGGTACGGGCCAGGGCCAACTCCACTACGACCAGCAGCGCGTCCCGCACCGAGCCGCGCTCGCCGGCGTCGAAGACGACCACCGGGACGCCGGGTCGATGTTGTCGGCGGGCAGATGGCTCTGCTCGACGGTCTCGCGCAGGCTGGTCAGGCCCTCGATCTCCTTCAGGGCCTGCGCCTCGGTGTCCGGCAGCCGGTGGCCGAACGTCCGGCGCACCCTGTCGACCTGGGCGTCCACCGCGGACTGCGCCTTGCGGTAGGCGGCGAGCGAGGGCCTGCTGCCGCCGCCGCCCATGGCCTCGTAGCGCACGGAGAGCAGGATGGCCTGCTGGTGCTCGGCCTCCACCCGGTCGACGAGGGCGGCGACCTGGGCGCTGTCGCGCACGAGCCGCGCCGCGGACGCCACCTGCCGGGCCTGGCCGACCCGGTCGGCGATGAGGTAGGTGAGCAGCACGGCGACCACGGCGAGCGGTACGCCGACCAGGACATTGAGTTTGCGCCGGAAGGGCCACCGGTCGGCGAAGCCCCGTAAGCCACCGCTGGGTGGCGGCGGGGCCGGGCGGGCGGGTGCGTCCACCTCGTTCGTGGACACCGGGCCTCCTACGTAGGAGTGTCTCCACCCGAGATGATGCGTAACGACACCGAAGCGGCCCCCGCACACCACTGTGGCTGACGCCATGAATCTACCGCCTCTTCGAAGCGCCGCTCGCCTCGTCCCGTGGCAAGAACCCGTTACAAAGCAACCGCTTCGCCTCTACAACTGGACACGCTTCGAAGCCAATCGGTGACCCGACTGCTCTTGACTGACCGAGAACCGGCTGGATTGGATCAGCAAAGTGCGGTGCCCGCACCCTGCGCGCTCCTGCCATCGCCCTGCTCCTCACCAACCTTAGCCCGGAACGGGAATTGTGACTTCTTACGCGAAGAGCACCAGGTCAAGCACGAGACACACCGGCGCGGCCGCCGTCGCACTCGCCGCCACCGCGGCGCTCGTCGCCGGGTGTTCGTCGTCCTCCGACAACAAGTCCGACAATCCGCTCTCGGGCGAGAAGGTCAGCGGCAACAGCGTCGTCGTCGGCTCCAACAACTTCGCCGAGAGCATCCTGATCGCCGACATCTACGGCGAGGCCCTCAAGGCCAAGGGCATCAAGGTCACCTACAAGCCCAACATCGGCAGCCGCGAGACCACCTACGGTCTGCTCAAGAACGGCTCCATCACCGTCCTGCCCGAGTACAACGGCGCGCTGCTGGCCTACCTCGACAAGAACGCCACCCCGAAGACGGTCGCCGCCACGACGGCCGCCATCAACGCCAAGCTCGACTCCAAGCTCACGCTGCTTCAGCCGGCGCCCGCGCAGGACAAGGACTCCGTCACCCTCAACGCGGACACCGCCAAGAAGTACAACCTCACCGAGAAGTCCTCCATCGCGGACCTGAAGGACATCGCCAAGGACCTGGTCATCGGCGCCTCGCCGGAGTTCCAGACCCGGCAGCAGGGCCTGGTGGGCCTGAAGGCGGTGTACGGGCTCGAGTTCAAGTCCTTCAAGGCGCTGGACGCCGGCGGTCCGCTGACCCAGGCGGCGCTGAAGAAGAACACCGTGCAGGCCGCGGACATCTTCACCACGGACCCGACCATCACCAAGGAGAAGTTCGTCGTCCTGCAGGACCCGAAGAACCTCTTCGGGTTCGAGAACGTGCAGCCGCTCGTCTACAAGTCCGGCCTGTCCCAGAAGGGCGTCGACGCGCTCAACGCGGTCTCCGCCAAGCTGGACACGGCCACCCTGCTGGACCTGGACACCCAGGTGCAGTCGCAGAACAAGGACCCGCTGGACGTCGCCAAGGCCTGGCTGAAGTCCGCCGGCCTCGACTGACGCACCGCACTTGGACACGACCGCGAACGGCACGACGCGGGTGCCCCCGGACGCCGGGGACACCCGCGTCGTGCTGGACGGCCGCGGTCTCGACATCGCTGTGGTGGTCAGGCTCGCCGACGCCGCGGCCACGCCCGTCGTACCACCCGAGGCGCTCGACCAGGCCCGGCGCTCCTGGCAGGCCCGGCTGCACATCGTGTGGGCGCTGGCCCAGGGCGAGAGCGATGTCACCGGGCTCGCGGAGCGGGTCGGCGGCGCGCTGCCCGCGGCGCGGCCCGCGCCGTCGGCCCCGCCGGCCCGGCCCGTCGGCTCGGCGGCTCGCCCCGTCGGGCCGGCGGCCCCCCGTCGGCCCGACGGCCCTTCCTTCAGTCGACCCGGGCCGCAGGCGACGGGGACGGCTCCGGGACGGCCACGGCCGGCACCTGAGTGGCCTTGGTCCGCTCCTGCCTCCGTCGCTGTCGGCGACCGCGCCGCGGCTCCTGGTCCGGGAGCCAGCCGAACGTGAGGCAGCTGCCGATGGCCCCGAGGAGGAGGCCGAGGAAGAAGCCGCCCAGGTTCGAGGTGAGCCAGCTGCCCAGGGAGAGCAGGATGCCGGTGAGGGAGTAGAAGAGGCGCTGGGCCGGGTTGAAGAGGGTCAGCAGCCCGCACAGCACCATCAGTGTGGGCAGCAGATAGCCGGCCAGGCCCTGCATGCCGATGTTCAGGACGACCTTCAGCGACGCCTTCTCGGTGAGCAGGATCTCCGCCCCGCCCAGTGTGAGCAGCAGCCCGCCCCAGAACGGACGGTGGGCCCGCCAACGGCGGAATGCGGGCCTCAGGCCCGGGCGTGGCGTGCCCGGCGTCTCCGGTCGTACGGCGTCGTCCGACATCGGCTCAGCAACCCGAATCGCTGAAGCGGAGCTTCAGACCCGGCAGCTTGAACACGCCTGCCGTCGTGGCGTAGTTGGTCTGCCTGAGGTTCGCGATGTGGACCGTGTCCGCCTGCTGGCTGAACACGCCCTTCGGACCCTGCACCCCGGCCTTGGTGAGCGTGCTCGCGTCGTTGCCGATTACGATGTTGTTGAACGCGGCGTCGCCCGTCAGCACGGTCGAGTCGGTCGTCAGGTCGCTCGCGACCACCTTGTCCGCGCCGCCGCCCGCGGTGATGAGCAGGTTGGTGCCGCCGAGGTCGACGCTCTGGCACAGCTTGGTCAGTGTCGCGTTCTTGATCGCCGAGGTCACCACGAGCACCTGGCCGCCGGTGTCACCTGCGTTGGGGCTGTCGTCGGCCATGTTGTCCAGGCCGCCGAACTGTTCGAAGCCGGTGCCGTTCAACTCGGTCGCGGTGACCGTGAACGGCATCCCGGAGATCGCGAACTGCACCCCCAGCGCCCCCTGTGCGGTGAGGATCGCCAGGCCCGCGGCGACCAGGGTGGCCGGCACGGCCATGACCGCGGTGCGGCGCAGCCGGACCCGGCCGCGTCTCTCCGTGCCTCCGGGAGTCTCGAACGCATCGGATATGTCGGACAGTGCGCCGACGGAACCGCTTTCGGTGTTCTCGGGGGTGTTGTCGGCGGGCGGCGTGATGTCCGAGGACGAGGCCATGTCTGCTCCCATGGGCATAGTCAATGCTGGTCGGAGTTCAGCGGCCCGTTGTCCTGGCGCGGACAGCCGGTTGCGGCGCACGCGTCCCGCACCTCCCGGCGGATGCCAGGGCTTTCTCGTTACGCCGCAGTAGCCGTCGAAAAAGTTACCGGTGGTTACATTCAGGGGTCAAGGTGCTTGTGAGAGAAAGGTGTTGGTTGTGTGTCACCTGTGGCAGTAAGGGTTCCGCAGGGCGTCCGCGGAACCCCGGTGGGAGTTCCCACGGGTCTCGCAATGCCCCAGCGTGCGCACCAACTTCCTTGATTTGCCTTGACGTTGACGGATCCACGGGTCTACAACTTTGCCTGGCTACCCCCGGATCCGTGGCGCCGGATCCGCCGCGCGGCATGCCGCGTTCCTTCCCGGATTCTCTTTTCAGGGCGCGCTCTTCACGGCGCCGACAACGAATTCCGCGATCCCCGTGGCACCGGTGCGGACCCTTCCCCCCTTGGCTGGTCCGATCCGGTCGCCGCCTCATGCCCGGCCCGGCCGGAGGCCTTCCCCCAGGCCTTCGGCCGGTCACCGGCCGACTGCCGTTGCCGGTCCGTCACGTACGGAGAAGGCGTGACGGGCCTGTGACGGCGGACGCCCCTCCGGCGTCCGCTCACCTCATCCAGCCCCCCACTCCAGAAACGAGGTACCCGCATGCGTACGCGCTCCCTCCTCGCCCTCGTCGCCGCGGTCGCCGCACTCTCGCTCCCGGCGGTCGGCCCCGCCTACGCGGACGACAGCGCGGTGCTCACCACCGGCGGTACCGGCGGCACGCCTGTCGCGGTCGGCGACGTCCTCACCGCGCCCCTGGCGGCCGGCACCAGCGCCACGCTCTACTCCAGCGCGACCGGCACCAGCGGCGTCTCCTGCACCTCGTCGACCTTCACCGCCACCGTCACCGACAACCCCGCCGCTCCCGGCACGGCGACCGAGTCGGTGAGCGCGCACACCTTCGACAGCAGCAGCTGCACCAGCAACGTCACCGGCGTGCTCGGCGTCACCAGCATCACGGTCGACAACCTGCCGTACACCACCACCGTGACCTCCGACGGCACCCTCACCGTGACGCCCGCGAGCGGCTCCACCATCCAGACCACGGTCAAGCTGCGCACCCTGCTGGGCAGCGTCACCTGTGTCTACCAGGCCCCCAGCCTGAACGGCACCACCGACAACGCCGACAACAGCATCACCTTCACCAACCAGCAGTTCACGAAGACGTCCGGCTCGTCGCTGTGCTTCAGCAACGGCTACTTCACCGCCAAGTACGCCCCGGTGAGCGACTCGGGCGCCACCGTCTACGTCAACTGACCACTCACGCAGAGAGGTTCAGCGTCGCCGTAGACGCAGGGCCAGGGCGGCGCCCCCGGTGAGCACCAGCACCGCGGCGGCGCCGCCCGCCAGCACGGGCGCGGAGGGGCCCGAACCGGCGTCGGTCGCGGACGCCACCGGGCTGCTGTCGGGGCCGCTGCTCCGTGCCTGCGGAGCGGCGGCCGCGTCCGCGGCCTTCTCCGAAGGCGCAGCCGTGTGCTCCCGATGGGAAGGACTCGTGCTCGTACGGTCCTCACCCCGCTGCGCAGGACTGCTGCTTGTCGCGGTCGTGCCCTTCGGGGGCGTGCCCTTCGCGAACACCACGTCGGAGCACGAGTAGTACGTGTCCGGCGTGCTGCTGTTCTGCCAGATGGTGAACAGCACGTGATGGCCGGTCCGGTCGGCCGGCAGCGTCGCCCTGATGTGGTACGCGCCGCCAGTCAGCGCCGGGTCCTTCACCTCGGCGAAGGGCCGCGCCGGAATGTCGGACCAGGTCAGTGGCTTCGTCGGGTCGTAACCGGGCTTGGTCAGATAGAGCTTGAACGTGCCCTCGTGCGGAATCGTCGAGGCGTACGTCATGGTGAGCTTCGCGCCCGGCGCGAGGCGGGTCGACGGCCAGTCGGAGCGGGCGAGGTCGAGGCCCTTGTAGGCGGGCAGGCCCCCGCTGCACAGCTTCCCGTCCGGGATCATCTGGCGGTCCCTGCCGTTCACGTCCGCCACCCGCAGGTTGTCCCACGCCGTGAAGGGCGCGCCGTTCGCGGCGATCGCCGCGCGGCAGGCCGCCGACCTGGCGCGGCTGCCCCCGTCCGGCGAGCAGGCCACCACCCGGCTGACGGGGTCCGTCGGCGCGCCGTGGGCCCGGGCGGGTCCCGCGGCCCACAGCGTCAGCAGCGTCGACGCCGCGACTGCGGCTCCTGTGACCCTGAGGGGTGCGGTCATCCGAGTCATCCGGGACGTCTCCTCGGCGGGTGGGGGTACGGGTCTGCTCCGTGCAGTACGGGTGGCGGACGCGGCGCGTTCAAACGGGGCGCACAAATGGCCGGGCCGCCTCGAACCGGAAGCCGACCCGGTGGGACGGGCTCGTACGGATTCAGCCCCCACCCGAAGGCTTCCGGACTCAGTCCCCGTACGCCTCCCTGCTCAGCCCCTGAAGGCCTCCGGATTCAGCCCGGATTCACCCTCTGAAGGCCTCCGGATTCAGCCCCTGAACGCCTCCGGACTCAACCCCCGAACGCCCCCAGATGATCCCCCGCCCACTCCCGGTAGCTCCGCGCGGGCCGGCCGAGCAGCTCCGCGACCGTCGGATCGACCCGGGCCTTGGCCCCGGACCGCCCGCGCGCCGCACTCTCCATGAGGGCGTCGGCCAGGGGCTTCGGATAGCGGGCGCGCAGCAGCTCGCGTGCCTCGTCCGGCCCCAACTCGACGAAGCGCAGCGGCCGTTGCAGCAGCTCGGCGAGGATCTCCGTCTGCTCGGCGGCGCTGATGGCCTCGGGGCCGGTGAGCGCATGGGCCCGGCCCGCATGTCCGTCCGGGTCCAGCAGTGCGGCTGCCGCCACGTCGGCGATGTCCCGCGGATCGACCGTCGCGTTCGCCGCGCCCCCGTCGGGTGCGCGCACCACGCCGTCCTCCCGGACCGAGCGGGCCCAGCTCAGGGTGTTCGACATGAAGGCGCGCGGGCGCAGTAGCGTCCACAGCAGGCCGGACTCGCACAGGAGTTGTTCGTTGCCCCGCTGCCAGGTGGTGATGAGGTCGGCGGCCCCGGGGTCGGTCACCGCCAGGGCCGACAGCTTCACCACATGGCGCACCCCGGCGCGCCGCGCCGCCGTCACGAAGTGCTCGTCGTGGGCGTGGGTCAGCGGATCCGCGGTGACCAGCAGCGCCGACCGCACGCCGGCCAGGGCTCTCTCCAGACTCCGCGGGTCGCCGAAGTCGCCGCCCACCACCTCGACTCGGGGCCCACCGCCGAGACGTCGGGGATCGCGGGTCAGCAGCCGTACCGGCGCCACGCCGGACAACCGCCACGTCACCAGCCGTCCGACGGTGCCGGTCGCCCCGGTCAGCAGGATCACGGATCAGCGCTCCGCGGAGTCGAGGGCGGCCAGGACCCGGGCACCCCGGTCGGGTTCGGTGTCGAGGCCGAGGAGCAGGCCCGGCACCGCGATGCTCGGCAGGATGTGGCCCCAGAGCACGGAGATGCGGTGCCCGAGGTCGCTGCGACCGGTCAGCGCCCGTGACATCAGCTGGACGCCGGCGAAGGCGCCGACCAGCAGTTCCACGGTGTCCCGCGGCTCGACCGTGGGCAGCAACTCACCCTGCTCCCGGGCCTGTCCCAGCAGCACCATGAGGTGTTCGGCCCACTGCCTGAACGGCCCGGTGTGGTCCACACCGGGCGGTGAGCACTGGTCCACGGTCAGCCGGACACTGCCTCTGAGCAGGGCGTTGCCGAGCAGCCGCTGGCCGAACACGAAGGTGATGTCGATGATCTCCTGCAGCTTGCACGGTTGCGGCGGGACCGCGCCGAGGGGTACCTGCTCGTCCAGCACCGCCTGGGCGAGGGACTCCTTGGAGGGGAAATGGAAGTACAGGGCGCCCTTGGTGACATCGGCCCGCTCCAGCACCATGGCGATGGTGGTCGAGGTGTAGCCGTGCTCGTCGAACACCGCGCCCGCCGCTTCCAGGATCGCCCTGCGCGTCCTGATGGCGCGCTCCTGCTTCGCCATGAGAACCCCTCCACTGCGCCGAGTTGGCCGGTTCCCCACCCTGCACCGGGCCGGTCGCGCACGGGTCCGGTCCACTCGATCTCATTGAAAACAAACCGGTCGGCTCGTACTCTAGCGCTCACCGGTGCAGGCATCTCGCCGTCTGCCACGGCTCTCGGGGGACCAGGGAGGGACATGCCTCAACTGCGGCAGCTCGCCGAGTTCCCGGCGACGACTACGGATCTGACGGCCACGGATCTGACGGCCACGGATCTGACGGCCACCGTTCCCCGCCAGCTCGTCCACCGCGCGGCGTTGGCCGAGACCTTTCTCACCGGCTGGACCAGGACCGGGGAGGACCGGTTCGCGGTCTCCGCGCAGTGGCCGCGGGCCCATCAGTTACACGTGTCGCCGGACCGATTCGCGTACGAGCCGCTGCTCGTCGTGGAGACCGTCCGGCAGTGCGGGGCGCTGCTCGCGCACACCGAGTACGACGTCCCGCTGGGCCACCAGTTCGTGCTCCAGGAGCTGCGCATCACCACGCACCCCGAGCACCTGGCCGTCGGCCCCGTCCCCGCCGAAACCGACCTCGACGTCAGGTTCTCCCGCGCCGGCCGAAGGCGCTCGGCGGCCCTGCGCTACGACGCGGACGTGCGCCGGGACGGCGAGCGCGTCGCAACCGCGCACGTCGCCTTCACCAGCGTCGGCCAGTTGGCCTACCGCCGGCTGCGCGGCGGACGCACTCCCGCCACCGTGTCCGCGCTGCCCGTCCCGCCCGGCCTGTCGGCCGCCGCCGTGCACCGCGCGCTGCCCGCCGACGTCGTGCTGGCCCCCACCCGGCGCAGGGACCGCTGGCAGTTGAGAGTCGATACCGCGCATCCCGTTTTCTTCGACCATCCGCTCGACCACATCCCCGGCATGCTCCTCCTGGAGGCCGCCCGCCAGGCCGCCTGTCTGAAGGGCACCGCTCCTCGGCCGCCGACCTCCTTCCATGCCGCCTTCCACCGGTACGCCGAACTGGACCGGCCCACCTGGGTCCAGGCGGAGACCGGCAGCGCCGGTGAGACACGCATCGTGGCGACCCAAGGCGAGTCGACCGTCTTCGAGTGCCTGGTGGACGCGGCGGGACAGTGAGCTATCGTGTGCGGGGGAGTAAGAAACAAACAGCTTGCCCCGTTCTTTACAGCCCCGGGAGTGTCCTTTCGATGCCGAGGCAGTTACGCGCCGAGCAGACCCGCGCGACGATCATCACGGCCGCCGCCGACCTGTTCGACCGGCACGGCTACGAACGGACCAGCCTCAGCGACATCGTCGAGCACGCGCAGGTCACCAAGGGCGCCCTGTACTTCCACTTCGCGGCCAAGGAGGACCTGGCCCACGCCATCATGGAGCTGCAGTCACAGGCCTCGCGCCAGGTGACGAGCGAGGTGGACGGGCGGGGCTGCTCGTCGCTGGAAGCCCTGATACGCATCACCTTCGCGCTCACCCGGCTGAACGTCGAGGGCCCGATCACCCGGGCCGGACTGCGGCTGGCCACCGGGGGCGTCGAGGTGCGGCCCCCGCTGCGGCACCCCTTCACCGAGTGGCTGGAGCTCGCCATCCGCAAACTCCGCGGCGCCGTCAAGGAGTCCGACGTCCACCCGGACATCGACGTCCACGCCGTAGCGCACTCCCTCGTCTGCTTCTTCGTCGGCACCCGCGTCGGGGGCCGGCCTTTGGAACCGGTGGGACGGCTGCCACGCAGGACGGCCGAGATGTGGCTCCTCCTGATCCGCGGCCTGGTACCGGTGCACCGGCGCCCCCGCTTTCTGACCCTCGCCACGCAGCTGGAGCGGGAAATCGGCGCCGTGTGACCTGCCACGGGAGCCGGAGTGACACCGAAGGACCCGCGGGGAGCGAAAGATCACGGCCGCCTGACCCGCGCGGGTACGGTGAGGCGTATGACCCCGTCCGCGCCCGTGCTCCTCGGCAACGAGCCCGGTTCGTTCCCGCACAGCGTGCTGGCCGAGCGGCACCCCGCCATCATCCGGCAGGTGCGGGACGCCTTCCCGTACGGCCCCGAGCAGCACCGCGCCCTCGACACGCTGCTGAAGAGCTGCACCGAGGGCGTGATCGAACCGCTCCCCGCCGACGCCCACGACCGGGACCGCTGGCGGGACTGGGGCCTGGAGGAGTACGTGGGCCGGTCCTGGTTCGACGTGCCGTGGCTGTGGTCCGAGAGCTACTTCTACCGCCGACTCCTCGAGGCCGTCGGCTACTTCGGGCCCGGTCCCTGGCAGGGCATCGACCCCTTTTGCCCGTCCAAGCTCGCCGAACTCGACGCCCCGGAGACGGACGAGGAACTGGCCGCGCTCGACGAACTGGAGGACAAGCCGGCCGAGGAACGCGCACGGGCTCTGCTGCACGGCTCGCTCTGGGGCAACCGCGCCGACCTCGGCTTCCGGCTGTCGGCGGTCGGCGCCGAGGCCGCGCAGGCCGCTCCCGGCCTGGTCGCCGACGACAGCGAGACCCTCTGGTCGCTGCTGCCGCCCTCCGGCACCGGCACGCTCTGCCTGGTCGCCGACAACGCGGGCCGCGAACTCGTCCCCGACCTCCTCCTCGTCGCCCACCTCCTCGCCCACGGCCACGTCGGGCGGGCGGTCCTGCACGTCAAGCCGTACCCGTACTACGTCTCCGACGCCACCACCGCCGACGTCGTCGACGCCGTGCGCCGGCTGACGGCGGCGCCGGGCACGGCCGCCGCCCACGGGCACCGGCTGTGGGCGGCGATGACCGACGGCCGCCTGACGGTCCGGGCTCACCCCTTCTCCTGCGCCCCGCTGCCGTATGCGGCGATGCCGGCGGACCTGCGGGGGGAGTTCGCCGCGGCCACGCTGACCGTGCTGAAGGGCGACCTGAACTACCGGCGGCTGGTCGGCGACCGACTGTGGCCGCCGACCACGCCGTTTGCGGACGTCACCGCCTCCTTCCCCGGCCCGGTCGCCGCCCTGCGCACCCTGAAGTCCGACGTGATCACTGGCCTCGACGCCTGCACCGAGGCCGCGCTGAACGCCGCCGAGGACCGGCGCTGGCGCACCAGCGGCACCCATGCGCTGATCCAGGTCAAGCCCTGATCAGCAGCGGCATCCGACGCTCCGTGGGCCTCATGTCATTTGCACCGGCACGGACTTCAGTCCGTTGATGAAGTTGGAGACGAGGCGCCGGGGAGGCTCGGCGATCCGCGGTGGCGTGGGCAGCGCCCGCAGGGCCTCGCGGTACAGCACCCGCAGCTGCAGCCGGGCGAAGTGCGCGCCCAGGCAGACGTGGGGGCCGTCTCCGAAGGACACGTGCGGGTTGGGGGCGCGGTCGCGGTCGAGCCGGTCCGGAGCGGTGAAGACCCGCTCGTCGCGGTTGGCCGAGGCGTGGAAGACGACCACCTTGTCGCCGGCGCGGATGGGCGGCCGGCCAGCCCGGTGTCCTGCGCGGCGGTGCGGCGGAAGGTCAGGACCGGCGGATGCCAGCGCAGCAACTCGTCGACGGCCGAGGCGAGTACGACCCTTCCGGTGCGGAGTTGCTGGTACGCCTCCGGGTGGCCGGCCAGCGCCAGCAGCCCGCCGGGGGCCGCGCTGCGCACGGTGTCGTTGCCCGCGACCGTGAGCAGGAAGAAGAACATCTCCAGTTCGGCGTCGGCGAGTTCGGCGTCGTGGGCGAGCGTGGTCATCACGTCGTCGGCCGGATACCGCCGCTTGTACGCGGCCAGTTGCCAGGCGTAGGCGAACATGTCCCGCAGCATCGCCGGCGAGCGCGGGTTGACCGGCTTGCCCGCCGCGTCCAGCACCGGGGCGCCGGACTCGTCGGGGCCCTGGTAGCCGATGACCCGCTGCGGCCAGTGCAGCAGCAGCCCCCGGTCCCGCTCCGGCACGCCGAGCAGGTCGGCGAGGTTGAGCAGGGCGTAGTCGTCGGTGACGGCGAAGACGAGGTCGACGGTGCCGTCCGCCGCGCGGGCCGTCTCCAGGGCCTGCGCGAACAGGGTGCGCGCCCGTTCCTCCGCGACGGCCGTGAACCGCTCGATGCGCCCCGGCAAGAGCACGGACTGCGAGGGCACGGGGGCCGGGGCGGCACAGGCGGCAGCGTTTCGCATTTTTCCAAAGAGTGACGGTTCGGCTCGCTTTCGCGTAGTGCTCCCGTCATAACCCTGGTACTGCTGCGTTCCATGACGTCACGTCACGTGCGATCGAGAACCGGACAACTGGCGGCAACGGCGGTCGCCCTGGCCTTGACGCTCGCGGCCTGCGGCGGCGAGGCAGGCTCCTCCGCGTCCTCCCACGACGGGCGGGAGCAGGTCACCGTGGCCGCCCTGCCGCTGACCGACGCCGCCGCGCTCTACCTCGCCCGGGACCGCGGGCTGTTCGCCCACCGGCACGAGCATCGTCACCACCCTGAAGCCCGCGCTCGCCCGGCTCACCGCGCTGCTCGCCCAGGCGAGCCGCCCCCGCCCCGCCCGGCGCCCGCTCCCGTGCACCCGGGTGCCGAGATCACCGCGGAGCTGGTCTTCGACCACCTCCGGGTGCGCCTGCCCCGCGACCGCGTCCTCGTCGAGGAGGCCCCCAGCCACCGGGACGCGCTCCACGCGCGCGTGCCCGTCGACCGCTCCGGCGGTTTCCTCACCACCGGCAGCGGGGCCCTCTGCTGGGGCCTGCCGCTCGCCGTGGGACGTGCCCTGGCCGACCGGCGCCGGGTGGTGTGCGTGCTCGGGGACGGTTCGGCGCTGTACTCGGTTCAGGCGCTGTGGACCGCGGCCCGGCACCGGGCGCCGGTCACGTTCGTCGTCCTCGACAACGGCGGCTACGCCGCCGTCCGTGCCCTCGGCCGCCGCATCGGCATCGCCCCGGTGCCCGGCACGGACATCGGCGGCATCGACTTCGCCGCCCTCGCCGAGTCCTTCGGCTGCCCGGCGGCCCACGCCGACCGGCCCGCCGACCTCCCCGCCGCCCTGGAGCGGGCCCTGGCCGCGGGCGACGAGGACGGCCCGCGGCTGCTGCACCTGCGCGTCGCCGCCGCCGGGGAGGCGCTGTACACCGCACCCTGGGCGGGGTGACGGCCGGGCATGCTCCGCCTCGACTCCCTCGGCCAGCGCTACGGCGACCATCGCGTCCTGCACGACATCAGCCTCACCGTGCCGGACGGCCAACTCCTGTGCATGGTCGGCCCGTCGGGCTGCGGCAAGTCCACGCTACTGCGCACGATCGCCGGACTGCTCCCCGCGCGGGAGGGCACGATCACCCTCGACGGAGCACCCGTCACCGGGGTCCCCGACCGGCTGGCGGTCGTCTTCCAGGACTACGGCCGCTCGCTGCTGCCCTGGCTGTCGGTCCGCGACAACGTCGCCCTGCCGCTGCGCCGCCGCGGCCTTCGCCGCGCCGAGCGGCGTGCCGAGGCCGAGCGCATGCTGGAGCGCGTCGGCCTGGCCGGCACCGCCCGCCGCCACCCCTGGCAGCTCTCCGGGGGCATGCAGCAACGCGTCGCGATCGCACGGGCGTTGGCCTGCCGCCCGTCCCTGCTGCTCATGGACGAGCCCTTCGGCTCCCTGGACGCCCAGACCCGCGAGGACCTGGAGGACCTGCTGGTGCAGGTGCACCGCGCCGATGGCACGACCACCGTCCTGGTCGCCCACGACATCGACGAGAGCGTGTACGTGGGGGACCGGGTCGTCGTCCTCTCGCCCGGTCCCGCCTCCCGCGTCGTCCTCGACCTGCCGGTCGGCCTGCCGGACGCACGCGACCAGATCGCGACCCGGGGATTGGCGGAGTTCGTCGCGCTGCGCGCCCAGGTGGGCAGAGCGGTGCGCTCGGACACCCCCCGCTGACCCCTCAGCCGAGCCGTACGTCCTGCCGGACCGTCCGGTGGTCCGACGCCGGGACCGTCGTGCCGGCGCCGACCAGCCGGTACAGCGGTTCGTCGGACGTCGGCCAGAACACGCCGTTCGCGCCCGGGACCAGGCCGGGGGACGGGAGTACGTACTCGACGCGAGGTTGTCGGGGCTGGTGTCGCCGAAGTCGCCCGTGTCCTACGCCGGATTGCCGATCTGCCCGACGTTCGCGCCGCCCTGGCGCTGCGCCGCTTCCACGCCGCCCTGGCGCTGCGCCGCTTCCACGCCGCCTGCACTGGCCGGCGGCGTCGCCGGCGGATTCACCGCCGGGTGGCGAAGCCGGCGCACGGCGTGGTCGTACCTGTCGCCGTCGTAAGGGTCCGCGTCGAGGTCACCGGCGCTCACGAACCGCGCGCCCTCTGTTCACGTGCCGGTTCACGCGATGGTGTGATCAGGTCCGGGCGGGCGGATGCCGCCGGAGCGCCACGGGTAGGGCCCGGCCATGACGCAGCAGCCCTTCGAACTCCCGCACTTCTACATGCCGTATCCCGCACGGCTGAACCCGCACGTGGACGAGGCCCGTGCCCACTCGACGCGGTGGGCGCGCGAGACGGGCATGCTGGAGGGCTCCGGGATCTGGGAGCAGGCCGACCTCGACGCGCACGACTACGGACTGCTCTGCGCCTACACCCACCCCGACTGCGACGGCCCCGCGCTCTCCCTCATCACCGACTGGTACGTGTGGGTCTTCTTCTTCGACGACCACTTCCTGGAGACCTTCAAGCGCACCCAGGACCGCGCCGGCGGCAAGGCCTACCTGGACCGGCTGCCGCTGTTCATGCCGCTGGACCTGGCGACTCCCGTGCCCGAGCCGCAGAATCCGGTGGAGGCGGGCCTTGCCGACCTGTGGGCGCGCACGGTGCCGTCGATGTCGGTCGACTGGCGGCGGCGGTTCGCCGTGGCGACCGAGCACCTGCTGAACGAGTCCCTGTGGGAGCTGTCCAACATCAACGAGGGGCGGATCGCCAACCCCGTCGAGTACATCGAGATGCGTCGCAAGGTCGGCGGTGCGCCCTGGTCGGCCGGGCTGGTGGAGTACGCGACCGCCGAAGTGCCCACCTCCGTCGCCGGGTCAAGGCCGCTCAGGGTGCTGATGGAGACGTTCTCTGACGGCGTGCACCTGCGCAACGACCTGTTCTCCTACCAGCGGGAGGTCGAGGACGAGGGCGAGCTCAGCAACGGCGTGCTCGTCCTGGAGACCTTCTTCGGCTGCACCACCCAGGAGGCCGCCGACACCGTCAACGACGTCCTCACCTCACGCCTGCACCAGTTCGAGCACACCGCGCTCACCGAAGTGCCCGCGCTGGCCCTGGAGAAGGGCCTCACCCCCGACGAGGTCGCGGCCGTGGCGGCCTACACCAAGGGCCTGCAGGACTGGCAGTCCGGCGGCCACGAGTGGCACATGCGCTCCAGCCGGTACATGAACGAGCGCGCGCGGCCGACCAGGCCCTGGCAGCGACCGACCGGGCCCGGCACATCGGCCGCCGACGTCCGCGTGCTGCTCGCGGCGGCCGGCGCGATGGGGGCACCTCCCGCGCCCTTCAGGCAGTGGGGGAGGCTGCGCGCCCACACGCACATCCCGTACCAGAAGGTCGGCCCGTCGCGCATCCCCGACCTGCGCATGCCGTACCAACTGCAGCTCAGCCCGCACCTAAACGCCGCGCGCCGCGGGCTCACCGCGTGGGTCCACCGCGTGGGCATGCTCGCGGAGGGCGTGTGGGACGAGGACAAGCTCGCCGCCTACGACCTCGCGCTGTGCTCGGCGGGCCTCGACCCGGACGCGACACCCGAGGCGCTGGATCTCAGCGCGCAGTGGCTTGCCTTCGGCACCTACGGCGACGACTACTACCCGCTCGTCTACGGGCACCGCCGCGACCTGGCCGCCGCGCGGCTGACCACCGCACGCCTGTCGGCCTGCATGCCGGTCGAGGGGGAGAAGGCGATCGTTCCCGTCAACGCCATGGAGCGCGCACTGCTCGACCTGTGGGCCCGCACGACGGCGCAGATGACCACCGACCAGCGGCGCACGCTCAAGCGCGCGATCGACACGATGACCGAGAGCTGGGTGTGGGAGCTGTCCAACCAGCTCCAGAACCGCATCCCCGACCCGGTCGACTACCTGGAGATGCGGCGCGCCACCTTCGGCGCCGACCTCACGCTGAGCCTGTGCCGGATGGGGCACGGCCCGGCCATCCCGCCCGAGGCCTACCGCAGCGGCCCGGTCCGCTCCCTGGAGAACGCGGCCGTCGACTACGCCTGCCTGCTCAACGACGTGTTCTCGTACCAGAAGGAGATCGAGTACGAGGGCGAGATCCACAACGCCGTCCTCGTCGTGCAGAACTTCTTCGGTATCGACTACCCGACCGCGCTCGCCGTCGTCCACGACCTGATGACGCAGCGCATGCGCCAGTTCGAGCACGTCGTCGCTCATGAACTGCCCGCCGTCTACGACGACTTCGAGCTGTCGGAGGAGGCGCGGGCGACCATGCAGGGCTATGTGACCGACCTGCAGAACTGGATGGCCGGCATCCTGAACTGGCACCGGAACGTCGACCGTTACAAAGCCGAGTGGCTGGCCCGGCGCGCCCACGGGTTCCTCCCGGACCGGCCGCCCGCCCTGCCCGTCAGCTGACCTCCCGCACCCGATGCGCCGTCTCCTCGGCGAGCTCCCGCACGCCGCGTGCGGCGTTCTCCGAGAGCTCGCCGAGTATCCCCGGCCGCCAGCAGCACGCGGGCTTCCTCGGGGAGGTCCGCGTCGGCCAGGGCGCCGGTGAGGACGTAGTGCTCCTCGGCGACGAACCGCCCGAGGTTCACCTCCTGCCGGTGCCGCAGGGAGTCGTCGCCGGGGGCGGCGATGATGTTGCGCAGCTGCGCCAACGTCCGCAGGGAATGGTGAAGTTGACCGGCCTCCCGCTCCAGGCGCCTGGGTCGGGCGGGCTGGGCGCGCGTGGTCATGGGCATGATGCGGCCGTTCGTCGTGATGCCCGCCGAGGTTCGGGACCTTCGACCACGGCGGGGCGCACGGCGGCCACGATGAGGGTCACACGCGTGACCCACGCGCCGTGAGGCGTGCTCGACCGCGGCTCGCGCCAGCGCCCGGACCATCGGGTGCGGGCGCGAACCGTCGCCGGACAGCTCCGGCTCAGCGATGTGAGCGACGCCCGCTGGCTCGACGCCCCCGACGCGGGGCTGCCGCTCCAGGAGTTGCGCACCACGAACGGAGGCGGCCGCTTCCGCCCGGCCCTGCGCTACGAGGGCACCGACGTGCGCGTGCTCACCGCCCTGGCGACCGCGGGCCACGGCCTGACCCTGCTGCCCCGTTCCGTGGCCGCCGGAGCGCCGGGCGCGGTGGCCGTCCCGCTCACCGAGCCGCGGGTGGTGCACCGGACGGAACTGGTGTATGCGGGCTCGCCGCGAGGGGCGGCGGCGACGCTGGCGGGGGCGCTGATCGGCGGGGCATGACGTGAGCGAAGGGGGGACGCTGCCGAAGGCGGTGACGCTGCCGGAGGGGGGACCACTGATCGCGGGGGCACCACTGATCGCAGGGGGGACCACTGATCGCGTGGGCACCACTGTTCGCAGGGGGACCATTGATCGCGGGTGGGCCTCACGCGCCGTTGTGCGCCGCAACCCGTAGGGCTTCCCGTGGTTGACCGTGGGTCAGTCTCACTCGTTCGTGGCTCGTGGTGCGCCGATGCGCAGGGTAGGCACCAGCCGGAGGCGATCCATGGAACAGACTGCGTTGCGTCCCAAGCCGATGCCCGGTCAGGAGCCCGGTGGCACCCCGAGCGGCCCCGCCCGGCGCCCGCACGTCGCGCGCCGGCGCGGCCGCCGGCTCATGACCCTGCTGTTCGGGATGTTCGTCGGCACGGTCCTGGTCCTGTCCGGGGTCGGCCTCGGCACGGTGGGCGCCACGGTGATCGGCATGAGCAAGCTGGCCGAGCTGCAGCGGCAGACGGGCCGGCAGGGGCCGCCACCGGCACCGTCCGGTCCGGGCCGGTCCAGCGCGTCCGCGCCGCCCGCGAGTCCGGTGTCCGCGCCCGTGCGCATGACCCTCGGTGTCGAGGCGGTGGACGGCGAGAAGTCCGGGGCCCGCGTCGTCGGCGTCCACGTCCCCGGCCCCGGCTACACGGCCGGTCTCGTCCGCGGTGACGAGCTCCTCGTGTTCGGCAGGACCCGCATCGACTCGGCGGCGGACCTCGCGCGGGCGGTCGCCCGGGCGAGTCCGGGGCGCCAGGTCGCCCTGACGGTACGTCACCGCAGCGGCGGCTATCAGCAGCTGACCGTGGTACCGGGGGTCGTCACGTGACGACACGGAAGTGGCTCGTGAGCCGCCCCTCGTCGTCCAGTACGTGAAAGGCCAGCCCGGGCGGTGCGTCCCGGTCCGCCGCCCGGGCGCCCTCCCAGGGCAGCTGCAGCGTCCATGTCACACCGGGACCGACGACGAGCGGGCGCCCGGCGAACGAGGTCGCGGCCGGCGTGTGGGCGTGACCGGTGATCAGGCCGGCGATCTCGGGACGGCGCTCCAGCAGGGCGGCCAGCCGGTGCGGCTCACGGAGCCGGTAGCCGTCGGGCAGGGGTTGGTGCAGCGCCACCGGAGGGTGGTGGAAGGTGAGCAGCGCGGGCAGGTCACCGTCCAGTTCGTCGAGGGTCGTCTCGATCCAGTCGTACGTCTCCTCGTCCAAGGAGCCCTCGTCGCTGCCCGGGATGCTGGAGTCGCACATCAGCACGGCCGCCTCGTCGAAGACCTGCACGCTGTTGACCGGCCCCTCGGCGGCCGGCTGTCCCAGCAGGGCCTTGCGGTAGGGGGCGCGGCTGTCGTGGTTGCCCGGGCAGGTGAGCACCGGGAACGGTGACTCGCCGCTGCGGGTCCCCAGGATGCGTGCGGCCTCCTCGTACGCGGCCTCCGTGCCGTGGTCCGCGATGTCCCCGGTCACCAGCAGCGCGTCGACCCGCTCCGGCAGCTCCCACAGCCGGTCGCGCACCCGCTCGGCGCGCTCGGTCGCCCGCGCGGTTCCGTCCAGATGCAGATCGCTGATGTGTGCGATGACGAGCACGGCCGTTCGCGTCTTTGTGGCATTGGTTAACGGTTCGTAGCGATTCAAGCATTAGAGATAACGGTTGCACAATCCCTATCCATTAGGTCGGCTTCGGGGCGTACTGGTCCGGAAAGCACTGGTCATGTGCCCGCGGAACCGGCCACGATGAGCCCATGCCCCGCGTCCTCGTCACCGCCGCACCGGTCCCGGGCCCGTACCGAACGCCGATCACGCCGCCCGGCGGGCGTCACGAGGGCCGCGCACCGTCGCCGGGCGCCCACCCGGCCCCGCAGAGCTGACTCCGTGGCCGACGGCCCGGCCGAGACACCCGCGACCGGCTCGCGCGGCTCCCCGCGCCCGGGCAGGATGCTGCGCGTAGTCTCTAGTCCCTTCACCCGCATACGGAGGCCCGGATGACCGGCAGTACGCCCGCGCCCTTCACCGCCGACGACTACAGGGCCCGGATGGAGCGCGCCGCGCAGGCGGCCGCCGACGCCGGACTGGCCGGGCTGCTGGTGGCGCCGGGACCGGACCTGCTGTGGCTCACCGGCTACGCGCCCACCGCCGCCACCGAACGGCTCACGCTGCTCGTCCTCGCCGCCGACCGGGACCCGGTGCTGGTCGTGCCCACGCTGGAGGCCCCCGACGCCGCCAAGGCGGCCGGCGCATCCGCCCTGACCCTGCGCGACTGGACCGACGGCAAGGACCCCTACGCCACCACCGCCGCCCTCCTCGACGGCAGCGGCCGCTTCGGCATCAGCGACAACGCCTGGGCGATGCACCTGCTCGGCCTGCAGAAGGCCCTGCCCAACACCTCCTACGTCTCCCTCACCGAGGCCCTGCCGATGCTGCGGGCCGTGAAGGACGCGGCCGAACTGGAGCTCCTGGCGGCCGCGGACAGGGCGTTCGAGGAGATCCGGAAGGTTCCCTTCGCCGGGCGCCGCGAGTCCGAGGTCGGCGCCGACCTTGCCGACCTGCTGCGGCGGTTCGGGCACTCCCAGGTCGACTTCACCATCGTCGCCTCCGGCCCCAACGGCGCCAACCCGCACCACGAAGTGGGCGACCGTGTCATCGAACGCGGCGACATGGTGGTCCTCGACTTCGGCGGACTCAAGCAGGGCTACGGCTCCGACACCTCCCGCACCGTGCACGTCGGCGAGCCGACCGACGAGGAACGCCGCGTGCACGACATCGTGCGCGAGGCCCAGGAGGCGGGCTTCCGGGCGGTGCGGCCCGGCGTCGCCTGCCAGGAGGTCGACCGGGCCGCCCGCGCGGTCATCGCCGAGGCCGGATACGGCGAGTACTTCATCCACCGCACCGGCCACGGCATCGGCGTCACCACGCACGAGCCGCCGTACATGATCGAGGGCGAGGAGCAGCCCCTCGTGCCCGGCATGTGCTTCTCCGTGGAGCCCGGCATCTACTTGCCGGGCCGCTTCGGGGTGCGCATCGAGGACATCGTCACGGTGACCGAGGACGGGGGCAGCCGCCTCAACGACACGACCCGCGAAATGGTGATAGTGGACTGACCGATCACGAGCAGTTCCCACCATGCACCCCGAACGACACGGCGCGACGATGACCCAGGCACCGACACCCACCGCGGACACCGTCCGCCGACTGGTCCGCACCCTGCTCAAGGACGGCGCGGACAACGCCGCCGGACCCGAGATCCGGCCCGTCGCCGAGGGCGGCGGGCACTCCACCTGGTGGGTCGGCCCCCGCCACGTGCTGCGCCTCGCCCTCGACCGTGAGGCCTCCGCGCGCCTGCGCCGCGAACTGCGCCTGCGCGACCTGGTCCGCCCGCACCTGCCGGTCACGGTCCCGACGAGCATCGCGCACGGCGAGTGGGCGCCCGGACTGACGTACACGCTGGACACCAGGATCCCCGGCGGCACGGCCGGGGACCACGACGTCTCCGCCCTCGGCGAGGACGACCTGGCCGGGCTGCTCAGCGGGCTGCGCGCGGTGCCCGTCCGCCAGGCCGAGACGCTCGGCGTCCCGCGCACCGCGCCGCGCTCCCTGGGGGCGCTGCGCCGGATGGCCGTGCACGCCGCCGAACGCCTCGGTGGCGCCGACGAGTTCGACACCGTGCGAATGGCCCAGCTCACCCGGCCCGCCGCGGCCCAGCTCGCCGCCCAGTCCGGCAGCGCGGTCCTCGTGCACCACGCCCTCAGGGGCGAGCACCTCGTGGTGAGCGCCGACGGCCGGGTGCGCGGCGTCCTCGACTGGACCGACGCGGTCGTCGGCGACCCCGCCGAGGACATCGCCGGCCTCGCCCTGGCCGTCGGTTCCGGCGCCGCCGTGCGCGCCGCAACGCTCGCCGGCTACGGCGCCCGGCCCTGCCTGCGCGGCCTGTGGCTCGCCCGCTGCGACACCGTGATCCGCCTTGCCGACCTCCTCGAGGGCCGCGGCGACAGCCCCCTGCCGCTCCTCAGGGCCCAGCTGCGCCACGCCTGGGAGGCGATCCTGCTGGAGCGGGTGACGGAGCTGCGGGAGGACGACGCGGACGAGGAGCTCTAGGAGTCCCTCATCCCTGCACCAGTACCACGCACGACTCCCCGGGCACGTGCAGCAGCCCGTTCGCGTCCGGCGCCTCCACCGGCTCCCAGGCGGCGAGCACCCGGGCCGGGCGGGTGCCCAGGGGGATCGCCGCCGGCTCCTTGCCGAGGTTGACCGCCACGCGCATGTCCCCGCGCCGGAAGGCGAGCCAGCGGGCCTCCTCGTCGTAGGCCACCTTGGTGTCGGCGAGGTCGGGGTCGGTGAGGTCCGGCTGCTCGTGCCGCAGGGAGATCAGCCGGCGGTACCAGGCCAGCACGCGCGCGTGGGGCTCACGCTCCCGCTCCGACCAGTCCAGGCAGGAGCGGTCCCGGGTCGCATGGTCCTGCGGGTCGGGCACGTCCTCCTCCGCCCAGCCGTGCGCGGCGAACTCCCGCCGCCTGCCCCGGCGCACGGCCTCCGCGAGCTCCGGGTCGGCGTGGTCGGTGAAGAACTGCCACGGCGTGGCCGCCGCCCATTCCTCGCCCATGAACAGCATCGGCGTGAACGGGGCGGTCAGCGTCAGCGTGGCCGCGCAGGCCAGCAGCCCGGGCGAGCCCGACAGCAGCATGGAGAGGCGGTCTCCCTGGGCGCGGTTGCCGACTTGGTCGTGGGTCTGGCTGTAGCCGAGGAGCCGGTGGGCGGACACCCGGTTGCGGTCCAGCGGGCGGCCGTGGTGGCGGCCCCGGAAGCTCGAGTACGTCCCGTCGTGGAAGTAGCCGCCCGTGAGCGTCTTGGCCAGCGCGGCGAAGGGGGCGCGCGCGAAGTCGGCGTAGTAGCCCTGCGACTCGCCGGTCAGCGCGGTGTGCACGGCGTGGTGGAAGTCGTCGTTCCACTGGGCGTGCAGGCCGAGGCCTCCTTCCGCGCGCGGGGTGACGAACCGCGGGTCGTTCAGGTCCGACTCGGCGATCACGAACAGGGGGCGGCCGAGGTGGGCGGAGAGCGCGTCCACGGCTGTCGACAGCTCCTCCAGGAAGTGGCACGCGCGCGTGTCCATCAGCGCGTGCACCGCGTCCAGGCGCAGCCCGTCGATCCGGTAGTCGTGCAGCCACGCCAGTGCGCTGCCGATCAGGTAGGCGCGCACCTCGTCGGAGCCGGGCGCGTCCAGGTTGACGGCCGCGCCCCAGGGGGTGTGGTACGTGTCCGTGAAGTACGGGCCGAACTGCGGCAGGTAGTTGCCCGACGGGCCCAGATGGTTGTGCACCACGTCCAGGACCACGCCGAGGCCGAGCTCGTGCGCCCGGTCGACGAAGCGTTTCAGTCCCTCGGGCCCGCCGTACGGCTCGTGCACCGCCCACAGCGAGACCCCCTCGTACCCCCAGCCGTGACGGCCCGGGAACGGGCACAGGGGCATCAACTCGACGTGCGTGACGCCCAGTTCGACGAGGTGCTCCAGCCGCGCCGCGGCCGCCTCCAGGGTGCCCTCGCGCGTGTACGTGCCGATGTGCAGCTCGTAAAGGACCGCGCCGGGCAGCGGGCGCCCGGCCCAGGCGGTGGTGCGCCACGCGTACCGCGCGTGGTCGACGACCGCGCTCAGCCCGTCCGGGCCGTCCGGCTGCCGGCGCGAGCGCGGGTCGGGCAGCACGGGACCGTCGTCCAGTGCGAACCCGTAGCGCGAGCCGTCGCGCGCCTCCGCCTCACCGATCCACCATCCCGCCCGCTCCGGATTGCGCTCCAACGCGCGCGTGACGCCGTCGCACTGGAGCGTCACACGGCCGGCCTGCGGTGCCCACACCTCGAACTGCACGGACGGTTCCCCTTCGTCTGCTCACCGTGATGTAGCCCGTCCATGGTGCTTCAAACGAGATCAATCCGCTTTTGAATCTTCCCTTTTGCGGCTGGTGTCGTCAGGTGTGCATGCTTGGCGGCCGTTTCCGCGTTTTCTGGACACCTGGGGTTCCCTGACCGACAATCACCACCGTGACGTCGTCCTTCGAGTTCCACACGTACCCCGCGCGGCTGTCCGACGCGGAGCGCGACAAGGCGCTGAAGGTGCTCCGTGACGGCGTCGCCATGGGCCGTCTGTCGCACGACACGTTCGTCCGGCGGATGGAGCTGGCGCTCGCCGCCCGCCGCTCGGACGAGCTCGCCGCGCTCACCTTGGACCTGCCCACCGAGGGCCGCCTGTCCCGACTGGTGTTCGGCACCGTCGAAGCGGTCTCCGGCTTCACCATACGGCTGCGCAGGGCCTGGCAGGCCGAGCGGCTGCCCAAGCTGCTGCTGCCCCACCCCGGCAGCACCCACCCGCTGCGCATAGGCCGCGACCCCGCCAACGGCCTCAGGCTGACCCACGAGACGGTCTCCCGCGTGCACGCCGAGCTCACCCGCCAGGGCGGGATGTGGGTCCTGCGGGACCTCGGCTCGACCAACGGCACGACCGTCAACGGGCGGCGCGTGATCGGCGCGGCCGTCGTCCGGGAGGGCGACCAGGTCGGCTTCGGGCAGATGACGTTCCGGCTCGCCGCGAACTGAACCACATCTCACCTCTGGCCGGGGCATGACCCGGCGCGATCGGTCAAGTCCCTTTCCGGACGAGAGTGTTGACGGACTGGGTAAGTCGTGACTGACTGTGCGTACGCCATGCACACCAGGTGAACCGACGGCACCACATTGTGGAGGTGCGCCCTGCCGCCACTCCTCCGCTACCCGTCCGTGGACGAGCTGGGCGCCCGCGCCGCCGCGCTCGTCGCCCGCCGCCCCCGCGACGCCCGGCTGCGCCGCGTCGGCACCTCCCGCGCGGGCACGCCCCTGTGGCTGCTGTCCGTCGGCCACGGCAGCCGCCAGGCCCTTGTCGTCGCCGGTCCGCATGCCAACGAGCCCGTGGGCGGCGCCACCGTCCTCCGGCTGGCCGAACGGGCCCTGGCCGACCCCGGCATCGGCGAGGGGGCCGACGTCACCTGGAACCTGCTGCTGTGCCTCGACCCCGACGGCTCCCGCCGTAACGAGGGCTGGCTCGCGGGCCCGTACACCCTCGGCCAGTACTTCCGGAACTTCTTCCGGCCCGGCTTCCTGGAGCAGCCCGAGTGGCTGCCCGACGGCGCCGCGGCCGCCGCGCTGCCGGAGACCCGCGCCCTGCTCGACCTCCAGGACGAACTGCGGCCCTTCCTGCAGTGCTCGCTGCACGGCGTCGACGTCGGCGGCGGCTTCGTCGAGCTGACCCGCGACCTGCCGGGCCTCGCGCAGCGCGTCGCGCACACCGCGGCCCGCCTCGGCATCCCGCGCGAACTCGGTGCCTACGACACCCTGTACTGGCCCGGCCTGGGGCCAGCTGTCTACCGGATCCCGCCGCCGCGCCGGGGCGACCTGGCCGCCGCCATCACCGAAGCGGCCGTGGAGTCGACCTGGTTCCACCCGCACCGGCACGGCACGGTGACCGCCGTCGTCGAGGCGCCCATGTGGGGCGCGGACGCCGTGGCGGACGGCTCGGCCCCGGCGGACCGGGACGCGGTGTTGCGCACCGTGAGCCGCACCCTGCGCCACGACACCCGGCTCCTGGAGCGGCTCCTGGCCCGCATCCGGCCCCACCTCGCAGACGTGCCGGACGCGGCCCGTCTGCTCGCCCCGGTGGACGACTATTTACTGGTCTGCCCCGGCCTCGCCGACGCGTGGGACCCCGACACCGACGACGGCGCGGCGCATCTGCTCCCGCCGCTGACCGCCGCCCACCTGGCCGCCCTGCGCATCGCCGGGCGGCGGCTGGCCCTGCGCACCGCCGGGCTGCTGCACCAGCTCGTGCGCACCGCCGGGGACGATCCGGCCGGAGTCCTGCCGGACCTGGACCGGCTCATCGAGGAGTGGTGCGCCGACTACCGCGACGGCCTGGGGGCCCGCTGGATCCCGGTCGCGCGGCAGGCCGAGTACCAGACGCGGGTGGTGCTCGCCGCGTTCGCCCTGGCCGGGCGGTACGCGCGCGCGTGCTCCCGTTCGGGTGAGCCGGGCTGGGGTCCGCAGGCCGCCGTGCCGATACCCCTGGAATGACCCACATCATCAAGGCGACAACGACATGGGTGCGGCGCGCCCTGCCGGCGGCAGCCGCCGTCCTCATCGCGGGCCCGGCCCCGGCCCAGGCGGCACACCGGCACGTCGACCAGGGCGACTGGCTCTACGTCACCGTCACCCGCGGCGACGCCCGCTCCGGCGACACGCGCGGCACCCTGCTGCAGTGCGACCGGCCCCAGGGACACTCCCGCGCGACCGAGGCCTGCGCGCAGCTGAAGGCGGCGAGAGGCGACATCCGCGGCATCCCCCCCAAGGACACGTTCTGCTCGATGATCTATGCGCCCGTGACGGTCCAGGCGCGCGGGCAGTGGCAGGGACGGGCGGTCGACTACACGGAGACCTTCGCCAACGCGTGCGTGATGAAGGCGCGGACGGGGGAGGTGTTCGCGTTGGACGGGTGACGGCTGCCCGCGCGGGCCGTCGCGCACGCGCGCGGTGCGGGCCGACGAACAGCGCGGGGGCGGGCGGGGCGGTGCTCAGGGCGCGCAGGGCGGGGTGGGGCGCACGGCGCGGAGACGGCACGCGTGCGGGCTCGCGCGGGCGGGCACTGCGGCTGCGCTCGCGTGGGCGTCCCCGCGCGCGTGGCCTGCTGGGTGGCGACGCGGCAGAGCGGGCGCGCGAGTCAGTCCCTCGCCGGGCCGTGTCGTCGCGCCCAAGAGGCGCAGGCTCACGCCTCGGTGTGCATCCGGGGCCCCGTAACGGCCGTACCCGCGCCTCGGGAGCGCCTCCACGCGTGTCTCCTGGCGCTCAACGGCCAAGCGCGTGTGCCAACCGCCACGCGTGTGTGCCGCCCGCCACGCGTGTGTGCCGCCCGCCATGCGTGTGTGCCGCCCGCCATGCGTGTGTGCCAACCGCCACGCGTGTGTGCCGCCCGCTGTCAGGCCGCCACTTCGCGGGCGTGCCGGGCCGCCGCGACGACCGTGCGGCACTGGTGCTCGACCTGGTGCTCCAGGGGCACCCAGCGGGCGCGGAACCGCTCCGCGAAGGCCTCGCTCCAGGTCGCCACGAGCAGTTCGAGCTGCGGCGCGGCACGGTCGTCGGTCTCCCGCAGCACCCGTAGGAGCATCGCCGCGGCCCGCAGGGGCAGCCGCCGGCCGAACGCGTCGACGCTGCCGACGTACGCCATCGTGGTGTCGGCCGGCGGTGTGTGGATCCAGTCCGCGGCCAGGCCCGGCACCAGGCTGAGCACCCACTTCGCGGCCCGCAGCAGTGGCCCGTCGACGCCGTCCAGGCGGGGCAGCGCATCGGCGAGGACCAGTTCCACCTCCCGCGCGTCCCGCAGCAGCCGGTGCGCCAGCCGCCGTATCGCCGCCTCCGGGGCGGGATGCGGCGCGGGGTCGTCCACCAGGTCGCTCGCCCACATCGGCACCTCCACGACCGCGGTCAGGCCGCCGTACCGGTGCGTGTGGTACCACGTGCTGTGCCGCGCGTCGTCGGGCATGCTCGGATACGCCACGCCCGCGTCGGGCTCCGGCATCACCCGCACCCCGGGCCCGGACGCGGGCCAGCCCGCCGCGTCCGAGGCGCCCGTCTCCACCGGGATGTGCAGCTCCGCCGCCGATTTGGCGAACGGCTCGGCGAGCCCGGGGACGTCCTTCGTCAACTGCACCCAGCTGCCGCCCAGGTCGGTGCCGTGCAGCGTCACCTGGAGGTAGGGCCGCACCGCGTCGATGACCCCGGTCAGCGCACGCGTCTCGGGCGGCAGGCGGTCGGGTGGCAGCACGGACGGTGACCACTCCGGCTGCTCGGGTCCGGCGGGCCGGAAGAAGCCGAGATGGTAGTCGAGCAGACTGCGCGGAACCGGCGTGGCATGCAGGCTCGCCCCGTCCGGGTCCGCGCACAGCAGGAAGTGCCAGGAGGTGTCGGCTCGCAACTGCCGTTCGTCCAGGACGCGGTGCGCGAGCGCGAGGAGGGTGGAGCCGCCGGTGGGCTCGTTGGCGTGGGCGCCCGCGACCACCAGCACGGCGCGCCGGGCGTGGCCAACGGACAACAGGTGCAGCGGTCTGCCCGCGCGGGAGACGCCCACCTCGTCCAGGGCGCACAGGCCCGGACGGTGTGCGGCCAACGCCCGGGCGGAGGCGACCAGTTCGGGAACACTGGGGTAGCGCAGCTCCGGCAGGAGACTCACCCCCGACTTGTCCGCCCTGCTTCGCATCCGCAGTACCCCACGGACTGTGTGAACTGTCAAGTACACACCGGGCAGACGCCCGGGGCCGCCCGGGGGCGCCCGGAGGCCCTCAGAGCCGGCCGGCGGGGCCCGTGGCAGGCGGCGGAGGCCGGTGTGTCCGGCAGGGGCGGCGGACACCGGCGTTCACTGCTGGTGCAGGGCGCGCCCGGCCAGCGTCAGGAACGTCTCGCCGACCGCCTCCGACAGCGTCGGGTGTGGATGGACGTGCCGGGCCACGTCGGAG
This sequence comes from Streptomyces sp. NPDC005202, assembly GCF_040608235.1. Classification (NCBI taxonomy): domain Bacteria; kingdom Bacillati; phylum Actinomycetota; class Actinomycetes; order Kitasatosporales; family Streptomycetaceae; genus Streptomyces; species Streptomyces sp. NPDC005202. The sequence goes on along the minus strand of NZ_JBEXHW010000002.1, from coordinate 462,124 downwards.
GGCTCGGCATCCCAGCCGACGATCAGCTGGCTCTCGGCGATCATCTCGGACACGTGAGGGCCCACCATGTGCACGCCGAGCACCTGCCCGCCGCCCGCCTTGGCGACGACCTTCACCATGCCGCCCCGACCGTGCACCATCCCCTTGGCGACGGCGGTGAGCGGCATGGTGTCGACGTCGACCTCGTGCCCACGCGCGCGTGCCTCCGCCTCGCTCAGGCCCACGGACGCGGTCTGCGGCGACGAGTAGGTCACCCGGGGCACGGCCGTGTAGGCGACGGGCACGGACGGCACACCGGCCAGCGTCTCGGCCACCAGCAGGCCCTCCGCGAACGACGCGTGGGCCAGGCCGAGCGACGGCGGCGGCAGCAGATCGCCCACCACGTGGATGCCGGGCACCGCGGTCTCCAGCCGGCTCCAGTCCGACGGTACGACGAAGCCGCGCTCGTCCGTCGTCAGTCCGGCGGCGGCCAGGCCGAGCCCGTCGGTCACCGGGGCCCGCCCGGCGGCCACCAGGAACCGTTCGGCCACAAGGGTGCGCATCTCGCCGCGGGCGGTCCGCACACGCGCGCGTACGCCGTCGTCGAGCACCTCGGCGTCCACCAGCCGGGCGCCCGCCTGCACGTCGATGCCGCGCTTCTTCAGACCCCGCGTCAAGTGACGGCTCACGTCGGCGTCTTCCTTCGTGGACCTCCTGCGGGAGACGTGGCCGTCCCCGCGCGCACCCGTCGCCGCGGCACCGGCGCCCGTCTCTCCCGTTCGGGCGTACGAGGACGGCACCCCGCGCGGGGCGGCGGCCGGCTGAGGACGTCCGCACGCACGGCGGGGCGGCGGCCGGCCGAGGACGTCCGCGGGCATAGCGGGGCAACAGCCGGTTGAGGACTTCGCCCGTCCACGGGCGTGTGCCGACCGACGGCACGCTGTCACGGCGCGTCGCGGAGGCGGGCGGCCCGACTCGGGCGCACGGCCCCCGCGCACGGCCCCCGCGCACGGCACGCCTGCACACGGCCCGCGCCCGAAACGCCGTCAGCCGTGCTCCACCGACCCTTCCGCTTCCGCCCTGCCGGCCCGTTCCAGCAGCGCCACCGGAAGCCGTTCGAAAAGCTCCTCCACGCGCGCGTGCCCCTCGAACTCCCGCCCCGGTGCCAGTACATCGGCCCACCGGCCCGGCGGCAGCGGCAGCCGTGTGTCGCGCCAGCCGCCCGCTTCCGCCAACCGCAGCGACAGCCGGGTCACCGCCGTGACCACCTCCCCGGAGCGCACGAACGCCGCACAGTGGGCCGCCGCCGGGCCCTGCGCGGGCAGCGGCGCATACGTCGCCGTGTCGCCGAAGACCTCCGGCCGGCGTGCGCGCAGCCGCAGCGCCGCCGCCGTCACCGCACCCTTGTCCCCGGGGTCCTCGGGCGGGACGCGCACGGGCCGCCGGTTGTCCGGGTCCACCAGGGCCCGGTACTCGGCCTCCGTGCCCTGGTAGAGGTCCGGCACGCCCGGCATCGTCAGATGCACCAGGGCCGTGCCCAGGAGGTTCGCCTGGATGTGCGGCTCCACCGTGCTCCGGAAGGCGGCCACCCGCTCGCCCGGCTCCCCGCACGGCCCCTCCGCGACGAACCGCGCCACCGCCTCCTCGTACGGCGGCTCCTGCTCCGTCCAGCTCGTGTACAGGCCCGCCTCGCGCACGTGCTTCAACAGGGCCTGCTGCACCCGCTCCCCGTCCGTCGGACCGAGCCCGAACACCGTCTGCCAGGCCGCCCACGCAAGCTGCCCGTCCGGCACGTCCTCCTCGGTGCGGGTCACCTCGGCCAGCACGTCCGCCCAGCGCTGCGGGCACTCGGTCAGCACGGCCAGCGCCGCCCGTACGTCGGCGCTGCGCTTGGTGTCGTGCGTGGAGACCACCGTCCCGGTGACGGGCCAGTCGCGCTGCATGCGCGCGCAGTACGCGTGGAAGTCCTCGACGGACACCGCCGGGCTCGCGGGGTTGCCGCCGACCTCGTTGGCCGACAGCAGCGGCACATAGCGGTAGAAGGCGGTGTCCTCCACGGACTTCGCGCGCAGCGCGGAGGCGGCCTGCGCGAACCGCGTCCGGAACTCCACGTGTCCGGGACCGTCACCGGCCCCCCCGAGCACGAGGTCCCGCACGACGTCGACGGCCTCTCCCTCCTCGGGCACGACGAAGGCGAGCCGGGCCTCCTGCGCGGCCTCCTCGGTGACCACGGAGGCGGCGTCCACGGAGCGGTACGGCCGGTAGACCTTCAGGCGGACGAGCAACTCCTGCAGCGCGGTGCGCAGCACCCACGGGGCGCGGTCGCGCAGGGCCGGGTCCGGTGACGTGGTGCACACGCGGCCGGCCACCCGGGTCAGCCGTTCCGTCTCGGCGACCAGCTCGTGCGTGATCACCTTGTACGCCGCCCGCCGCACCGTCGCGTCCCAGTCCCCGCCGCGGTCCGTCTGCGGGGCGGCGAACCGCCGGTACTGCCCGAGCAGTTCGCCGGCTCCCGCAGGGTCGGTGAAGAGGCCGTCGACGTGCCGGAGGGCGTCGTAGCCGGTGGTGCCCGCGACCGGCCAGGACGCCGACAGGTGCTCGCCGTCCGAGAGGATCTTCTCGACGACCGTCCAGCGGCCGCCGGTCGCCTCGTGCAGCCGGTCCAGGTATGTGTCGGGGTCGGCGAGGCCGTCGGGGTGGTCGATGCGCAGGCCGTCGATCACACCCTCGTGCAGCAGCTGGAGGATCTTGGCGTGGGTCGCCTCGAAGACCTCCGGGTCCTCCACCCGCACCCCGATCAGCTCCGAGATGCTGAAGAAGCGCCGGTAGTTGAGCTCCGTGCGGGCCAGCCGCCACCACACGGGGCGGTACCACTGGGCGTCCAGCAGCTGCGGCAGCGGCAGCTTCCCGGTGCCCTCGCGCAGCGGGAAGGCGTGGTCGTAGTAGCGCAGGGCGTCCCCGTCGACCTTCAGGTGGTCGATCTCCTTGCCGATCGGGTGGCCGAGCACCGGCAGCAGCACCTTGCCGCCCTGCGCGTCCCAGTCGATGTCGAACCACCGCGCGTACGGCGAGGCGGGCCCCTCCCGCAGGACCTCCCACAGGGCGCGGTTGTGGCGCGGTGCCATGGCCATGTGGTTCGGCACGATGTCCACGACCAGGCCGAGTCCGTGCTCCCGCGCGGTGCGCGCCAGCGCGCGCAGCCCCTCCTCGCCGCCGAGCTCGCCGCGCACGCGCGCGTGGTCCACGACGTCGTAGCCGTGCAAGGAGCCCGGGACGGCTTCCAGGACGGGGGACAGGTGCAGGTGGGAGACGCCGAGCGACGCCAGGTACGGCACGGCCGCCGCCGCGGCCGCGAACGGGAACTCGGGCTGGATCTGGAGCCGGTAGGTGGCCGTGGGCACGACGGGGGCGGGTCGCTCGCGTGTCATGGAAAGCTACGTACCCGCCTGGCCGACTTTCGTGTCACCGGCCCGTCCACGTACCCGCGCGCGGGGCCGGCGTCGAACGATGAGCACACCGGGGCGGCGCGGCGCGCTGGAGACGTACGGCGACGGGGTCGGCCCCGACTTCGGCCGCTGCTTCCGGTCGTGTCCTTCCCCGGGCGGCTGCCCACGGCCCACCATCCAGTCCGGTGGCGTGCTGCTCGTCGTCCGGACGAGTGGTTCCCCGTCCCCGGCCGGACTGAGCGCCCCGGCGCCCTGCTGAGCCCACCCGGGCGGGCGCCTCGGCCCACCCGGGTGCGCGTGCCCCTAGTCCGGGCGCTGCAGCACCGTCAGGCTCCGGTCCTTCAGCGTCAGCCGGTCGCCTGCCTGCACCTTTGGTCCGGTGCCCGGTGGTACCCCGTCCGCGCGGGCCGTGTCGAGCACCACCCGCCACTGACGTCCGTGGTTGACCGGCACGACGAAGTCCAGCGGCTTCGGCGAGGCGTTGAACATCAGCAGGAAGGAGTCGTCGGTGATCCGCTCGCCACGGTGGCCCGGCTCCGAGATCGCGTTGCCGTTGAGGAACACCGTCAGCGCCGACGCCTGTGCCGAGTCCCAGTCCCGCTGGGTCATCTCCCGCCCTTCCGGAGTGAACCAGGCGATGTCCGACAAATCGTCGTGGGTGCCCTCCACCGGCCGCCCGTGGAAGAAGCGGCGCCGGCGGAAGACCGGGTGGTCCCTGCGCAGTCTCACCGTCGCCCGCACGAAGTCCAGCAGCTCGCTGCCGTCCTCGGGCCACTCCAGCCAGGACAGCTCGTTGTCCTGGCAGTAGGCGTTGTTGTTGCCGCGCTGGGTGCGCGCGAACTCGTCGCCGTGACTGATCATCGGCACGCCCTGGGACAGCATCAACGTCGCGATGAAGTTCCGCATCTGGCGGGCCCGCAACTCCAGGACATCCGGATCGTCGGTTTCGCCTTCGACCCCGCAGTTCCAGGACCGGTTGTGGCTCTCGCCGTCCCGGTTGTCCTCGCCGTTGGCCTCGTTGTGCTTGTCGTTGTACGACACCAGGTCGTGCAGCGTGAAGCCGTCGTGGCAGGTCACGAAGTTGATCGAGGCCAGCGGGCGACGGCCGTCGTCCTGGTAGAGGTCCGAGGAGCCGGTCAGCCGGGAGGCGAACTCCGCGAGGGTGCGCGGCTCGCCCCGCCACAGGTCCCGCACGGTGTCGCGGTACTTGCCGTTCCACTCGGTCCACAGCGGCGGGAAGTTCCCCACCTGGTAGCCTCCCTCGCCCACGTCCCACGGCTCGGCGATCAGCTTCACCTGGGAGACAACCGGGTCCTGCTGCACCAGGTCGAAGAACGACGACAGCCGGTCCACCTCGTGGAACTGCCTGGCCAGGGTCGCCGCCAGGTCGAAGCGGAAGCCGTCCACGTGCATCTCGGTGACCCAGTAGCGCAGCGAGTCCATGATCAGCTGCAGCACGTGCGGGGACCGCATGAGCAGGGAGTTTCCCGTGCCCGTGGTGTCCGTGTAGTAGCGGGAGTCGTCCGCGAGACGGTAGTAGCGCGGGTTGTCGATGCCCTTGAAGGACAGCGTGGGGCCCAGGTGGTTGCCCTCGGCGGTGTGGTTGTAGACGACGTCCAGGATGACCTCGATCCCGGCCTCGTGCAGCGCCCGGACCGCCGACTTGAACTCCAGGACCTGCTGGCCGCGGTCGCCCCAGGAGGCGTACGCGTTGTGCGGGGCGAAGAAGCCGATCGTGTTGTAGCCCCAGTAGTTGCTCAGACCCATGTCCACCAGACGGTGGTCATTCACGAACTGGTGCACCGGCATCAGCTCCAGCGCCGTGACCCCCAGCTCGGTCAGGTGCTCGATGATCACGGGGTGGGCGAGCGCCGCGTACGTGCCCCGCAGTTCCTCGGGCAGCCCCGGGTGCCGCATGGTGAGGCCCTTCACATGGGCCTCGTAGATCACCGTCTCGTGGTAGCCGCGGCGCGGCGGCCGGTCGTCGCCCCAGTCGAAGTACGGGTTGATCACGACCGACGTCATCGTGCGCGGCGCCGAGTCCAGGTCGTTGCGCTGGTCGGGGTCGTCGAAGTGGTAGCCGTACACCTCCTCGCCCCACTGGATCGAGCCGCTGATCGCACGTGCGTACGGGTCGAGGAGCAGTTTCGCCGAGTTGCAGCGCAGGCCGCGCTCCGGGGCGTACGGACCGTGCACCCGGAATCCGTACCGCTGCCCGGGCATGATGCCCGGCAGGTAGGCGTGCCGGACGAACGCGTCGCTCTCCCGCAGTTCCACCGCTGTTTCCGAGCCGTCGTCGTGCAGCAGACACAGCTCTACTCGGTCCGCGGCCTCCGTGAAGACCGCGAAGTTGGTGCCGGCGCCGTCGTACGTGGCACCGAGTGGATACGCCTCTCCAGGCCAGACCTGCATGGATACGACTCTTTCAGGTGTCCCGCGCCGCTGGTGGCGCCTTGGCCCCGAGTCTCCCGGAAAGTGAGGGAACCACCTATGACTTACGTCCCTCTTACCGGTCGACCAGCGCATACGCGGTATGCCGAAAACCAGTGGGGCAAAAGGTACTCCCGTGACCACGGGGAGTAGGGGGAAGACGTGCGCAGAGCAGTGCACCGCCACCTGGGCAAGGTAATGGCTGGTGTGGCCGTCGCGGTGGCCGGGACCGCCGCGATGGCCGCGATCACCCTGCCGGGCGCGGCGGGGGCCGACGAGTCGGGAGGGACCGGGAGCGGTACGACCGCCCAGCAGGCGGCCCAGGGGCAGGGTGCGGCCGCCCCCGGAGTCGTCGAGCAGGCACCGGCCGAGGGGGCGAAGGGCACGGGACGCGACCCGCTGACCGACGAGGAGATCAAACGGGCCGAGACGGCGGCCCTGAACCGGCAGCTGCTCAACTCGAGCGAGGACGTCGAGGGGGACCGCGGCCCGCAGCGCCTCGGTGTCGACCTGGCCGAACCGGAGGCCGACGAACTGGACGACCCGCACGCGCCGCGGCGCGCCGACGTCACGTTCTACGACTACAAGAGCGACGCTCTCGTCACGAAAACGGTCGATCTGGACACCGGGAAGGTCGAGGACACCCTCACCCGGCACGGCGTCCAGCCGCCGCTCGGCCGTGCGGAGACCACCGAGGCCGCCCGGCTGCTGATCGCCGACCCGCTGGGCGCCGGCCTGAAGGCCGACTACAAGGACGCCACCGGCAAGCAGCTGACCTCTCCGGATCAGCTGTTGCTCACCAGCATGGTGTACCGGGCCGCCCCGGGCGCCCGGCCCGCCGCCCTGGGCAAGTGCGGCGAGCACCGCTGCGTACGCCTGTTCCCGAAGGTCAGGAACGGGCCGTGGATCGACGCCCGGGCCTTCGTGATCGACCTCAGCGCCCGCACGGTCGGCAGGCTCGCCGGCTGAGCCGCTTCGGCGGTCGTCAGTTCATTTTTCCAATTCACTCCTTCATTCCCAGGGAGTCGTTTCTCCATGCGCGTGAACAGAATCAGCCGTGCCCGCAGGCGCGCGGCCCTCGGCCTCTCCTTGGCCGCGCTTGCCGCCGGCGCGACCACCGGCGCCGGGCCGGCCGCCGCCCAGCCCGGGGCGGGCCGGCCCCGGGCCGCCGCCGCGGCGGCCGCCGAGTGCAGCTCGGCGTACCGGATCGAGCAGAAGCTCTCCACCGGCACGACCTGGCGCATGTGCTGGCGCTACGAGAGCAAGTCCGGGCTCGTCCTCGAGGGCATCTCCTACCAACCGCCCGGCGAGTCCCGCCCGGTCAAGGTCCTCGCCAGTGCCAAGCTCGCGCAGATCCACGTGTCGTACGACGACGGCAAGCACGAGTTCAACGACGTGACGGACTACGACTTCGGCTCGGGCCTGATGAACCTGGCGCCCGGCGAGTGCCCCGGCGGCACCATCAAGACCGTCCGGGTCCCGAACGCCTGGGACCCCGACCACCCGAACGTCAAGGGTCTGTGCACCACGACGCGCGCCCGCGGCCACGCCTACCGCCTGCAGCCCGACTACGGCACCAAGATCTACCAGGCGCAGGGCAAGGACCTGCTCGTCTACACGGTCAACAAGGTCGGCTGGTACGAGTACATCACCGAGTGGCGCTTCCAGGACGACGGCACCATCACCATGAACGTCGGCGCCACCGGCGGCCTCTCGCCCGAGGACTACGACGCGGGCGACGGCCGTGGCTGGCCCCTCGGCAAGGGCGCCAAGGCCTACGCCACCAGCCACAGCCACAACGTCTTCTGGCGGCTCAACTTCGACCTGGACGGCTCCTCGAAGGCGAACGTCGAACAGTACGACTCCGTCATCAGCCCGCCCGCCCGTGGCCAGGAGGCGCCGACCAACAGGACGACCCGCACCAAGGTCACCAAGGAGCTCGCGGGCGACGCGAAGAACATGCGGTGGTGGCGAGTGGTCAGCACCGCCGGCAAGAACAAGGACGGGCACGCCCGGTCGTACGAGATCGTCCCCGGCGCCACCACCAGGTACCCGGGTCGCGCCTTCACCAAGCACGACGTGTACTTCACCGAGTACGACAAGTGCGAGTTGTACGCCAGCCACAACCCGCGCTGCCCGGACGGGCATCCCAAGTCGGTCGACCGGTGGGTCAACGGACAGACCCTCACTCACCCCGTGGTCTGGGTGAACGTGGGCTTCCACCACATCGCGCGGGACGAGGACCAGCAACCGATGCCCGTCCACTGGCAGGGCTTCTCGATCGCCCCGCGCGACGTCACGGCTATGAATCCGCTCACTCCTGCGGCCCTCGCCGGTCAGAACGGGCATGTGGAAGGCGGAGGTTGAGAAACGAGCTGTCCATCCGGCTGCACCGCGGACCGCTCCCGGAGTACTCTTCCTTGATCGTTGAGACGAGGAGTGCTCGGGGGAGCGGAAGGCGGTGCACGGGTGGGCTCGGGAGGCCTGGAGCTGCCCCCTGGTGACGAGGGTCACGAGGGGAACTCCGCAGACGTCCCGCCCGGCGCGGTGTCCCTGGCCCGGCCGATGGATGCGGGGTCCATCGGGCCGGAGCTGGACTGGGACGCCGACGCCTGGCGCGAGGTGCGTACGCGCGCGCAGCGGGCGGGCCGGGCCTACATCTGGCTGAACCTCGTCGAACAGCGGCTGCGGGCCGTCGTGGCCGCCGTTCTGCGGCCCATCTACGAACCCGTCCACGGCGACGACTGGGTGGTCGCCGCGGCCGGGCCGGCCGGCCAGGAGTGGGCGCAGCGCGCGGTCGCCGTACGCGAAGTCAGCCGCCGCAAGGGCTACCTGCTCGACCCGGCCGACGACAACGTGATCAGCTTCCTCACGCTGCCGCAGCTGCGCGAGCTGATGGTGCAGCACTGGCCCTGCTTCGAGCCCTACATCGACGAGCGCCGGGACGTCGAACTCGCCCTCGACGAGCTGGAGGTCACCCGAAACGTCGTCTCGCGCAACCGGGCCCTGTCCGAGGCGGTGCTCAACCAGGCCGAGCGGGCCGCGGCGCGGCTCCTCGAGATCCTCGGCGCGGGCAGTGACGTGCCCTCCGCGCGCCGGCTGCCGGTCGACGCGGTCGAGGACCTGGTCGGCGACCGGTACGCGGACGTGGTCGCCGTGCACCCGGACCGGGTGCGGCTGCTGCGCCAGTTCCCGGCGGAGGACATCTTCGGCGGCGCCCGCCGCCTCGACGCCATCGGCATCGGCCTCAACCTGCTCGTGCAGAACTTCTCCGGCCGCCGCCTGGTGCGCCTGGCCGAGTCCGGCTCCCGGGTGCGGCTGCTGTTCCTGAACCCGGCCTCCAGCGCGGTGAAGCGGCGCGAGCGCGAACTCGGGCTCAAACGCGGCGAGCTGAGCCGTTCCGTGGAGATGAACATCCTCCACATGCGCCGGGTGCGCTCCCGGCTGCGCGACCCGGGCGCCTTCGAGATCCAGGTCTACGACGAGACGCCCCGCGTCACGGCCTACCTGGTGGACGGCGACGGCTCCGACGGCATCGCGGTCGTGCAGTCCTATCTGCGGCGCAGTCGCGGGATGGAGGCACCGGTGCTCGTCCTGCGGAACGGGAACAAGGTGGTCAAGACGGACGAGGTCGACGAAGGAGGGCTTTTCGCCACCTATCGCGAGGAGTTCGAGCTGATGTGGGCGGATTCGCGCCCGGTGTCCTGAGAAGCCGGACGTCCATGGCTTCCTGACGGTATTTCTGCGGATGGCCGCCGCAGGCCGACCCGGAAGCGGAATGCGGTCCTCGGATTGTCAGTGGCGCATGCGATCGTGGAGACCACTGGGGGAAAGCACCACCGAGAAGGGGGGCCCGCCATGGGCTGGCACCGGGAGCTGCTGATCGGCTTCGACCTGGAGACGACCGGGACCGATCCGCGCGAGGCGCGCATCGTCACGGGGGCCGTGATCGAGGTCGGGGGAGGGGAGCCGAGGGGGCGTCGGGAGTGGCTGGCGGACCCGGGGGTGGAGATCCCGGCGGACGCGGTGGCGGTGCACGGGATCAGCAACGAGCGCGCGGCCGCCGAGGGCAGCCCGGCCGACCGGGTCGCGGACGCGATCGCGGACGTCCTGGCCGGCTACTGGAAGACGGGCGTCCCGGTCGTCGCGTACAACGCGGCCTTCGACCTGACCCTGCTCTCGGCGGAACTGCGGCGGTACGGACTGCCGTCGCTGCGTGACCGCCTGGGCGGCCTGGAGCCGGGCCCGGTCATCGACCCGTACACCATCGACCGCTGGGCCGACCGCTACCGCCGCGGCAAGCGCACCCTCGAGGCGGTCTGCGCGGAGTACGGCGTCGTCCTCGACTCCGCCCACGACGCCTCCGCCGACGCCCTCGCCGCGGCCCGGCTCGCCTGTGCGATAGCCGGCCGCCACCCCAAGGTCGCGGCCCTCGGCCCGGCGGAGCTGCACCGCCGTCAGATCGAGTGGTACGCCGAATGGGCGGCGGACTTCCAGAACTTCCTGCGCCGCAAGGGCGACCCGGCCGCGGTGGTCGACCGGGCGTGGCCGCTACGGGAGTTGGCGAGCGAGCCGGTCTGAGCGCCCGGGACGCGGCGGCGGATCGTCACGCGGGCGCAGGGCCGGCGATGCGCTCCACGCGCGGATCGGCGAGCCCGGCGTGGTCGGCGCCGGAGATGAGCAGCGATCGGTCGAGTCGGGCGGTGTTGAAGTACAGCCGCGGCTGTGCCACGACGTCCAAGTCGGCGACGAGTTCGGGTCCGGGATCGAAGCCGAACGGCAGGACGGTGCCGGGGACGGCGCGGGCCGGTCGTTCGCGTCCGGGCCACCCGGCACATCGACGCTCTCTGCCGTCCCGAGCGCACGGCCCGGACGGCGGTCCGCGCGGTCCTTGCCGAACTGCGTTGCGCCGCCCGGACGATCCAGGACCGGGACACCACCGAACCGCGGCCGGCGGCCCGGCGCAATGGGCGGTCCTGACGTCCCTGTTCCACGAGACGCCACCGCGGATCCGGCCTGCGACCCGGGCGCCGTGGCGGGGCCCCGTCGTCGGGTGCGGGCACCGTGGATCGCGGCGGCCTCCGGCGGGAGCGGCGTTCAGAACGGATACCAGCGCACCGTCTCGTCCCCGTCCCGCAGGGACGCCACCCGGCGCCGGAACTCGGCCAGCGCCTTGGGGTTGCTCGGGGCGTGCTGGGCGACCCAGGCGCAGCTGGCGGTCTCGCGGGCGCCGCGCAGCACCGAGCAGCCCTCCCACGCGCGCACGTCCCAGCCGTACGCCGCGGTGAAGGAGTCGTACGCCTCGGCGGGCAGCCCGTAGCGGTCGCGGGCGAGGGCCATGACCACCAGGTCGTGCTCGCGCAGGTCGGCGGAGAAGGTCTCCAGGTCGACCAGGACCGGACCGTCCGGCCCGACGTGCACATTGCGTGGCAGCGCGTCGCCGTGGATCGGGCCCGGCGGCAGATGCGGGGTGAGTGCGGCCGCGGCGGCCGCGAAGCCGTCGCGGCGCTCGCGCAGATAGGCCGCGTCCGCCGGGTCGATCGCGTCCCCCGCGAGCCGCAGCCAGCGTTCCACACCGCCCAGCAGATCGCGGGGCGGCAGCGCGAAGGGGGGAGAGGGCAGTGCGTGGACGATCCGCAGCAGTTCGGCCAGATCCCGGGGGTGGGCGGGCCGTACCGGATCGGGCAGCCGGTGCCACACGGTCACCGGGTGCCCCTCCACCAGCAGCGCCTCGGGGCCGGCGGCCCGCACCGCGGGGACGCCGGCCTCGGCCAGCCACACCGCGATCCGAAGCTCACGCCGTGCCCGGTCCAGCAGTTCGGCGTCGCGGCCCACCTTGACGACCAGGTCACCTGCGGCGAACACCGCGTTCTCGCCCAGGGCGAGGAGCCGCGCGTCCCGCGCCGGGCCGGGCAGCACCCCCGCCGCGGCCAGTACGTCCCGCGCCCGTGCCTCGTCCATCGTCCGCCTCCGTGTCCGTGTCCGTGCTCGAAGCCCTCACCACCGTCCGTGGCCAGGACGTCCGCCGACGCCCGCGCACTGCCGCGCGCCCACCGGCGGATTCCCGCCATCCGACGGCCAGTGTCGCATCCGCACAGGTAGGACCCGGTGCGCGGTGCCTTGACGACGTATCCCGCCTTCACGACCATGACGGGGGCCCGCCGGGCCCGGACCGTCACGAGCCGCGCAAAGGAGCCGCTCACGTGACCTCGGTGACCGCGACGAGCCGGTCGGTACGGCAGGCGCCCCGCGCCCACGGGCAGGGGCGGCCCTCCGACCGCGGCGCCTGGTTCCTGGTGCTGCCCGCCCTGCTCCCCATCCTCGCCCTGAGCGTCGGGCCGCTGCTGTACGGGATCCTGCTGGCGTTCACCGACGCGCAGTCCGGCCGGACCGCGCCCACGCAGTGGATCGGCGGTCTCAACTTCCGGGACCTGCTGCACGACACGCTGTTCTGGGAGTCGTTCCGGATCGGCCTGGTCTGGGCGGTGGGGGTGACCGTGCCGCAGTTCCTGCTGGCGCTCGCACTCGCGTTGCTGCTGCATCAGGACTTACGGCTGCGGTGGCTGGCCCGCGCCCTGGCGATCATCCCCTGGGCGATGCCGGAGGTCGTCGTGGGCATCATGTGGCGGCTCGTGTACAACCCCGACGCCGGCGTCCTCAACGAGACCCTGCGCGACCTGGGCCTCGGCGGCGGCCGCGACTGGCTGAGCAGTCTGACGACCGCGTTGCCCGCGGTGATCGTCGTCGGCGTCTGGGCGGGCCTGCCCCAGACGACCGTTGCCCTGCTCGCCGGTCTGCAGAACACCCCGCGCGAACTCCACGAGGCGGCCGCGGTCGACGGCGCGGGTGCGTGGCGCCGCTTCCGCACGGTCACCTGGCCCACCCTCAGGCCGGTCGCCCTCGCCATCACCGCGCTCAACCTGATCTGGAACTTCAACTCCTTCGCCCTGGTCTACGTCCTGACGGGCGGCGGACCCGGCGGCCGCACCCGCCTGCCGACGCTCTTCGCCTACGAAGAGGCCTTCCGCTACGGGCAGTTCGGCTATGCGGCGGCCATGGGCTGCGTCATGGTCGCGGTGATCTCGGTGCTGCTCGCCGTCTTCCTGGTGGGCCGGCTCAGGGGAGGCGAGGACGCATGAGGACCAGCGCGAAGGCCCGCATCGGCCAGTACGCCGCCCTGCTCGCGTATCTGGTCTTCCTGGCCTTCCCCTTCCTGTGGCTGGTCTCCACCGCGTTCAAGTCGCCACGTGAGCTGGGCAGTCCGCACCCCACCTGGATCCCCGGGCACCCCACCCTGGACAACTTCCGGCAGGCCTTCGACGAGCAGCCGCTGCTGCATGCCGCGCTCAACTCCCTGCTCGCGGCCCTCGGAGCCGCGGTGATCGCCGTACTGATCGCGACCCCCATGGCGTACGTCATGGCACGGCGCCGCACCCTGCTCGCGCGGGCCGCCACCGGGTGGATTGTCGTCAGCCAGACGTTCCCGTTGGTGCTGGTGATCGTGCCGCTGTTTTTGGTGCTGAAGAACCTGCGACTGATCGACTCCCTGCCGGGTCTGGTCCTGGTGTACGTGGTGTGGGCGCTGCCGTTCGCACTGTGGATGCTCGTCGGGTACGTACGGGCCGTGCCGGCTGAGCTGGAGGAGGCGGCCGCGGTGGACGGGGCCGGGCGGGTTCGGACGCTGCTGTCGGTGACGGCGCCGCTGCTCGCGCCGGGGATCGCCGCGACGGCGCTGTTCGCGTTCGTCACCGCGTGGAACGAGTTCTTCTTCGCGCTGGTCATGCTGAAGACCCCGCAGAAGCAGACCCTGCCGGTCGTCCTCACCCACTTCATCGGCGCGGAGGGCGTCGCGGACCTCGGCCCGCTGGCCGCGGCCGCCTTCCTCGCCACGCTCCCCTCGCTGGTGGTCTTCGCGGTCGTCCAGCGGCGGATCACGGGCGGGCTGATCGCCGGGGCGGTGAAGAGCTGATGCGCACCAGACTCCTGGCCGGGCTCCTCACGGTCCTCCTGCTCCTGGCGGGCTGCTCCTCCGGCAGCGGTCACGGCGACGGCCGGATCACCCTCCGCTTCCAGTCCCTGGCCTGGCAGAAGGAATCCGTCGAGGCGAACAAGGAGCTGGTGCGGGAGTGGAACGCCGCGCATCCGGATGTGCGGGTCGAGTACGTCCAGGGCAGTTGGGACAGCGTCCACGACCAGCTCCTCACCTCCTTCGAGGGCGGTGAGGCACCCGACATCATCCACGACGCGTCGGACGACCTCGCCGACTTCGCCTACGGCGGCTACCTCGCCGAGCTGAGCGACCTACTGCCCGCACGCCTCAAGTCCGGTATTCCCAAACGCAGTTGGGAGACGGCGACCTTCGGGGGCGGAATCTACGGCGTGCCGTTCCTCCAGGAGCCGCGGGTACTGATCGCCAACGCGACCTGGCTCAAGCGGTCCGGCGTACGGATACCGATGCCCGAACACCCCTGGAGCTGGGCGGAGTTCCGGCAAGTGACCAAGCGGCTGAGCGGCAACGGCCGGTACGGCGTCGCCTGGCCGCTGAAGGAGCCCGTCTCCGCGACACTCAACCTGTCGCTGTCGGCGGGCGGGCAGCTGTTCCACCGGGGAGCGGACGGACGGGTGACCGTCCGGGCCGAGGCGGCCGACCAGGTGGTGCCGCGCACCATCCACGACCAGGTCAACAACGATCGCAGCGCGCCGAGTTCGACGCTGGGCAGCGGCGGCTCCGACACGCTGCCCGGGTTCTTCGCCGGCAGGTACGCGATGGTCCCGCTCGGCTTCTCGTACCGGCAGCAGGTCGTGCAGCAGGCACCCGAGGGCTTCGACTGGCAGGTGCTGCCCGCCCCGGCGGGCGCCGTCGGGCTCGCCCAGGGCGTCAGCCCGCAGACGCTGTCCATCGCCGCGGACAGCCCGCACAAGAAAGAGGCGGCCGAGTTCGTCGACTTCCTGCTGAGGCCGAAGAACATGGTCCGCCTCGCCCTCGGTGACTGGATGCTGCCCACCGGCACCCAGGCCCTGAAGGATCCCGCCCTGCACACCGCCGAGAACGGCTGGGCCACCGGTACCGCCCTCGCCGCCCGCCTCCACCCGGCGCCCGCCCAGTCGGTGCGCGGCTACCCCGAGTGGAAGGACAAGGTGGCGACCCCTGCCTTCCAGGAGTACTACAGCGGAGCAATCGGCCTCGCCGAGCTGCGCCGCCGCCTGGAGAAGGACGGAAACCTGGTGCTGGCCCGGTACCAGCGCTGACCGCCCCGAGGCGCCGGAACATTCCGTTGTCCGTCACCGCCGGACCGGCCCGGCGTGACGTCCGTGGCAGCTTGCGACGCGATCTTCGTCTCCGGTCACGGCCGGGGCTGCACGTACTCCCAGCGGGTGCGTAGCCGCCGTGGTGCCCTGACCGGCCCGGGGAGCCACGTCCCCGCCGTACCGCAGGCCGTCGACCAGTTCGGCAACGCCGACATGCTCCGCTTGAGCCGGTCACTGTCCTTGACATCCACCCCGCCCGCCGCCGAACCGAGCCCCATCGCCAGGACGACGAACAGCACCCATATGCCGACCGCCGCCCATCGGTGCCGGGCGCTCAAGCCGCCGGCCCGGGCGGCGAGGCCCCGCACCCGCGATTCTCCGTTCCCCATGACGGGCTTGCTCCCTCGTGTGCGGTGGCAGCCCGCTGCCGCCACCTTCCGCTTCGACGGTGTGGGCGGGACAAGGACGTCTCGTCGTGCTGTCCGGTGAAGTGCCGCGGGCGCGGGTCCTCCCCTCGGACCCCGGCTCCTCCGAGGAGGACAGCGGCCCCTTACAACTGTCCGGGCTTCTCGGGGGGGGGATGATCAGGGTGTCCGTTCCGCCGGGAGCGCTCGGCTTTGTTATTACGAAACCTTGTTGAACAAGTCACAGCTGCGTGTAGGAGTTGATCCGCGGGGCACGATCGGCAAGGGTTTCGTCCACCCCCACCCCACGGTCGGCGGCCGTCGTGCCCACCCCCACGGGGCACGACGGCCGCTTTATGGTGTGCGGATGACGACGTATGACGGCCGCTTAAGGTGTGCGGATGACGACGTATGCGGCGCTGCTGCGCGGAATCAACGTGGGTGGCAGCAAGAAGGTCCCGATGGCCGAGCTGCGCACCCTCATGGAGGGGCTCGGCCACGACGGCGTCCGCACCTATCTCCAGAGCGGCCAGGCCGTCTTCGCCTCCGGGCAGGGCGACGAGGAGTCCCTGGCGGCACAGCTCACGGAGGCGATCGAGGAGCGGTTCGGCTTCTCTGTGGACGTGATCGTGCGCGACCACGCCTATCTGAAGGCGATCGCCGGGGCCTGCCCGTTCCCGGCCGCCGAGCTGGAGGCCAAACAGCTGCACGTCACGTTCTTCTCCGCCCCCGTCGACGAGGCGCGCTTCGCGGAGATCGACCGGGCCGCCTTTCTCCCCGAGGAGTTCCGGATAGGCGACCGGGCGCTGTACCTGTACGCGCCGAACGGCCTCGGCCGCTCCAAGCTTGCCGAGCATCTGTCCAAGCCCCGGCTGAACAAGGGGGTGGTCGCCACCACCCGGAACTGGAACACCGTCGTCAAGCTGGTCGAGTTGACGGCTGAGGGAGGGTGACTTTGCGTATGCCGGTGTAGGTGGTGTAGGAGGTGATCACGTCCGGCACGGTCAGGCGCGGATCCTCGTACAGCCGGTGCAGCTCGTCCTCGGAGCGGGCGGCGGCGACCATGTCGACCAGCGCGAGGTCCTCCTCGGTGAGGGAGGCGTCGTCCAGGATCTCGGGGCCCCAGGCGTCCCAGGGGAGCAGCTCGACGCCGTGCAGCGCGGCCAGGTCGCGCTGGACGTCGGCGCGTACGAACCACAGCCCCCTGACCCAGTCGAGCCCCGTCACGCCGAACGTCCGCGGGTCGGTCCGCCCCTCGCGGCAGGCCCGCCAGGCGTCCCCGGCCACCAGGAACCGGTCCCGCGGTACGTCCATGGGGTCGAAGTCCACGTCGTACCCGTGGTGGACCTGCAAATCGGCCAGCCGCCAACTCCCCTCGCGCGTCCGGTACTCGGTGACCCAGTGGTCGTCGTGGAAACCGTCGTTGAAGTACGTCGCGAAGTCGCAGCGGATCCGCGCGGGCGTCCCCGTGGCCCGCAGCAGCGAGCAGTGCAGCAGCGCGAAGTCCCGGCAGGTGCCCACGAAGCGCTCCTCGGGCGGCCGTCGCTCGGTGAGCGGCGTGTCCCCGCGCTCGCGCAGGATGCGCAGCAGCTCGGTGACGTACCGCGACTCGGCGTCCTCGTGCAGCCGCTGCTCGGGGATGGCGTAGCCGAAGCACTCGCCCTCGCCCCGGTGGATGATCACGTCTCGTACGACGCGAGCGAGCTCCCCCACGTCACGCGGCAGGTCGCTGACGTCCAGGTCCCCCGGATCGCTGTACGGCGTCTGCTTCAGGTGGAAGTCGTCCATGCCCAGAACTCTCGGCCCTGCCCCAGGGGCAAGGTCAACCCAGGGCATCCAACCGGGACAGCTCGGCAGGGGAGAGCCGCAGGGCACCGGCGTCCAGGTTCTCCTCCAGATGGGCGAGCGTGCCCGTGCCCGGCGTCGGGCAGAGCACCGGGGAACGGTGCAGCAGCCAGGCCAGTGCGATCTGCCCCGCGGTGGCATCGTGCGCGGCGGCGATCTCAGATCGACCACGTCGGCTACTCGGCGATCTCCCTGGGCTGGGGCGGCTGGCCCGACAAGATCGGCGACCCGGCGACCAGTCACGACAACGCCGTCCGCAACAACCTGATCTTCGACTACATGCAGATGTGTACGACGCGTCGGGCTGGCAGGTGGGTGAAGCGGCCGTGACCGCCGCCGAGTTCCAGCGGACCGCGCTGCTGCGCATCGGCCTAACTGCCGTCGTCCGGTGGCCCGTTCACCGTGACGGTTACCGCGAGCAACGCCTATGGCAGCAGCGTCCCGTCCCTCGCCTCGGCGTCCCTGACCCCGACGGCCGCGAGCGTCCTGCCCGGCGCGCCGACGAGCCCCAAGCTGCGTACGGCAGCCACGGCGGCCACCGTCGGCTGGACCCCGCCGACGGCGACGGGCGACGCCAAGGTCGTCGGCTACCGCGTGACGGTCTCCGACGGCCGGGATCCGATCGACGTGACCGGCCGGGACGTCCTGGTCACCCAGCCCTCCGCCAAGGGCATGTTCCGGGTGATCGGCGGCCTGAAGCCCGGCCGGTCGTACACCGTGACCATCTCGGCGGTGACGGCGGCGGGCACGGGACCGGCGGCGACGGTCACGGCGACGACCGGGGCCTGAACGGCCGTGCCGTGACATGTACGTCCTGCCGGACGCTGACGTAAGAGCCGGCCACGGCACGTCGACCTCCGGCGGGCAGTGGTAGGCCCGTCCGCGGACCGGCACCACGGGGGAGTGCCGGGCCGCGGACCGGGGCCGAGGCCGGAAACCCTCCCCGCCACTCTCCGTCCCGTCCCGCCCAGCGCACGGCGGGACGCACCGTGAGCCCGGCCGGCGCGAACAGGAGCCCGGCGCCGCCCAGCCCGCCGTGCCGTGCCGGATGGCGGTCACCGAGACCAGGGGCCGGACCGTGCTGTTGGTGGCGGCATCCGCGAACGTCAAGCGCAGGCACCGGAAAGGCTGTTGGGCGTCCGTAAAGCCGTCGTGCTGCGGGGGCGGCCGCGTGCGGCCGTGGCCTCAGGCGCCCACGGCGGCCAGTACCGGCGTCCGCGCCGCGTCGTACCGCTCCAGCAGCACCCGCGCCACCTCTGGTGCCGGACCCAGCACGTCGGCGAGGACGTCCGCCTCCGCCGCGCCCCGCGCGATGCGGTCCGGCAGGAAGCCGGGGGCCAGGACGTACGGCGCCACCGCGACCTTCTCGCAGCCCAGCGCCCGCAGTTCGCGCACCGCGTCCTCGGTGCGTGGAAGGGATGCGGAGGCGAACGCAGGCCGCACGGCGCACCAACCGGTGTGCCGCCACTCCCGCGCGATATCTGCGATCACTGCGATCGCCTCCGGGTCGGTGGACCCCGCCGAGGCCAGCACGACCCCGGTCGAGGACTTGTCGGCGGGCGTCAGCCCCGCCTCGTACAGACGCCGTTCGAGGGCGTCGAGCAGCAGTGGGGACGGGCCCAGCACCTCCGCCTGCCGGATCCGCAGCCGCGACGGCGCCTCCCGCAGGACCGCCGGGATGTCCGCCTTCGCATGGAAGGCACGCGTCAGCAGCAGCGGCAGGGACACCACGTCGCGCACCCCCTCCGCCGCCAGCGACTCCAGCACCCCGTGCACGGAGGGGACGTTGAAGTCCAGGAAGCCGGTCTCCACGCGCAGGCCGGGCCGCATCGACCGCACCCGCCGGACGAGGGCGTGCACGGTCGCGGCGTGCCGCGGGTCGCGGCTGCCGTGGGCGATGACGAGCAGAACCGGCTGCTGGTGCATGGGGGTCAGCCCTTGACGAGGAGACCGCGGCTGCGTAGCACCCACCGCTCCAGCGGGCTGAAGATCAGCAGGTCGATGGCGATGCCGACGATCAGGATGAGCAGGATGGCCTCGAAGACCATGGCCATGTCGCTGGCGTTGCGGCCGTTCTCCAGCAACTGGCCAAGACCCACGCCGAGATCGGGGAAGGAGGCGATGATCTCCGCGGCCATGAGCGAGCGCCACGAGAACGCCCAGCCCTGCTTCAGACCCGCCACGTAGCCGGGGAGCGCGGCCGGCAGCACGATGTGCCAGGTGCCCTTCAGGCCCGTGGCGCCCATGGTGCGGCCCGCCCGCAGGAACAGCGGCGGCACCTGGTCGACGCCGGACACCAGGCCGTTGGCGATCGAGGGGACGGCGCCGAGCAGGATCACCGCGTACATCATCGAGTTGTTCAGACCCAGCCAGATGACGGCCGGCGGCACCCACGCCACCGACGGCAGCGACTGCAGGCCGGACAGGATCGGCCCGATGGCCGCGCGCACGAACTTCACCCGGGCCACCAGCAGCCCCAGCGGGGTGCCGATGATCAGCGCGAAGAAGAAGCCCAGCAGACCACGCGAGACGCTGGTCCAGATGTAGTCGAGCAGTGTGCCCTGCAGCCAGGCGTTTTGGACCGTGTGCCACACAGCGGACGGGGAGGGGAGCTTGGTGGGATCGGTGACGATCTTGAGGGATATCAGGGTCTGCCAGACCACGAGGACCACCGCGATCGCGACGATCGGCGGCAGGATCTTGTTCACGAAGGTCTGCCGGAAGGGCGGACGGCCCGTGACGGCGACCTCCAGTGCGTCGAGGCCCGCCTCGACGCTCGCGGCGTCCTGAGCCGTCTTCGTCTCAGTGCTGGCCATGGCGACGGATCTCCCCCCGCAGTACTTCGGTGATCTCGATGGACAGTTCCGCCACGGGGGCGTCCTCGATGCGGCGCGGCTGCGGAATGTCCACCGTCCACTCCCGGGCCACCCGGCCCGGACGGGAGGACAGCAGAACGACGCGCTGGGCGAGCCGCACCGCCTCGCGCACGTTGTGCGTGACGAACAGGACGGACAGCCCGGTCTCCTGCCAGATCCGGGTGAGCTCGTCGTGCAGCACGTCCCGGGTGATGGCGTCGAGGGCCGCGAACGGCTCGTCCATCAGCAGCAGGTTGCTCTCCTGCGCGAGCGCGCGGGCCATCGCCACGCGCTGACGCATACCACCCGAAAGCTCGTGCACCCGCTTGCCGTACGCGCCCCTCAGCCGCACGAGTTCCAGCAGCTCCTCGGCCTTGCCGCGCCGCTCGGGCTTGGCAACCCCCCTGAGCTTCAGGGCGAGTTCGATGTTCTTGCCCGCGGTCAGCCACGGGAACAGGGCGTGCTCCTGGAACATCAGAGCCGGGCGGCCGTCCGTCGTGATGGAGCCGGCGGTGGGCCGGTCGAGGCCCGCCACCAGGTTCAGCAGCGTGGACTTGCCGCAGCCCGAGGCCCCCAGGAGGGTGACGAACTCGCCGGGCGCGACATCGAGGCTGATGTCGTCCAGCACGAGCTGCTGCCCGCCAGGTCCCGCGAAGGACTTCGAGACATGCTCAAGGCGAGCCGCGTGCTCAACCGACTCGTCGGCCTTGGCGAGGGTCGTGGCCATGGTCGTCACCTCCTGGGTAATCATCGGGGTCGTGCGTCAGCTGGCGCCGAGACCGGCGTCGGAAACGGTGGTCTCGCCCTCGGCCTTGAGGACCTTGTTGAGGATCGTGAGGTCGTAGATGCCCTTCAGGTCGGGCTTGTCCAGCAGACCGGCCTTGACCGCGTGCTCCGCCTCGGTGTTGAGGGTGGCGGCCAGGGGGTCGTTGGTGATCTGGATCGACTGCCACGCCGGGTCGAGGACCTTCGCGGGCAGCGCCTTGCCGGAGTCCGCCTCGAGCCGCTTGTTCGCCGCGGCCTTCGCCTCGTCCGGGTTGGCCTTGATCCACTTGTTGGTCTCGACCGAGGCCTTCAGCACGGCCTCGACGACCTTCGGGTGATCCTTGAGGAAGCTCTGGCGCACGATGATGTTCGTGATCACGAACTTCTTGTCCGGCCACAGCGAGGCCTCGTCGAGCAGCACCTTGCCGCCCTCGGCGACCAGCTTGGAGGCGGTCGGCTCCGGCACCCAGGCACCGTCGACGGAAGCGGCCTTGAAGGCGTCCGGGGTCACCTTGTTGTCGCTGCGGACGACCGTGACGTCACCCTTGCCGCTCTGCGCATCGACCTTCCAGCCCTGGTCGGCGACCCAGTTGAGGAACGCCACGTCCTGCGTGTTGCCGAGCTGAGGCGTGGCGATCCTCTTGCCCTTGACGTCCTTGAGGGACGTGATCTTCTTCGGGTTGACGACCAGCTTCACGCCACCGGACGCCGCACCGCCGATGATCTTGAGGCTCTTCCCGTCGGACTTCGTGTAGCCGTTGATCGCCGGGGACGGGCCGATCCAGCCGATGTCGATGGAGCCGGAGTTGAGGGCCTCGATCTCGGAGGGGCCGGCGTTGAAGGTCGCGTACTGGGCCTTGGTGGCGCCCAGCTCCTTCTGGAAGAAGCCCTTCTGGCGGCCCACGAGCGCGGTCGCGTGGGTCAGGTTGCCGAAGTAGCCGATCTTCACGGAGTCGAGGCCGTCGATCTTCTTGGCCCCGGCGGCGACCTTCTGGTTGGACGAGTCGTCCTTGGCCTGGGAGCCGTAGCCGCAGGCGGCGAGCGTGAGGAGGGGAAGAGCGGCGGCCACGGCCAGACCGCGGCGAAGCAGGGACGAGCGGTTGGCAGGCACGGGAGGTGTTCCTCTCGTTGGCCCGGCGGTCACGGTCTTTCAGGTCGTGGCCGGGAGTTCGGCAGGGGTCTTCGTCGCTTCGGGGACGTCCGGTGGGGGGACAGGGCGCGCGGGCAGTGCGCGTACGTCAGCGCACACATCGGGCCACTCCGCCCTGTCCGCTGCCGAGGGCGCCGCCGCCGACACGGCCGCCCTCCTTGGCGAACGTCGAGTAGAAGTCGGTGATCTCCATACTCAGAAGTCCCACCCGTCGTCGGCGTCGTCCTTGACCGGCTTCGGAGCGGCGAACGACTCGCCGACCATGCCCGCGGTCAGCGTGGTGCCGTCGTTGGGGTCGATCAGGATGAACGAACCGGTGCGGCGCGAGTCGGCGTAGGAGTCGAGCGGCAGCGGCTCGGCGGTGCGGATCTTCACCCGGCCGATGTCGTTGGCGACGAGCTCTCCCGGGTGCGGGTGCAGGGACAGGTCGTCCAGGGTCAGCCGGGACGGGATGTCCTTGACGATCGCCTTCACCGTGCGGGTGCCGTGCTTGAGCAGCACCCGGTGGCCGACGGTCAGCGCCTGGTCGGCGACGTGGCACACGGTCGCCTCGACGTCCTGGGTGGTGGCCGGCGCGTCCTTGCTCGGCACGATCAGATCGCCGCGCGAGATGTCGATGTCGTCCTCGAGCAGGAGCGTCACCGACTGCGGGGTCCACGCCACGTCGACCGGCCGGCCCAGCAGGTCGATGCCGGAGATCTTCGACGTACGACCGGACGGCAGGACCGTGACCTCCTCGCCGACCCGGAAGGTTCCGGCGGCGATCTGGCCGGCGTAGCCCCGGTAGTCCGGGTGCTCCGCGGTCTGCGGTCGGATCACGTACTGCACGGGCAGGCGCGCGTGGCAGTGCGTCAGGTCGTGGCTGACCGGGACCGTCTCCAGGTGTTCCAGGACGGTCGGGCCGCCGTACCAGTCCATGTTCGCGGACGGTTCCACGACGTTGTCGCCCTCGAGCGCTGAGATCGGGATCGCGGTGACCTCCGGAACGCCCAGCTCGGTCGCGTACGCCGTGAACTCCTCGGCGATCGCGGCGAACACGGACTCCTCGTAGTCGACCAGGTCCATCTTGTTGACGGCCAGGACCACGTGCGGCACGCGCAGCAGCGCGGCGATCGCGGCGTGGCGGCGGGTCTGCTCGACGACGCCGTTGCGGGCGTCGACCAGGATCACCGTCAGCTCGGCGGTCGAGGCGCCGGTGACCATGTTCCGCGTGTACTGCACGTGGCCCGGCGTGTCGGCCAGGATGAACCGGCGGCGCGGGGTCGCGAAGTAGCGGTAGGCCACGTCGATGGTGATGCCCTGCTCGCGCTCGGCGCGCAGGCCGTCCGTCAGCAGCGCGAGATCCGGGCCCTCCTGGCCGCGGCTCGCCGAGGCGCGCTCCACGGCCTCCAGCTGGTCGGCGAGGACCGACTTGGAGTCGTGCAGCAAGCGGCCGACGAGTGTGGACTTGCCGTCGTCGACCGAGCCGGCGGTGGCGAACCGCAGCAGGGTGGTCGCCGACAGCTGCTCGACCGACAGCGGCTCGGTGGGTTCGGTGGTGCTGGTCATGGCTAGAAGTACCCCTCGCGCTTGCGGTCTTCCATCGCGGCCTCGGAGAGCTTGTCGTCGGCGCGGGTGGCGCCGCGCTCCGTCAGGCGGGAGGCGGCGATCTCCGCGATGACCTGGTCCAGCGTCACCGCGTCGGAGTCGACGGCGCCGGTGCAGGACATGTCGCCGACCGTGCGGTAGCGCACGAGACGCTTCTCGACGGTCTCGCCGTCCTTGGGGCCGCCCCACTCACCGGCGGTCAGCCACATGCCGTTGCGCTGGAAGACCTCCCGCTCGTGCGCGAAGTAGATCTCCGGCAGCTCGATGCCCTCGCGGGCGATGTACTGCCAGACGTCCAGCTCGGTCCAGTTGGACAGCGGGAACACGCGCACGTGCTCGCCCGGCGCGTGCCGCCCGTTGTACAGGTTCCACAGCTCGGGCCGCTGCCGGCGCGGGTCCCACTGCGAGAACTCGTCCCGCAGGGAGAACACCCGCTCCTTCGCCCGCGCCTTCTCCTCGTCCCGGCGGCCGCCGCCGAAGACCGCGTCGAACCGCTCCGACTGGATCTTCTCCGTCAGCGGCAGCGTCTGCAGCGGGTTGCGCGTCCCGTCCGGGCGTTCCTTGAGCACGCCACGGTCGATGTAGTCCTGCACGGAGGCGACATGCAGCCGCAGGTTGTGCTTGGCCACCGTGCGGTCGCGGTAGTCGATGACCTCCGGGAAGTTGTGCCCGGTGTCCACGTGCAGCAGCGAGAAGGGCACCGGGGCCGGGGCGAACGCCTTCAGCGCCAGGTGCAGCATGACGATGGAGTCCTTGCCGCCGGAGAAGAGGATCACCGGCCGCTCGAACTCGCCCGCCACTTCGCGGAAGATGTGCACCGCCTCGGACTCCAGCGCGTCCAGGTGGGAGAGGGCGTACGGGCTGTCCGTGCCCTCCTCGGCCTTGGCGACGGTCGTCATGCCAGTCCCCTTTCGCTGAGCAGCGCGTACACGGACGCCGCGGACTCCTGCACGCTCTGGTGCTGCGACTCGATCCGCAGATCGGGCGAGACGGGCTCCTCGTACGGGTCGTCGACCCCGGTGAGCCCCGTCAGCTCGCCGGCGGCCTGCTTGGCATACAGGCCCTTCACATCGCGCACCGAGCACACCTCGACCGGGGTCGCCACGTGCACCTCCAGGTACGCCGTCCCGTTCTCCTCGTGGCGCTTGCGCACCGCGTCGCGGCTGTCGGCGTACGGCGCGATCACCGGGACCAGCGCCTTGACGCCGTTGCGGGCGAGCAGTTCGGCGACGAAGCCGATGCGCTGCACGTTGGTGTGCCGGTCCTCGCGGCTGAAGCCGAGGCCCGCGGAGATGAACTCGCGGATCTCGTCGCCGTCGAGCACCTCGACGCGGTGGCCCTCCTCGCGGAGCCGGCCGGCCAGCTCGTACGCGATGGTGGTCTTGCCGGCACTCGGCAGACCCGTGAGCCAGACGGTGGCTCCGGTCGTCACGTGTGTCTCCTGAATCTGTGTCATGGTCAGCCGTGCAGCCCGCACTCGGTCTTGGCGCGCCCCGCCCAGCGGCCGGCGCGCGCGTCCTCGCCCTCCAGCAGACGGCGGGTGCAGGGGGCGCAGCCGACGGAGCCGTAGCCGTCCATCAGCAGTGGGTTGGTGAGGACGCCGTGTTCGGCGACGTACGCGTCCACGTCGTCCTGGGTCCAGCGGGCGATCGGGGAGATCTTGACCTTCTGCCGCTTCTCGTCCCAGCCGACGACCGGGGTGTTCGCCCGGGTGGGGGACTCGTCGCGGCGCAGGCCGGTCGCCCAGGCCTGGTAGCCCTTCAGGCCCTCCTCCAGGGGCTGCACCTTGCGCAGCTTGCAGCACAGGTCGGGGTCGCGGTCGTGCAGCTGCGGGCCGTACTCGGCGTCCTGCTCGGCGACCGTCTGCTTCGGCGTGAGCGTGATGACGTTGACGTCCATCACGGCCTCGACCGCGTCGCGGGTGCCGATGGTCTCCGGGAAGTGGTAGCCGGTGTCGAGGAACACGACGTCCACGCCGGGCATGGCACGGGAGGCGAGGTGGGCGACCACCGCGTCCTCCATGGACGAGGTCACGCAGAAGCGCTTACCGAAGGTCTCGGCCGCCCACTGGAGGATCTCCAGCGCGGAGGCGTCCTCCAGCTCACGGCCGGCCCGCTCGGCCAGCGCCTTCAACTCCTCAGCCGTACACTCTTCCTGAGCCGTCGTCATATCTGGTCGTCCCCTCCGTTGTCGGCTCGCTGAAGCCCCCGGGCCAGCAGCCCGAGGAACTTCAACTGGAAGGCCCGGTTGCACGCCGCGCATTCCCAGGCGCCGTGGCCCTGCTCGTTGGGGCGCAGGTCCTCCTCCCCGCAGTAGGGGCAGTAGAAGGGGGCGGCCCGCTCGCTCACGACAGCGCCTCCTCGGACGCCCGCGCGACCCAGGTGGCGAACCGCTCGCCTTCCTCGCGCTCCGCCTGGTACCGCTTCAGGACGCGCTCGATGTAGTCCGGCAGCTCCTCGGAGGTGACCTTCAGACCGCGGACCTTGCGGCCGAACCCGGCCTCCAGACCGAGCGCGCCACCGAGGTGCACCTGGAAGCCCTCGACCTGTTCGCCCTTGTCGTTGAGGACCAGCTGGCCCTTGAGACCGATGTCCGCGACCTGGATACGGGCGCAGGCGTTCGGGCAGCCGTTGAGGTTGATGGTGATCGGCTCGTCGAAGTCCGGCAGGCGGCGCTCCAGTTCGTCGATCAGCGCCGAGCCGCGCTGCTTGGTCTCGACGATGGCGAGCTTGCAGAACTCGATGCCGGTGCAGGCCATGGTGCCGCGCCGGAACGAGGACGGCCGGGCGGTGAGGTCCAGCGCCTCCAGGCCCTCGACCAGGGAGTCGACCTGGGACTCCTCGACATCGAGGATGATCATCTTCTGCTCGACGGTGGTGCGGACCCGGCCCGAGCCGTGCGCCTCGGCGAGTTCGGCGATCTTCGTGAGCGTGGTGCCGTCGACACGGCCGACGCGCGGGGCGAAACCGACGTAGTAGCGGCCGTCCTTCTGGCGGTGGACACCGACGTGGTCGCGCCACTGCTGGACGGGCTGCTCGGGAGCGGGACCGTCGACCAGCTTGCGCCCCAGGTACTCGTCCTCCAGCACCTGACGGAACTTCTCCGCGCCCCAGTCGGCGACGAGGAACTTCAGGCGGGCCCGGTTGCGCAGCCGGCGGTAGCCGTAGTCACGGAAGATCGACAGGACGCCCTCGTAGACGTCCGGGACCTCCTCCAGCGGCACCCAGGCACCCAGCCGTACGCCGAGCTTGGGGTTGGTGGACAGGCCGCCGCCGACCCACAGGTCGAAGCCGGGCCCGTGCTCGGGGTGCCGGACGCCGACGAACGCGACGTCGTTGATCTCGTGGACCACGTCCAGCAGGGGCGAGCCGGAGATGGCCGTCTTGAACTTCCGGGGGAGGTTCGAATACGCCTTGTTGCCCAGGACGCGGCGCTTCATCTCCTCCAGGGCGGGGGTGGCGTCGATGATCTCGTCCTCGGCGATGCCGGCGACCGGGGAGCCGAGCATCACGCGGGGGGTGTCGCCGCAGGCGGTGACCGTGGACAGGCCCACGGCCTCCAGCCGGTTCCAGATCTCGGGCACGTCCTCGATCCGGATCCAGTGGTACTGGACGTTCTGCCGGTCGGTGATGTCGGCGGTGCCGCGCGCGAACTCCTGCGAGATCTCCCCGATGACGCGCAGCTGCTGGGTGGTGAGACGGCCGCCGTCGATGCGGACGCGCATCATGAAGTAGCGGTCGTCCAGCTCCTCCGGCTCCAGCACCGCGGTCTTGCCGCCGTCGATCCCGGGCTTGCGCTGGGTGTACAGGCCCCACCAGCGCATGCGGCCGCGCAGGTCGTTGGGGTCGATCGAGTCGAAGCCCCGCTTGGAGTAGATCGTCTCAATGCGTGTCCGCACATTGAGACCGTCGTCGTCCTTCTTGAACTGTTCGTTGCCGTTGAGCGGGGTGAAGTGACCCACGGCCCACTGACCCTCACCGCGGTGACGGCTCACCTTGCGGCGGGGAGTCGCGGCGGCAGGGTTCGGCGGGGTGGCGGCCATGGTTGTACGTCCTTCGGGACAGGCGGGAAGCGGCTCTGACCTGCGTGTTGGTGCGCATCGAGGCATACGTGCGCGTCGTTGCGCAGCAGGCAAAAGGCGGGGGGTGCGGCGGTGCTGCCCGTGACCGGAGGCCACTAGGGGTGTTGCTCAGCTCGCCGGACAGATGGCGCTGGACATGCGGCCGAGGTCGACGTGCCGTCGACTCACCAAGGCGATTCCAGTTCCAGACATGACGGCAGCGTGTCACGGCGATCTGGACACAGTCCAGCTTCGTCCATCATGCGGACACCCTTGTCCCGGAATGCGGAACAAGGGTGTCGCCGGTCACACGCTTTGGAAGTGGCCCGGGCTGCCCAGGTCAGGCGGGGTACGCCCCCGGCCAGGGACCCGGAGTCGGCACCTCCGGCTCCTCCTCGACCTTGGTGTCGAAGAGCTTGAAGCCGCGGCGCAGATAGTTGTCCATCGCGTGCTCGCCGTCCTTGCTGCACGTATGCAGCCACACCCGCTTCGTCGGCGCCAGCCCCGGCCAGCGGTCGGCGAGGTCCCAGGCGCGTGCGGCGCCGTACGACAACAGGTGTCCGCCGATGCGCCGGCCGCGGAAGGCGGGGATCAGCCCGAAGTAGACGATCTCCACGACCCCGTCGTCCTGGAGTTCCAGTTCGACGTAACCCGCCGGCGTGCCCCGGTCGTAGGCGACCCATGTCTCGACACCCGGACGCTCCAGGTACTCCTGCCACCGCGCGTACGTCCAGCCGAGCCGCTCCGTCCAGCGGATGTCGCCGCCGACCGACGTGTACAGGAAGCGGCTGAACTCGGGCGAGGGCACCTCGGAGCGGACGATCCGGACGTCGCCCTCGGGTGCGGCGGCCGGGAGGAGGTCGGTCGGGGCGGTCTGCTCCAGGGACCAGGTGGTCACGGCGATGTTCGTCATGCCGGTCAGGGAATCATCCGCCCCGGCGTCCTGTCGATCGAGGGACCCCGGCTACCCCAGCGCCCGGTCGACCGACGACAGCGGCAGCGCGAACAGCACCCGCCCCGACAGCGACCAGACCTCGCCGGTCTGCTCCCAGTACGACAGGGACCCGGTGCCGTCCCCCCAGCAGCGGTGCGCGCCCCCGGAACCGCAGTGCGTCGCCTTCGCGCCCCGTACGTCCTGCCGCCACAGTGTGCCGTGCCCGCCCTGCGTGCCGGAGGCCCGGCCCAGGTACCAGTCGGTCCGAGCGGACCTACCCGTCCGGTGCGACAGCACGCCCCGTACGCCGTCGGCCTTCGTCTCGTAGGCCTCGTCCGCGACCACGGTCCCGGCGGAGTCGGCGGCCAGGAGCCCCGAGCGAGCGGGATCCCTGCTGAAGAAGTAGCGCCACAGGCGCGTGTGCCGGGCGCTGCCCGCGGGCACCGTCTCGCTCGCGACCAGGCTGTCGGGCGCGGAGCTGCGGTCGAGGGAGAGGCCCTCGGGACAGGGGGCCGCGGACCCGGTCGCGCGGTCGCACCTCCCGCCGGCCGGGCGGTAGGAGGCGACGGCGGGCAGCACCCACCGGTACCCGTGCGCCGACCAGCCGCCGGGCACCCGGCCGATCGCGTCGCTGTCGACGTCGGCGCGCTGGATGCGGTGCAGGTCGTAGACGTACAGCGCGTCGCGCTCACCGCCGGAGGTGGTGACCAGCAGCTTGTCCTGGTACCAGACCATGCCCGACATGTGCGAGACGAGCCCCCGGTAGTCACGCCCGCCGTCGATGGGGACCACGAGCAGCGCCCAGGTGTAGGTGAGGTGTTCGGGGTCGTTCGCGTTCACGAAGGCCACCCTGGCCGGACCGCGGTCGGCGCCGCTGCCGCCGCTGTGCGTCCAGCCGGAGAGGATCACACGGTTCGCGCCCCACCGGCCGTCGTCGTCGGCGTCCCCCGAGGTGGTCACCGACTCCGGCTGCCACTGGTGCGTGGCGGCGTCGGCGGCATCCCAGCAGTACGCACGCGTGGCCGCCGGTTCGACGGGCAGTGCCTTCTTCTCCTGAGGGGTGCAGTCGGCGGCGTCGCGCAGCGTGCGGTCGGCGCTCCTCAGGACCGCGCCGACGCCGACCGGCCTGCCCATTGCCGCGGCGAGCCGGTCCAGGGACCGCTTCGGCACCGGCTGCTCCGTCAGCCGCAGCCGGCCGAGCTCGGCGGCCGAGGTGAGCGGCTTCAGGGCCCCGGGGTTGTCACCGACCGTGGCCTGTGAGGCGCTGATCAGGGTGGCGGCGGCGGTCAGTGCGAGGGCGGTCCCGGACAGGACCGCGCGCAGGACCCTGCCCCGCCTGCGCCGGCGGTGTCGGCCGCGATGCTTCATACAACCTCCCGAGGCGGGCCAACTGCGCCAGGTGGTCCTTGCGTTGACCGAGGAGCAGGTGGGGTGACCCGTAAGGGATGCTACGGCAGTTGGGCGCGCCGGAGGCCGAAGACCCTGCAAATATGCGGAAGATGCCACCCATGGACCACGCGGGGACCCCTTGGGCTACCTCACGCAAACCTCTCACGGCGCGGGAGCCGCCCTGCGTCCCTGTGTCACCGCCGGTGCCGTCGAGTGCGGCAGCAGATCCCGCGGGTCGTCCGGAAGCAGCACCTCGACCTCCGCGTCCTCCCGGAAACGGTACGGCCGGTGCTCCAGTAACGCCCCGAGATAGCGCCGTACGCGCGACATCTCGGCGCGCACCGTCACCCTGCGGGCCGGATCGCCGAAGACGTCCTCGGCCAGGTCCGCCGCGCTGCGGCCGGTGCGGTGCACGGCCAGGAGGTAGAGCAACTCGGCGTGCCGGGGGCTCAGTTCATGGGTACAGGAGCCGGCGCAGCCCGAGACGGTCACCGACCAGCGGCGTGCCCGGGCCAGGTCCAGCACGACCCGGGCGGCACCGTGCGGCACCGGCTCCTCGCCGGCCCGCACCAACCAGCCGCCCGCCAGCGGCTCCAGTAAGCACAGGCCGATCGCGGGCAGCCACCGGCTGCCCGCCGACGGCGACTTGGGCAGCGCGATCCGTGGGGTGTAGGGCATTCCGGCCACCGCCGCGGTCCAGCCGTCCCGGTCCACCACCGCCGCCCGGCCGCTCAGCCGCGCCAGCACCGGCGCCGCGACCGCGCGCAACCGCTCCAGCGAGGTCAGATGCCGCTCCCGCAGCTTCGCCTCGGCCAGTTTGGCGACCGAGTCGACCCAGGCCAAGGTGGCCGGGTGCATCGTCTCCAGCGGCCCGCTGACGTCCACCACGCCGAGCAGCCGGCCGTCGCGGGGGTCCGTGACGGGGGCGCCGGTGCAGGTCCACGTGGCGTGCGAGCGTACGAAGTGCTCGGCGGCGAAGACCTGCACGGGCCGGCGCACCACCGCCGGGGTGCCCACGCCGTTGGTGCCGACGACGTCCTCCCGCCAGTCGGCGCCGAGTTCGAAGCCGAGGCCGTCGGCCTTGCGCAGGACCGACGGGCTGCCCTCGCGCCACAGCACCCGGCCCTCGGCGTCGGCGACCACCATGATGTGGTGGGCGACGTCCGCGACCGACAGCAGCCCTTCGCGCAGGACCGGCAGCACGTGCCGCAGCGGGGACGTCTCCCGCCGCCGCTTCACCTCCTCGCGGGGGAGCAGCCCGGAGCGGAAGTCGTGGTCGGGGTCGACCCCGCTGCGCAGCATGCGCTCCCAGGACTGCCCGATCACCGGGCGCGGGGCCATGCGCGTGGGCTGTCCCGCGAGCGTCGCGGAGCGCACCTTGCTGAGCACCCGCGCCGCCTGCACCGCGTCGACGGCGGCGAGCTGCGTCACGTCCACCGGCGCTTTCGCCACTGGGTCCTCCCGCCGGAAGGGGCACGGACAACCGGTTCCCGCGGGTGTTCTGGCCATGCCACCGGCGCCCGTCCTGCCTGTCTGCTTCATTTCATACTGCCGCGCGCCGGTGACGGAGGGGCGCAGTCCGGTCACGGAAAACCAACAAGTTGCAACCCCTTGCAACCCTGGTGAACAGGCGTGCGGTGATTGAAACTTGTCCAACGCCGCCCCGTGCGGCGTTCGTGGCCTCGAACTGGCCAGAAAAGCGGGGGTGGTGCCGTGTCGGCGCAGCACCACCCCTGCGTCGTGCCCGGAAGCCGTCAGGACACCGGCCGCGGAAGCCGTCAGGAAACCGGCCGCGGAAGCCGTCAGGACACCGGCCGCGGAAGCCGTCAGGAAACCGGCCGCGCCCGCTCCACCACCGACGCCAGGTTCAGCGTGTGCGGCAGCGTCCCGAAGACCGTGCCCCAGTCGCCGCCCAGCCGCGAGGCGCAGAACGCGTCGGCGACCTCCGGCGGCGCGTACTGGACGAGCAGCGCGCCTTGGAGCACCAGCGCGAGCCGCTCGACGACGCGCCGGGCGCGCGCCTCGATGCCGTCCAGGTCGGCGAGTTCGGTGAGCAGGTTCTTGATCGCCCCGTCCAGGCGGTGATCGGCGCCGCGCGCCCGGCCCACCTCCTGCAGATACGCGTTGAGCGCCTGCGGCTCCCGCTGGAGCGCCCGCAGCACGTCCAGCGCCTGGATGTTGCCGGCGCCCTCCCAGATCGAGTTGAGCGGCGACTCCCGCACCAGCCGGGGCATACCGGACTCCTCCACGTACCCGTTGCCGCCCAGGCACTCCGAGGCCTCCACCGCGACCGGCGCGCACCGCTTGGTCACCCAGTACTTGGCGGCCGGCACCGCGAGCCGCAGGAAGGCCCGCTCCTGCTCGCTCCCGTCGTCGTAGGCGGCCGCGAGCCGGAGCGCGAGTGTCGTCGCCGCCTCCGACTCCAGCGCGAGGTCGGCCAGGACGTTGCGCATCAGCGGCTTGTCGATCAGCTTGCCGCCGAAGGCCTCGCGATAGGTGCAGTGGTGGACGGCCTGCGCCACGGCCTGTCGCATCAGCCCCGCCGAGCCCAGCACGCAGTCGAGCCGCGTCGCCGCCACCATCTCGATGATGGTGCGCACCCCGCGCCCCTCCTCGCCGACCCGGCGCGCCCAGGTCCCGTCGAACTCGACCTCGCTGGAGGCGTTCGACCGGTTGCCCAGCTTTTCCTTGAGCCGCTGGATCAGGAACACGTTGCGCGTGCCGTCCTCCAGGACACGCGGCACCAGGAAGCAGGTCAGCCCGCCCGGGGCCTGGGCCAGCACCAGGAAGCCGTCCGACATCGGCGCCGAGCAGAACCACTTGTGCCCGGTCAGCTCGTACGTCCCGTCCTCGGCGAGCGGTCGCGCGGAGGTGGTGTTGGCCCGTACGTCGCTGCCGCCCTGCTTCTCGGTCATGCCCATCCCGAACAGCGCCCCCGCCTTCAGACGGGCGGGCCGCAGATCACGGTCGTAGATCATGGACGTCAGCCGCGGTTCCCACTCGGCGGCCAGTTCCGGGTCCGTGCGCAGCGCGGGTACCGCCGCGTGGGTCATCGACAGCGGGCAGCCGTTGCCGGCCTCGACCTGCGTCCAGACCAGGAATGCGGCCGCCCGCCGCACATGCCCCGCCGGGCGTGTCCAGGCCGCGGTCAGGCCCGCCGAGACGCCCTTGCCGAGCAGCCGGTGCCAGGCGGGGTGGAACTCGACCTCGTCGATGCGGTTGCCGTAGCGGTCGTGCGTGCGCAGCTTCGGCGGGTTCTCGTTGGCCTGCGCCCCCCACTCCTGCAGCTGGGCCGAGCCGGCGGCCCGCCCGAGCGCCGACAGCTCGCCGCGCACCTCGTCGAGCAGACCGGCGTCGACGTGCCGCTCGACGGCCTCGACCAGGGCGCGGTCGGCGGCGTAGACGTCGTAGCCGACCAGCGGCGGCGCCTGGTTGGTCACGGTGTGAGTGCTGGCTGCCATGAAACGGAACCTACCCTGCGGTACGGCGATGGGCACTGCACGGGCCGGCGGCCCCGGCGGCCGGGCCGCCCGGGGTGCCGTCCTGCCTGGTCGTCGCCCCTGGGGGATGAGTGCGGCCAGGCGCGACGGGGATACCTTTAGGTCGTGCAGCCAGCAAGCGAAATTCCCAACGCGCCGTCCGGCCGACTCCACCGGGCGCGAGCCCTCTACCGGAACGTCTCCAAGCGCAGGACCGCCTGGCTGCTGCTGAAGGACACCGTCAACTCGTGCATGGAGTACCGGATCCTGGGCCTCGCGGCCGAGGCCGCGTTCTTCTCCCTGCTGTCCGTGCCGCCCCTGCTGCTGAGCCTCATCGCCCTGCTCTTCTACGTCGACACCTGGACCGGCACCAACACCATCGCCAGCCTGGAGCGGAACATCCTCGACGCCTCCCGCACGGTCCTGTCCGACCAGGGCGTCAAGGAGATCGCGCAGCCCATCCTCCGTGACGTGATGAAGGGCGGCCGGCCCGACGTCATCTCCGTAGGCTTCGTGTTCGCCCTGTGGTCGGGCTCGCGTGCGGTGAACGTCTTCATCGACACCATCACCGTGATGTACGGCCTCGACGGCGTCCGCGGCATCGTCAGGACCCGGCTGCTGTCCTTCGGGCTGTTCATCGTGGCGCTGCTGATCGGCTCGGTGGCGCTGCCGCTGATGGTGGCGGGCCCGGACGCCGTGGTGCGGATCGTGCCGTGGTCGACGACCGTCGTCCAGGTGCTGTACTGGCCCGTGGTCATCGTCCTGTCCATCGCCTTCCTGACGACCCTGTACCACGTGTCCGTGCCGGTGCGCTCCCCGTGGATCGAGGACGTGCCCGGCGCCCTGGTCGCCCTGGCCATGTGGGTGGTGTGCAGCTTCCTGCTGCGCATCTACCTGACCAGCACCGTCGAGGGCCCCACCATCTACGGCTCGCTGGCCG
Organism: Streptomyces sp. NPDC005202; assembly: GCF_040608235.1. Lineage (NCBI taxonomy): Bacteria > Bacillati > Actinomycetota > Actinomycetes > Kitasatosporales > Streptomycetaceae > Streptomyces > Streptomyces sp. NPDC005202. The sequence continues at coordinate 427,612 of NZ_JBEXHW010000002.1, read as the reverse complement.
CCCCCGTCGCCGTGCTGCTGTGGATCGGTGTGTCCGCGTTCGCCGTGCTCGTCGGGGCCGCGGTCAACGCCGCGATCGACCGGGTCTGGCCGGCCGCCGCGACGGCCGCGGCTCGCGCCGCCAACGAGCGGGTGCGCCAGGCGCAGATCGCCGAGTACGTCGCCCGCGCCGCCGCGGCCCGCGAGGCCGACCCCGACGACCCCGACATGCCGTCCGAGTTCCCGGAGCGCTGGTCGCGCTTCCTGCCGCCGGAGGACCTGACGGCGCGGCTGCGGACGCATGTGAAGAGCACGCACGTGAAGAGCCCGCACAAGGGGAACGGCGACGGGCCGTCGCCGGAGAAGTGACGGGGCGAGGTGGCGGCGGTCGCGGTCGCCGGACACCGCCGGGCTGCGCCGTCCCGCGTGTGGCCGTCGCCGCAGGGGAGAGGCGGGCGGGGTGCGCAGCAGGCGGGGACGCCGCTCGCTCAGGCCTGCCACACCCCCGCGGCCGCTGCCTCACGCGCGAACTCCGTGAAGTCCCGCGGCTCGCGCCCCAGGACCTGCCGCACACCGTCCGACAGGTACGCGTTCCGGCCGTCCAGCAGTGACTCGAACACGTCGACCAGGAACTCCACCTCCTCCGGAGGCACGCCGAAGCCGGTCAGGTTCTCCCCGTACTGGCGCGCCGAGACCGGCCGGTACGTCAGCGCGCGTCCCGTCGCCTCGGCGATCCGAGCGACCGCCTCCCCGAACGTCAGCAGCCGCGGCCCGGAGACCGTGAGCGCCTGCCCGACGTACCGGTCGCCCGCCGTCAGCGCGGCCACCACCACGTCCGCGACGTCCCGCACGTCGACGAACGGCTCCCGCACGTCCCCGCCCGGGAAGACCAGCTCCCCGGTCCTCCGCAGCCCCTCCACCAGCGGGCCCTCGCTGAAGTTCTGCGCGAACCACGCGGCCCGCACCACCGTCCAGTCCGCGCCCGACTCGCGCAGCGCCTCCTCGGTGGGCCGCGCCCGCTCCTCGCCCCGCGCCGACAGCAGCACCAGCCGCCGTACGCCGAGCGGGACCGCCTCGTGCGCGAGCAGACCGACCGCGCTGGGCGCGTCCGGCGCGCCGACGTCCGACGGGTACACCAGGTACGCCGCGTCCGCGCCCCGCAGCACCTCCGCCCACGTCGACCGGTCCTGCCAGTCGAAGCCCTGCGCCCGCGAAGCCGCCCGCACGGTCAGCCCCGCCGCCCGCGCGGCCCCGGCCACCCGGCTCCCCGTACGACCGGACGCACCGGTCACCACCACCGTCATGTTCCGTGTGTCCTGTGCCATGCAGCCAGTGAACTGCCGTGCGCGGGTACGGAACCATCGCTGAACGGCTCGTTCCCATAAGCGCGCGTCTACGCTGACCCCATGGACGCACTCGCAGGCCTGCTGGAGGGGCCACGCGCGCGTGGCGCCTTCATGATCCGTGCGTGCTTCGAACCGCCGTGGGGCGTGCGCGTCGAGGACCGTGCTCCCCTGACGGTGATGGTCATGGTGCGCGGCGAGGCCTGGGTCCTGCCGGACGACGGCGAGCGGGCGCGTCTGAGGGCCGGCGACCTGGCCATCGCGCGCGGCCCGGACCCGTACACCTGCGCCGACGACCCCGGCACCGCGCCGCAGGCGCTGATCCTGCCGGGCGGCGAGTGCCGTTACCCCGACGGCAGCCTGCTGAACGGCTCCATGGACCTCGGCGTCCGCACCTGGGGCGACCGCCTCGACGGCTCCATGGTGATGCTGATCGGCACGTACCTGATGCAGGGCGAGATCAGCGGCCGCCTGCTGGCCGCGCTGCCGCCGCTGCTCACCCTGACGTCGGACGTGTGGCAGTGCCCGCTCACCCCGCTCCTGACGGACGAGATCGTGCGCGACGAACCGGGCCAGGAGGTCGTCCTCGACCGCCTCCTCGACCTGCTGGTCATCGCCGCGCTCAGGGCCTGGTTCTCCCGCCCCGAGGCGGAGGCGCCCGCCTGGTACCGGGCGCAGGCGGACCCCGTGGTCGGCCGCGCGCTGCACCTGCTCCAGGACCACCCGGCGCACCCCTGGACGGTGGCGGAGCTCGCCGCGAAGGCCGGGGTGTCGCGGGCGGCGCTCGCCCGCCGCTTCACCGGCCTGGTCGGCGAGCCCCCGATGGCCTACCTCACCGGCTGGCGCCTCGCCCTGGCCGCCGACCGCCTGCGCGACACCGACGACACCGTCGCCGCCATCGCCCGCCGGGTCGGCTACGGCAGCGCGTTCGCCCTCTCCAGCGCCTTCAAACGGGTCTACGGGATCAGCCCCCAGGAACACCGGAGGCGGGCGGCGTAGCGCGGGAGTGGGCGCGTGTCGGCGCTGCGCCGAGATGGTGTTTGGGTTGCCTGGGCGGTAGCGCGGGATCCGGGCGCGTGCCTGAGGCGGGGCGCGGCGGCGTTTCGGCTGCCTGCCGGGCGGCCTTTCTTGGTCCGTGGGGTGCTGCGGGGCTGTCTTTCGCCCGTGGGGTGCCGCGGGGCTGTCTTTCGTCCGTGCGGTGCCGCGGGGCAGTCTTTCGTCCGTGGGGTGTCTGCGGCGTAGCCTTTCGTCCGTGGCAGTGGACGCTCTTGCCCAGGCTTCCGGATACGCCGAGCGGCCGTCCCGTCTGGTCGGCGGTGTGGACGAACGTACCGGACGCCTCCCGGGCGCGGCCCGTGCTGCCCGACGGGTGCATGGACCTGCTGTGGAGCGAGGGGCGGCTGCTCGTCGCCGGGCCGGACACACGCGCGTACGACCCCAGCGGGCCGCCCGTGCGCTGGGTCGGCGTGCGCTTCTCCCCGGGAACGGCGCCCGCCTTACTCGGCGTGCCCGCCCACGAGCTGCGCGACCGGCGGGTCGACCTGGCCGAGCTGTGGCCCGCGGCGGTGGTCCGGCGACTGCGCGGACGGATCGACGCGGCGCCCGATCCCGCGACCGCGCTCGAGGAGGTGGCCCTCGAGCGCGCGGCCGAGGCCGGCCCACCCGACCCCCTGCTGGGACGGATCGTCGCCGCCCTGAACGCGGGCCGCCCGGTCGCCGCGACCGCCGACGAACTCGGCCTCGGCGCACGCCGGTTGCACCGCCGCTCGCTGGCCGCCTTCGGCTACGGCCCCAAGACACTGGCCCGCGTGCTGCGGCTGCAACGGGCCCTCGCGCTGGCCCGGGACGGGGTGCCCTTCGCGGAGACGGCGGCTTGCGCGGGCTTCGCGGACCAGGCGCACCTGGCGCGGGACGTGAGGGAGTTGACGGGTAGGCCCCTCGGGGAGCTACTGGGCGGCCGCCGGTAGCGGCGCGAACAGGTCGACGCCGTTGCCGTCCGGGTCGTGCACGACCGCGTAGCGCATGCCCCAGAAGGCGTCCCACAAATCAGAGGTTGGCGCGGGCCAAAACTTTCGAAACCCCGAACACTTCCGAACACTTCGAAACCCCGAACACGGGGAGCGTGCGTGCGCGTCGGGGACGGCGCTTCGGGCAGGGGCGGCTCGTGAACGGCGCGGTCAGGCGACGTGGGACAGGTCCGCAGGGTGAACCTGGTACGCGAGGGGCAGCCCCGCGGCCAGGCGCTCCAGTTCCTCGACGGCGACGCGGCCCAGCCGCTCCAGCTCGTTCCCGAGGGAGCCCGCGATGTGCGGGGTGAGGAAGACGTTCGGCAACGTGTACAGCGGTGAGTCCGCGGGCAGCGGCTCGGGTTCCGTGACGTCGAGGATCGCGTGCAGCCGACCCGAGAGCAGCTCATCGGTGAGCGCGTCCTGGTCGATCAGGGCGCCCCGGGAGGTGTTGATCAGCACGCCGCCATCCCGGATGAGGGCGAGCCGGGAGCGGTCGAGCATGTGATGGGTCTCGGGGATGTCGGGGGCGTGCAGGCTGACGATGTCGCTGCGGCGCAGCAGGTCCTCCAGCGGCAGCGGTTCGGCGCCGAGCGCGGCGGCGTCGGCGGCGTCCACACAGGGGTCGTGGAGCAGGACCTCGACGTCGTGGGGTCGCAGCAGCTCCAGCAGGCGGCGGCCCACCCGCGAGGCGCCGACGATGCCCACCCGGCGGCCGACGTTTCCGGTGGCCGCGGTCTCGGCGGGGGCGGGCGGGGTGTGCGTGGCGCGGTAGCGCTCGCGGTGGGTGAACGCGCCCTTTCCCGCGAGCAGGATCATCGCGAGCGTGTACTCGGCGACCGGCAGTGCGTTGGCCGCCGCCGCGCTGGAGACGGCGACGCCGCGTTCCCACAGGGTCTCGCCGACCAGGGAGCGGACGGAGCCGGCGGCGTGCAGGACGGCGCGCAACCGGGGGGCCGCGGCCAGCGCGTCGGCGTCGATGCGGGCACAGCCCCACCCGGTGACCAGCACCTCGGCGCCGGCCAGCGGTGCAGCGGCGGCGGGGTCGGCGAAGTCCCGCACGACGAGCGTGGGGTCGATCTCGGCCGTTCGCTTCAGCCGGGCCATCAAGGGCGGTGGGAAGAGCAGGGGGAGGTGCACCGGGTCCATGGCGAACACGGCTCTGGGCAACTGGGCGCTGGGCATGATCCTCCTGAGGCGCGCGGGAAAACGATGTCTGAAAGCGCCTTCTACCGTAGATTCCGGTCCCCAGAAAGGGGGGTCGGGCGGAACGGGGGGCCGGCGCGGAGGCATCCCGTGCCGTCCCGGGCCGAACGCCGGCGGCACCTTGACGTACCCCGAACAGCGGTCCCTCGGCGCCGTGCACCGGAAGACCGGGAGACGATGGAGCGCTCCGTTGGTACTGGTGCACGAGCACGGCGAAGGGCTGGTGGGCGCATGACAGCAGGCCAGACGGATCCCGTGGTCAGGACGCCTTACGGGGCGGTACGCGGCAGGTACGAGCACGGGGTGGCGGTGTTCCGGGGCATCCCGTACGCGGCGCCGCCGTTCGGCCCCCGCCGGTTCCGGCCGCCGGTGCCGCCCGAGCCGTGGGACGGCGTGCGCGACGCGGGCTCCTTCGGGCCGACCGCGCCGAAGCCGCCGTACTCGGAGGCGTTCGCCCAGTACCTGTCCGACCCGGTCGTGCCCGGCGACGACTGCCTCAATCTCAACGTGTGGACACCTCAGCCGGGTCGGGGCGCCCGGCTCCCGGTCATGGTGTGGCTGCACGGCGGGGCGCTGACCCGCGGCTCGTCGGCCGTGCCGGTGTACGACGGGTACGCCTTCGCCCGCGACGGCGTCATCCTCGTCTCGGTCAACTACCGCCTGGGGGTGGAGGGTTACGGCCTGTTCCCGGACGCCCCCGCCAACCCCGGCCTGCGCGACCAGCTGGCCGCGCTGGCATGGGTGCACGAGTCGATCGAGGCCTTCGGCGGCGACCCCGACCGGGTCACCCTCTGCGGCCAGTCGGCCGGGGCGATCAGCGTCGGTGCCCTGATCGCCGCCCCGCAGGCACAGGGGCTGTTCCGGCGGGCCGTCCTGCAGAGCGGGCCGCCGGAGGCCTCCGACCGCGACAAGGTACGGCGGATGGTGCGCCGCATGGCGGCCCGGCTGAAGGTCCCCGCCACCGCCGAGGCCTTCGCCGCCGTCGACCGGGACCTGCTGCTGCGCACCCAGACCGAGGTCGGCCGGCGCAGCAGCCCGGTCCTCGGCGGCCCGGCGTTCGGCATCGTCGTCGACGGCGACGTCGTCCCCCGCGATCCTCAGGAGGCGCTGGTGGAGGGGGAGGCGGCGAAGGGCGTCGACCTGCTCATGGGCTGGACCCGTGACGAGTATCGGCTGTGGCTGGTGCCGGGCGGGCTGCTCGAGCGCGTCGACCGGCTCGGCCCGGTCGCCCTGGCCGGCGCCATGGCTCGCTGCTACTGCGGCCACGAGGTGGTGCGCGGCTACCGCGCCCTGCGCCCGGGGGCCGGCACCGCCGAGATCGTCGGCCAGCTGGTCACCGACCACCTGTTGCGCCTCCCGCTGCACCGCCTGGCCGACGCCCGCCCGGCCTCGGCGTACGTCTACGAGTTCGCCTGGCCCTCGCTGCTGCCCGGTCTCGGCGCCTGCCACGCCCTGGAGCTCGGCTTCGTCTTCGACACCGGCGACGTGCCGGAGTCCCGCAGGCTCGCCGGGGAGGGCGCCCCCCAGGAGCTGGCCGACGTGATGCACGCGGCCTGGGTCCGCTTCGCCGCCGAGGGCGACCCGGGCTGGGAGGCGTGGGACGCGACGCACCCCGTGCGGATCTTCGGCGACGGCGCGCCGCACACCGCGCACGGCCCACGCGACGCGGAACTCGCCCTGTGGACGGCCGACGCTACCGCTCGGGAGGCCGCGGCCGCGTCGGCCCCCGCCGGCGGTTCGCCCGTGCGGACCGCGGAACTGCGGTCAGTGATACGGCGGCTCCGGCGCTCGGGTGGGGTCCGCGGTCACTGACCCGCGCCGACGGGCGGGGTGAGGCGGCGCGACCGGCCCGTACCACGCCGTGCATCCCCGATGCGGTGGGGCTACGCCGCCGTCAGCGTCCGGGCGACCTCCGTGATCGCCTCCGGGCCCACCCGGCAGCAGCCGCCGATCAGCCGGGCCCCGGAGGCGCGCCAGCCCTCGACCTGCTCGGGGGAGAAGGTGGAGCGGCCCCTCCAGGCGCGGGACTCGGCATCCCACGCCTCGCCGCTGTTGGGGTAGACGACGACCGGCTTGCCGGTGACGCGGGCGGCCGTCGCCACGGCGGTGTCCGCGTCCCCGGGCGCGCAGCAGTTCACACCGACCGCGATCACCTCGTCCGCGTCGGCGGCCAGGGCGAACGCCTCCTCCAACGGCTGCCCGGCGCGGGTGCGGTCGCCGGCGACGGTGTACGACAGCCAGGCCGGCACCCCGAGACCGCGCACCGCCCGCAGCAGGGCCTCGGCCTCGTCGGTGTCCGGCACCGTCTCCAGGGCCAGGACGTCGGGCCGAGCGGCGGCCAGCACCTCCAGGCGGGGCCGGTGGAAGCGCTCCAGCTCGTCGACCGTGAGCCCGTAACGGCCCCGGTACTCGGAGCCGTCCGCCAGCATCGCCCCGTACGGGCCCGCCGACGCGGCCACCCACAGCGGCCGCCGCACGCCCTTCGCGCGCGCCTGCCGCGCTGCATCACGCGCCAACTCCACGCTGAGCGCGATCAGTTGGGCGGCCCGCTCACGGTCGATCCCCCGCTTGGCGAACCCTTCGAAGGTGGCCTGGTAGCTGGCGGTGATCGCCACGTTCGCGCCCGCCTCGAAGTAGGCGAGGTGCGCCTCGGTGATCGCCTCGGGCCGCTCGGCGAGCAGCCGCGCCGACCACAGCTCGTCGCTGAGGTCGTGCCCCGCCGACTCGAGCTGGTTGGACATCCCTCCGTCGAGCACGGCCGTCCCGGCGGCAAGGGCTTCGGCGAGGGTGGGGGAGGTGTCGCTGGTCATGTCACGACGCTAGTCGATGGGCCGGCGCGTGCCGGTCTGCGCCCAGTGCATGAACGGCTCGTCCACCATGTGGGATGCCGGGGTCGTACGTCGCCGTACGTCGCCGCCCGCGACAGCCTCTTCCCGAGCTTGGAGCAGGGCGCCGCCTGGCCCCGGCCGCACGACCCGTTGACCTCCTCGTGGCACACCCTTACCTTTTCGATGTTCGCAATGACAGATGTCGTTCGGGATGCCGAACCCTCGAGCGGCATGACCCTCGAGTTCGGCGGCGCTCGACTCACTCAGGACGTGTGGTGAGCGGCTCGGGGACGACGGGCTGTCTCAGCGCGGCGGTGGCGTTGCGAACGCGTCGCCCGGCATCTGGTGCCCGAGGGCAAGGTGCGGGTGGGATGAGCCCCTGGGGCGCCTCGACCGGAACCGGGGCGCCCCAGGCCCGAACAGCCCGTGCGAGAAGGAAGCCTTCATGCAGCTGCCCCCCGACGACCGCACCCTCAGCCCGTACACCGGCTGCACCCGCACCCACTGGGAGGCGGCCGCCGACGCCCTGCTCGCGGCGGTGGAGCCGTACGCCACCGCGGACCGCGCCCTCTACCACCTCCCCGGCGACCGCACCAGCTGGTCGGGCCGCCTCTCGGACGGTCTGGAGGGCTACGCCCGGACGCTGCTGCTCGCGGCCTTCCGCCGGGACGAGAACGCGCTCCAGCGGTACGCGGACGGACTCGCGGCCGGAGCGCTGGGCGTCTGGCCCCGCATCGAGGACCGCAGCCAGCCGCTGGTCGAGGCCGCGTCGATCGCGCTCGCCCTGCGGCTGACGAAGCCGCTGCTGTGGGATCGCCTCGACGACGCCGTACGGCGGCGGGCGGCGGCCTGGCTCGGCGACGCACTCACCGCCGAACCCTGGCCGTGCAACTGGGAGTTGTTTCCGGTCACCGTCGGCGGCTTCCTGCAGGAGATCGGGTACGAGCCGGACACGGCCCGCAAGGCGGTCGACCGCGGCCTGGAGCGCATCGAGCAGTGGTACGTCGGCGGCGGCTGGTACTCCGACGGCCCCGGCCGGGCCTTCGACTACTACAACGGCTGGGCCATGCACCTCTACCCGGTGCTGCACGCCTGGCTCGCGGACGACGCCCGCCTGCTCGACCTGTACGGCGGCCGTCTCGAGGCCCATCTGGCGGACTACGCCCGTCTGTTCGGCGGCAACGGCGCCCCGGTGCACCAGGGCCGCTCCCTGACCTACCGCTTCGCGACGACGGCCCCGCTGTGGCTGGGCGCGCTGACCGGCCGCACGCCACTGCCGCCGGGGCAGACCAGGAGACTCGCCTCGGGTGCGCTGACGTACTTCCTGGACCGGGGCGCCGTCGACGAGCGAGGCCTGCTGACCCTCGGCTGGCACGGCCCCGACGAGACCGTCCTGCAAGGCTATTCGGGTCCGGCGTCTCCGTACTGGGCGAGCAAGGGTTTCCTGGGCCTGCTCCTCCCCCCGGACCACGAGGTGTGGACGGCCGTCGAGGAACCCGGCCCGGCCGAGCGCGCGGACGCGGTCACGGCGGTCCCCGCGCCCAACTGGCTGCTCCAGTCGACCCGTTCGGACGGCCTGGTCCGCCTCCACAACCACGGCAGCGAGGACGTCCGCTACGACCCGTACTACACGCGGCTCGCCTACTCGACGGCCACGCGGCCCTCGCACACGTCGTACGACAACAGCGTGATCGTCGGCGACGACGCGAGCCGGACGGACATCGTGCCGCTCGGGTCCGGGGAGGGCTGGGCGGCCTCCCGGCACACGGCCGGCGGCGGGATCACGGTCACCAGTCTGGTGGCGGCCCACGGCGCGGTGGAGGTGCGCGCCCATCTGGTGGCCGGTGCGGCACCGGGAACGCCGGTACGGGTCACGGGCTGGGCGCCGACGGAGGGCGTACGGGCCGACCTCGAGCCCGCCTTCGGCCTGTCGGGAACGGACGCGCCGACGGGGGCGACGGGCGACGGAGCCACGCTGTTCGTCGCCCTCGCCCGCCTCACCGCCGAACCGGACCCCTTGCCGCTCGCGGAGCTGGTGTCCGTCGCGGTGGAGAGGGCCCATGACTTCTACGAGCTGAGCGCCCGCTGGCACACGGGTTCCGTCAGCCGCTTCCGGCTCACGGCTTCGGACGGGCCGTCCGCAGGGCCGTCGTGGTCGGTGGCGGCCCTGTGAGCGGGCTCGCGCAGGACGTGTTGCCCGGATCGACGGCCGGGCTCGCCGTCGCGGCCGGACGCGCTCCGGAGGGCACGGCTCCGTCGTACGACGAGGTGCAGGCGCTCAGGGGCGAGGGCGGAGGCCGCCGACAGACGAGCCGGCCGGAGTGAGCCCGAGCCGGCCGGAAATAAGCCCGAGCCGGCCGGAATAAGCCCGAGCCGGCCGGAGGGAGAAGCACGGCACGGCATCCCGCGCGCGATCCTGGTACCTTCGGTACTTTCGTGGGTATCAGACCCTTTGGACTCATCACCGGCGAGGGACCGAGGAACCATGGGCATGGAGATCCCCGGCGACAGGCGACTGGCGGCCGCCGTCGTGATGGACGAGCAGGGTCGGTTGCTCCTGGTGCGCCGCAGTGAGCGGGAGCGGTTCCTGCCGCGGGTGTGGGGCGTTCCGTGCGGCAAGCTGGAGCCGGGTGAGTCTCCCGGGGACGGCGCCCTGCGCGAGCTGAAGGAGGAGACCGGGCTGCTCGGCGAGGTCGTCTGCAAGGTCGGCGAGTCGTCCTTCGTCAGCGACTACCGTGGTCACGAGGTCAAGAACTGGCAGGACAACTTCCTGGTCCGGCCCCTGACCCGGCACGTCACCCTCCCCGAACCGGACCAGGCCTACGCCTGGCTGGCCCCGTCCCGGCTCACCACGGTCGACATCGACGCCTACAACCTCGACATCGTCCGCCAGGCCCTCACGAACTCCTGAGCAGCTCCGCGAGGGAGCCGAGCGCAGCCAGATAGTCCGGCACGCCGAGCGGCACCTTGGGCACCGCCCCGGGGTGCGGGCCCGCCGCGGTGAACACGTCGGTGTGGCTCCGCCGTTCGCTTCCCGTCTCCAGGAACAGCGTCACCGTCGGTACGTCCGTGTCGCACCAGGCCCGGTGCAGGGTGTGCGCGGGCAGGGCGTAGGCGCTGCCCGCCGCGTACTGTCCCGCGTGCGTCAGCCGCAGCCGTGCCGGCCCCGCCGGCTCCAGCAGCCAGTCGGCCGCCCGGCCCGGCGACAGGGACTCCTGGTAGCGGACCGCCTCGATGCCGCCGTCGCCCCCCGCCTCGTACAACTCCATCTCCAGTCGGCCGCGCACGACGTAGGAGGCCAGCGCCGAGCGGTGGTTGTGGATGTCCTCCGCGCCCGGCCCGCCCGCGCCGGCATGCCAGACGTGAGCGCGCAGCATGTGCCGCGACCCGCCGTCGACGAGCAGCAGCTTGTCGAACCCGAGCACGTGCCGGTACGACAGCCGGGCGCAGCCCTCCGGGTCGCCCTCGCCGGAGGCGAGTTCCGCGACCAGCTCCAACAGCCCTTCGGGAGCGCCCAGTTCGACGACAACGGCGCGGGCGGCTGCCATCCGCTCGTACTCGGGCAGGGGACCCTCCAGCGCCTCGGTCAGCAGCCTTTGCGCCGCCAGGACCTGCCGACCGCCCATGCACCCGCCTTTCGGCTCGCCCGCCAAGTTCAGTGATCCGGTTGGTACATCCATACGGCATGGGCCCGCAGCGCCGAAATGCCTTGATAGGTCATCCACATGGGCTGGCGCAGCCCCGTGCTGTCGCCGCGCCCCCACGTCCAGATGCCGCCCGCCTGCCCGGCCCACACCGCGGCCACCGCCCCGTCCAGCCGCTCCCGCCACTCCGCCTCCAGCCCGTCCGCGCGCGCCACGTCCTGCGCGCCCGGGGAGAGCAGGGCGCGCACCACCCAGGCGGCGGTGAAGTGCCGGACGTTCAGCACCTCGTGGCGCGACGGGTCGTCGGTGCGCGGCCGGCGCACCTCCTCCCGCAGGTTCTCCAGGTCCAGGCAGGCGTCGTGCGGGGCGTCCGGGCAGGCCAGCAGCCAGCGCACGCCGTCCTCGCGGGCGGCCCGCGCCCCGGCGTTCTCGCCCAGGACGCGGGCCGCCCGGTCGAGGGCGACCACGGCCTGCGCGGTGTGCAGCGGGGACGGCGGGCCGTACGGCGCGTCGAGGCGGTAGCTCCATGAGCGCAGGTGGTCGCGGCGCCCGTCGTCGAGCGCGCCGTCGACGAGCGCCTCGCGCAGCCGGGGCAGCACGTCGGAGCGGGGCGCGGCGCGCAGCAGTCCGCGCAGCACGGTCGTCACGACGTGTGTCGACTCCCGTCCAACGGCGTCGAGTTCCCGGGTGAAGCGGGCCTCGCAGCGCGCCACCTCCTCCGCCAGTCGCTCGCGGGACGCCCCGGCCCGGGCCAGCGCACCCAGCACCAGCGCGGTGACCTCCGGGCGGGGCTCGGACCCCTGCGAGCGTGCCGACCAGCCGCCGTCCGGCAGCCGGAGCCGCCACAGCGTGTCCACCAGGTCGCCGGTGCTCAGCCGCCCGTCGGACACGCCCAGGTCGAGCATGATGTGCAGGCCGTAGGCGGTGCCGACGGAGGTGGGGCGGGACGGGGTGCTCTCCCCGAGCGAGTGCGACCAGCCGGTGAGCCGCCCGCGGACCGGATCGTCGACCACGGCCACCTGGTCGACGAGCGTGTCGTACGCGGCGGCGAGGACCTGGGGGAGCGGACCGGGCGCCGGGCGGGCCGCGGCGGTGAACGCCGCAGTGGTCCGGGCGGGCCGGTCGGACCGGGCCCGGACCAGCCCCGCCGCCAGCCAGGCGGCCGCGGCCGTGCCGAGCCCGCTCACGCCTGCGATCAGGTACTTGGCGAGCTGCCCGCTCAGGGAGTCGGGCAGCACCTCGAACAGGAACTGGAACACGCCGTATCCGGCGGCCGCGCCGCCGAGGCCGCCCAGCCAGCCGACGAAACGCGCCCGGGGCGAGCCGCCGTCGCCCGGCCCGGTGGGCACGGGCACCGGGCCGCCGGTTCTCAAGGGACCGCGTCCGAGCTGTTGTTGGGACAAGGCGCGCTCCCTCCCCCCAGGGCGGCACATGGCATCCGAAGACGGCATCCGAAGATTCCAGTTTATGGAACCCGTCTCCGACTCACCGTTCGTACCGCTGTTTTCGTCCTCCCACACCCGTGGCCCGCCGTGACCCGGCGTCGGCGGGCCACGGGCGCGGGGCGGTGGTCAGGCCACCGGCAGCATGTTCTCGTGTGCGGGCGCGGACACGAAGGGCGCCGGGGCCGGTGCGGCGGCGGCGATCACCTTGCGGTACACCGCCTCGTACCCGGCCGCCATGGTCTCCGGCTGGAAGTGCTCGATGACGTGGTTGCGGCAGTCCCGCGAGTCGAGCGCGCCCACCGCCTCTATCGCTTCGGGCAGTTCGGTCACGTCGTCGCGGACCAGGCCGGTGACGCCGTCGGCGACGACCTCCGGCACCGAGCCGCGGCGCAGGGTGACCACCGGCGTGCCGCACACCATCGCCTCGATCATCACCATGCCGAACGGCTCCTCCCACTGCAGCGGGAACAGCAGGCAGCGCGCCCGGGCCAGCAGCTGCTTCTTGCGCTCGCCGGTCACCTCGCCGAGCCACTCCACGCCCGCGCCCAGGCGCGGCTTGATCTCGGCCTCGAAGTAGGCGCGTTCGGCGGGTTCGCTGCACTTGGCGGCCAGCTTGATCTCCCGGCCCGCGGCCCGGGCGGCGTCGATGGCCAGGTGCATACCCTTGTCGGGGGTGCAGCGGCCCAGGAAGAAGACCCAGTCCTCCTTGTCGCGCCGGTAGGGGAAGTCGCCGGCGCGCAGCGCGTTGTGCACGGTGCCCGCCCAGTTGAGGTCGGGGGCCTGGGAGCGCTGCGACTCGGAGATCGCCACGAGGTGCACACTGTTGCCCAACTGCCGGTAGTAGTCGGCGGGTTCGCCGTCCAGCGGGCCGTGCGTGGTGACCACGGTGGGCACGCTGCGGCCGCGGGCGAGCAGCGGACCGGCCAGTGTGTGGTCGTGGACGACGTCGACGTCGAGGTCTTCGAGGATGCGGCCGGCGGCCGCCGTGTGCAGCACCTCGGGCAGCGGCTCGCCCAGGCGCGGGCCCTGCGGCACGTCGTAGGTGCGCAGCATGCGGCGGGCGCGGGTGCCGTTGCGGCCCGCGGCGATCAGCGTGACGTCGTGGCCGCGGGCCACGAGCGCGTCGGTGAGGTCGGCGCACATCGCCTCGATGCCCCCGTAGCCGCGCGGCGGGAGCTCGAACCACGGCGGCGCGACCATGGCGATACGAAGCGGCCGGTTGCTCACGAACAGCTCCTTTCCGGTCGCGCCCGGACGTCCGCGCACGGCACGGCGGCGCCTCGCCACGGCGTGCCATGTCATGCCCGGATGCGCGGGCGACGGATGTGGGTGTCACCGGCCGCGGGCAGCGTCGACCGCGGCGGTGGTGCGGAGGAGGAAAAGCCGGAGTACGGACGGACATCGCCGACCGGGGGTGTCACCGCGGCGGATCGACCGCCATGCACGGGCACGGCTCCTGCGTCACCCGGAGGCCGGACGGCAGCCCGGTGACCTCGACGGCCCCGTCCTCGGCGACCGTCACGCCCACCCGCGCCGTGCCCAGCGGCACGTCGGTCAGGCGCAGCGCCCCGAAGCGGGCGGGCAGATGGGGGTCGAGACGGACGACGCCGTGCGGGACGCACACCTCGGCGCCCAGCAGCACGCGCAGCAGGTGCAGGGGCGTGGCCGAGGCCCACGCCTGCGGCGAGCAGGCCGCCGGGTACGGCACGGGCTGGGCGTACTCGGCGCGGTCGAAGCCGCACAGCAGCTCCGGCAGCCGCCCGCCGAAGGCCGCGGCGGCGTCCAGGACGGCCTCGGCGACGCGCCGGGCGTGGTCGGTGAAGCCGTAGCGCATGAGTCCCGCGGCGACGATGCCGCTGTCGTGCGGCCACACCGAGCCGTTGTGGTAGCTCATCGGGTTGTACGCGGCCATGGACGTGGCCAGCGTGCGCACGCCCCAGCCGCTGAACATCTCGGGCGACAGCAGGCGTTCGGCGACGGCGGGTGCCTTGTCGGCGTCGACGACGCCGGTCCACAGGCAGTGCCCCATGTTGGAGGCCAGCGCGTCCACCGGACGCTTCTCGCCGTCCAGCGCCTCGGCGTACCAGCCGCGCTCGGGCAGCCAGAACCGTTCGTTGAAGCGCTCCTTGAGCCGCTGGGCCCGCCGGCGCCACTCGGCGGCGCCGTCCGCGTCGCCGGTGTGCTCGGCGAGCAGTGCCCGCGCCAGGTAGGCGCCGTGGACGTACCCCTGGACCTCGGCGAGCGCGATCGGCGTCTCGGCCAGCCTGCCGTCGGCGCTGTTGATGCCGTCCCAGGAGTCCTTCCAGCCCTGGTTGGCCAGCCCGCGGTCCGTCGCCCGCCGGTACTCGACGAACCCGTCGCCGTCCCGGTCGCCGTACTTCTCGATCCACTCCAGCGCCCGGTCGGCGTGCGGCAGCAACTCCTCGACGGCAGCGGGGTCGACGCCCCAGCGGCACAGCTCGCCGAGCAGCATCACGAACAGCGGCGTGGCGTCGACGGTGCCGTAGTACACGGTGCCGCCCAGCGCGAGCGAGGCCTCGACGCCGAAGCGCAGCTCGTGCGGGATCCGGCCGGGCTCCTCCTCGGTCACCGGGTCGGACTTCGTGCCCTGGTGACGGGCGAGCACCTGGGCGGTGCCGAGGGCGAGGTGCGGGTCGAGGGGCAGCGACATCAGCGCGGTGAGGATCGAGTCCCGCCCGAACAGCGCCATGAACCAGGGGGCGCCGGCCGCCACCACGGGCGTGTCGGGCTGCTCGGGATCGAAGATGCGCAGGGCGCCCAGGTCCTGGCGGCTGCGGCGCAGCGTGAGCGCCAGCGACTCGTCGCCGATCCTGATGCGGGGCCCGGACGCCCGCCACTCGGTCGTGCGCACCGACGGGCCCGCCTGCTCCACGGGCCGCTCCAGCGGGAACGACGTCGGCGTCTCCACCTCGTCGATCACCGGCGTGACCAGCACGGACGCCCGCCAGGTTCCGCGTGGCGGCACGACCGCCCGGAAGGTGAGCTGACCGGGCGAACTGATCGCACCCTCCGCGACGATCCGCACCCCGCGACTCTCCCCCCGCCACTGCCGGTTGAGGGCGAGCATCCCGTCGCCGTAGTCCACCCCGTACTGGCCGCGCGGCCGGACCCGCCCCTCCTTCACCTCGAACAGGTCGGCGAAGTCGGCCTCGGCGCGCAGGGTGAGCCGGCAGGCCGCGGCCTCGTTGCCGAGGTTGCGCAGCACCAGGTCCTCGCGCATGCCCGCGCCCACGAACCGGCGCCGCTCGACGAGCAGGGTGGCCTCGCTGTGCCCGGGGCGCGGCCGGGCCCGGCCCAGGAACAGGGCCTCGTACGGCTCCTGCGCAATGACGGAGAGCGGGTCCACCTCCTCGTCGTCCAGCCGCAGCTGCCAGGTGGACAGGATGCGGGTGTCACGGTGGAAAAGCCCCTGGGGCGTGCCGGGTACGAGGTCCCCGCCCCGCGCGGACAGGCAGAACGACGAACCCTCGATCAGGGTCACGGAGTCGCCGCCGCTCTGCGTCGCTTCTCCAGCGAACGTCCAGCCCTCGCTCATCGATCACCTTCCTCGTGAGAAAGACGGTCGATCGACTTTTTTTATACGATGGAGCTCAACTTTCCTGCAAGTCGGCGCAGGACATTCCGCAGTGACCCCGACTGACGTCCGGCGCGTCCAGTACCCCCGCGAGTCGCTTCGCGAACGCCTCCGGATACTCGACGGCACCGAGGTGCCCGCCGGGAAACCCGGCAAACCCGCCGCCGGTCCGCTCGGCGAGGAACGTGGCGGTCCGGTGCAGGAGTTGCCCGCGCGAGCCGACGCCGGCGGCGAGGGTGAGACGGGCCGGAGAGGCGTCGAGCTCCGGCACGTACGACGTGAACGGGACGAGCACGTGGGCGAGGAAGACGGCCATCGGCGAGGACAGCTCCTCCGCGCGGGACAGCGGCTGCCCCACGCGGGCCTCCCCGGGCTCCCGCCCCTCCAGCAGGGCGGCCAGCCGCGCCCCGGCGGCGTGCGGCCCCGCCGTCCGGTAGGTGTCGTACACCTCCCGGAACCTCTCCCGCTGGCGCGCCCCGTCCGGCAGGACCGCCACGCACGGAGGCTCATGGGCGACGACGTACCGCAGCCGCCCGGGATGGCGGGCCAGCAGGTCGAGGGCGGCGATGCCGCCCGAGCTGGTACCGAGGACGTGGGCGGCCGCACCCTCCGGCAGCACCGCGTCGAGCACCTGGCGCGCTCCGTCACTCCACTCCTCGACCCGCTGGTCGGCGACGGGCCGGCCGAGGCGCCCGTGGGCGAGGCCGAGGGGGTCGTACGTCACGACGGTGAACCGCCGCGCGAGGTGCTCCGTCATCGGGTCGAGCCCCATGGGATGCCCGGCCCCACCCGGAAGGACGAGCAGCACGGGCCCGTCGCCGCGGACGTCGAAGTACGGGTCAGTCATCGGTCTTCGCCCCGCGGGGCCAGTGCTCCAGGGCCACGTGCAGAGCGTCGATCGCCCTCTCCCAGGACGCCTGTACGTCCCGGGGAGCGCCGAAGCCGCCGCTGGCCTCCAGGGCGCAGTAGCCGTGGAAGGTGCTGCGCAGCAGCCGGACGGCGTCGGTGAGGTCGGGCTCGTCGAGTCCGTAGGCGCGCAGCATGCCGTAGGTGATCTCGGCGATGCGCTTCAGGGCGGGGGACTCGGCGGCCACGGACTGCTCGAGGCGGATCTGCGTGGCCGCGTACCGCCCGGGATGCTCGCGTGCGTACGCCCGATAGGCGTCGGCGAAGGCGCCCAGCGCGTCCCGGCCGGCCCGCCCGGCCACGGCGGCGGCGATCCGGTCGATCATCTCGCCGCCGGCGAGCAGCGCCACCCGCCATCGCAGGTCCTGGAGGTTCCTGACGTGCGAGTACAGGCTGGCGTCCCTCACACCGAAGTGCCGCGCCAGCGCCGAGATGGTGACGTTCTCGAATCCGGCCTCGTCGGCGAGGGCGGCGGCCGCCGCGACGACGCGGTCGGTCGTGAGGCCGGCACGGGCCATGACGGTCACCCTTCCTCGAAACCTAATACATCTAGGGTATCACCTAAGGAGAGAAGGGTGCGCGCTCGACGAAGACGCGCGGGGGCAGGGGCGACGCCCCGGGACCCCCAGGCCACGCGGCGGACCTCGGGTCCGTGTCCGTCAACTGGTCTGCGAGAAGACGAAGGAGAACTCCGCAGGCTCGGCGCGCAGGAAGTACCGCGGAAGCGGACCCGGGCCGCAGGACTGCGAGCCGATGCCGTGCTGGCCGTGGTCGAGGTTGACCCAGACCGTCTCGCCGGGCGTGAGGTCGGTGAGGTGCCGGGCGGCGTCCAGCTGCTCGTTGGTCCAGCGCCGGGCGCTGAAGAAGAACTCCGGGTCGCCCTCGATGCGCAGTCCGCCGATCTCCGCCCAGCGGACGTCGGCACGGGCGCCGTTCTCCTGTGGACGGACGTACGGCGTCTGCATGCCGTCGACCGTCGACTGCCAACGGCCGACCATCGACGCCGACCTGGTGTCCGGATACGCCTCGCCGGGGCCGCCGCCGAACCAGCGCACGCGGTCCGCCGAGCCGGCCAGCCCGAAGCGGATGCCCAGCCGGGGCAGCGGCACCGTCCAGTCGCCCTCGGGGCCCACGGACACCGTCAGCTTCAGCCGCTCGCCGTCGGACGTCCAGCGGTACACCGTGGCGAGCCCCACCTCCCGGGCGGCGGGGGCCACCCGGGTCCGCACGGTCAGTGCGTCGTCGGTGAGCTCGACGGCGTCCAGGCGGTGCCGCATTCGGTGCAGTCCGAGCTTGCGCCACAGCAGGCCGTAGCGGACGTCGGTCTGCCACTCCGCGCCGTCGTCGTTGTCGGTGGGCGCCCGCCACACGTCCAGCCGCAGGCCGGTCACCTCGACCCCGCCGATGGTCTTCAGCGCGCCCGTGCGGGCGTCGAAGGAGGCGGGACCGAGGGTGATCAGGCGCTCGCCGGGCACGGGCCGGTCGGCCACGGCGACGGACGGCACCGCACGCGGTGCCACCGCGCCCTGTCCCCACGCCACGACGTGCCCCTTCGGCGCCCACGCGGTGTCGGACGCCAGCAGCGCCCGCACCGTCCACTGCGTCTCCCCGCCGTGCCCGTCGGACGGCTCCGGCAGCTTCACCTCGGCCGACTCGCCGGGTGCGAGCGCGGGTACCGACAGCGCGCCCGATTCGACCGTCTCGCCGTCGACCTGGTAGGACCATGCGAAGGCGAGCGCGGACAGGTCCGCGAAGTCGTGCTGGTTGGTCACGCGCACGGTCCCGTCGAGGCCGTCGACCTCGATCCGGACCGGCTCGATCACCTTCTTGTACTCGATCAGGCCCGGCGACGGCCTGCGGTCCGGGAACAGCAGCCCGTCGCAGACGAAGTTCCCGTCGTGCAGCTCCTCGCCGAAGTCGCCGCCGTACGCGAAGCCGTACCGCTCGTCCTTGATGCCGTGGTCGATCCACTCCCAGACGAAGCCGCCCTGGAGCCGGTCGTAGGACTCGAAGAGCCGCTGGTAGTCGGCGAGGCCGCCGGGGCCGTTGCCCATGGCGTGGCCGTACTCGCAGAGGATGAAGGGGAGTTCGCGTCTCTTGCGCGTACCGCCGTCCAGGCCCCGGCCGATCCGCTCGACCTCGTCGTGGAAGGCGTACATCCGCGAGTACACGTCCGTGTCCCGGCAGTCGATGTCGCCCTCGTAGTGCACGAGCCGCGAGGAGTCCCGCTGGTGGATCCACTCGGCCATCGCGGTCAGCCCGCGGCCGGTGCCGGCCTCGTTGCCGAGGGACCAGATGACGACCGACGGGTGGTTCTTGTCGCGCTCGACCATGCGGGCGGCGCGGTCGAGCAGGGCCCGGGTCCAGCGGTCGTCGTCGACCGGGTTGTCCCGCCAGGCCTGCTCGGTGAAGCCGTGGGTCTCCAGGTCGCACTCGTCGATCACCCACAGCCCGTACTCGTCGCACAGGTCGAGGAAGGCCGGGTGCGGCGGATAGTGCGAGGTGCGGACGGCGTTGATGTTGTGCCGCTTCATCAGCAGCACGTCCTCGCGCATGGTCTCCAGGTCCAGGGCGCGGCCCTTCTCCGGGTGCCACTCGTGCCGGTTGACGCCCTTGAAGAGGATGGGCCTGCCGTTGACCTTGATCAGGCCGTCCGACAGCTCGACGGTCCGGAAGCCGATGCGCAACGGCACCCGCTCGCCCTCCGTGGCCAGCACGCCGTCGTACAGCTTCGGGGTCTCCGCGGTCCACGGCTCGACGGCGACCGTCATTGACTCGCCCGTCGCGACATCGATGTCCAACGCGGGCACAATGACCCGGCCGTCCACGTCCGAGTCGACCTTCAGCGTGCCCTCGCCGGTGACGTGGTCGTAGGAGGCGTGCACGAAGAAGTCCAGGACGCCGCCCGCCGGGCTGTGCAGCAGGGTGACGTCCCGGAAGATGCCCGGCAGCCACCACTGGTCCTGGTCCTCCAGGTACGAGCCCGCCGACCACTGGTGCACCCGCACCGCGAGCACGTTTCCGCTCGGCTTCAGCAGGTGCCCGACCGCGAACTCGTGCGGGAGCCGGGACCCCTTGAACTCGCCGAGGTCCGTGCCGTTCAGCCAGACGCGGGCGCAGGACTCCACACCGTCGAAGCGCAGCACCGCCCCGCCGTCGGAAAGGTCCGGCCAGTCCTCCGGCAGGTCGAACACGCGCAGGTGGGCGCCGGTCGGGTTCTCGGTCGGGACGCGGGGCGGGTCGACCGGGAACGGGTAGAGGTGGT
This sequence comes from Streptomyces sp. NPDC005202, assembly GCF_040608235.1. Classification (NCBI taxonomy): domain Bacteria; kingdom Bacillati; phylum Actinomycetota; class Actinomycetes; order Kitasatosporales; family Streptomycetaceae; genus Streptomyces; species Streptomyces sp. NPDC005202. The sequence continues at coordinate 407,396 of NZ_JBEXHW010000002.1, read as the reverse complement.
TGGTGTAGATGGGGGCGCCATGGCCCTGGAGGACCCAGTGGCCGGGGACCGAGACCTCCGCCCAGTTACCGGCGTCGTATCCGGGCTCGGCGAACGAGTCGTCCTCGGCGTCGGCCGTGGCCGACCGGCGGAAGCGCCAACTGCCGTTCAAAGAGAGCGACTTCGCGTCCGAGGACGCGTACCGGGCGCGGGGCGGCAGGGCCCCGCTGCCCGGCGAGACGTCCTCGACGTAGTCGATGGCCGACGGGGGTCCCCCCTGGTCATGGGGGTCCCCCCGCTCGAGCGAAGTCGAGAGTGGGGGAGAAGCCGAGAGCTTGGGGGTGCGGAAAGACATCGGTCTCCTAGGTCAGCCCTTGATGCCGGTCTGCGCGACGCCCTGGACCAGCCGGCGCTGGAGGAAGAGGAACACGAACAGCAAGGGCGGGATGGAAATGGTGGCGGTGGCCATGAAGATCAGGTGGTGGTTCACCGTCTGGTTGGTCATGTACGACGAGAGCGCGACCTGCACCGTCCAGGCGCTGGGGTCCTGGCTGATGACCAGCGGCCACAGGAAGGCGTTCCAGCCGCTGATGAAGGTGATCGTGGCGATCGCCGCGAAGAAGTTCAGCGAGTTCGGTACGACGATCCGCCAGTACGCGCCCCAGCGGCTGAGCCCGTCCACGCGTGCCGCCTCCTCCAACTCCCGCGGGAACCCAAGGAAGTACTGCCGGAAGAGGAAGCAGGTGAAACCACTGAACAGCACCGGGATGACCAGACCCCGGTAGCTGTCCACCCAGCCGAGTGACGACACCAGCACGAAGCTCGGCACGAAGGTGACGGCGGGCGGGACCATCAGGGTCACCAGGAGTGCGGCTGCGGCTCTCAGCGCGAGATGGCTCACATGCGGGTGCGGTGCCGGACGTTGACCTTCGGCTAAGGCTTCGGCAAGGGGTTGGACGAAGTCTGCTCGAAGCGTTGTCTCCGGTTCGGGATGCCGAACGTGAGGGGGCGCGAAAGGGGCTGCGGGGTCGGGGTGGCCGACGGCCCTCGGGCGTGGGGTGACTACTGCCTGGTCCAGGCCTCGTCGGACCCGCCGTCGCAGCTGTGGCCGGCGGCGTTCGCGGGCGGGGCGGGGAGCAGGGCCCTTGTGACAGCGAGTGCAGCTGCGGCTGCCGCGAGGACGGACCGGGGGGCGGATCTGCTGGTGCGCGTCCGCCGCCGGTGCGCGTGGCGCGGCGTGAGGGGACCCGGCACGGCTGATCCGCGGGCGGGGGCATACCGTGAGGAGTCGTACGCCTGAGCCGGGAGGAGAGACGGATGGGCAGCCGTACCGCGCTGGTCGAGGATCTGATGGAGCGCTTCCCGCACGTGCCGCGGGAGGCCGTCTTCAAGGAGGACCTGCTCCGCGGCGGAGTCGCCTTCGACGCGTCCGCTCTCAGCGACAACGAGAGTGGCGAGGTCAAGCCGAAGTCGTACTTCATCTTCTCCTTCGACCACGGCACTCTTCCCGAGCTGGGCGAGGCCGCGCTCAGGCGCCCGCCCGAGGAGATCATCCTCACCGGCGGCCCGTACGACCTGCGGCGCACCGTCGTCTCCGTACGGGTGAACCCGTCCTCGCCGTACCGGGTGGCGGCCGACGACGAGGGCCTGCTCGGGCTCTACCTCGACGGGAGGCGGATCGCCGACGTCGGCGTGCCGCCCATGCCCGAGTACTACCGGCACACCCTCTCCAACGGGAAGTCGGTGATGGAGGTGGCCCCGACGATCCAGTGGGGCTACCTGATCTACCTCACCGTCTTCCGGGTGTGCCAGTACTTCGGTGCCAAGGAGGAGTGCCAGTACTGCGACATCAACCACAACTGGCGCCAGCACAAGGCCGCCGGGCGCCCCTACACCGGCGTGAAGGACGTCGAGGAGGTACTCGAGGCCCTGGAGATCATCGACCGGTACGACACCCAGAAGGCGTCCACCGCCTACACCCTCACCGGCGGCGCGATCACCTCGAAGGTCGCCGGCCGCGACGAGGCCGACTTCTACGGCCACTACGCCAAGGCCATCGAGGAGCGCTTCCCGGGCCGCTGGATCGGCAAGGTCGTCGCGCAGGCGCTGCCCAAGGACGACGTGCAGCGGTTCAAGGACTACGGCGTGCAGATCTACCACCCCAACTACGAGGTGTGGGACCGGCGCCTGTTCGAGCTGTACTGCCCGGGCAAGGAACGCTACGTCGGCCGCGACGAGTGGCACCGGCGCATCCTCGACTCGGCCGAGGTGTTCGGCCCGCGCAACGTCATCCCCAACTTCGTCGCCGGCGTCGAGATGGCCGAGCCGTTCGGCTTCACGACCGTCGACGAGGCCATCGCGTCGACGACGGAGGGCCTGCGCTTCTTCATGTCGCACGGCATCACGCCCCGCTTCACCACCTGGTGCCCCGAGCCCACGACCCCGCTCGGCAAGGCCAACCCGCAGGGCGCGCCGCTGGAGTACCACATCCGCCTCCTGGAGGCGTACCGCGCCACGATGGACGACTTCGGGCTCTCCTCGCCTCCCGGCTACGGCCCGCCCGGCCCCGGCCGTGCGGTGTTCTCCGTCAGCTCGTTCATGGACAGCCTTCCGGCGCAGGAGACGACGGCGGTGTAGGTTTCCGGACACCGTGAGTCGGAGGGCGGCTCCGGTCCGTACTACGGACCGGAGTTGAGGACCACGGTATCCGTCACGACATGTGAATACGCCGCTTGTCAGTTGTATCGAAGACGTGAAAGGCTCGTGCTCTGCCGCGAGGTTCCCTCAACTCCGCTGTGAATATGGTGAGTTGACCTCGCCCGTGGATGCAGGAGCCCCATGCCCGACCTGCCGACCCCCAAGGACGCCGCAGAGGCCGCGCTGTTCTCCGAATGCTGGGACGCGGTGCTCTCCTACGCCGACCTGTGCACGGCCGGCTCCACGGCGGCCCAGCAACTGGCCACGGAGGCGTTCGCGCTCGGCCTGCGCGAGGCCCGCGCCGCCGAGGCCGGTACGTCCCGGGGCCGCCGCACCCCCCGGCTGCCCGTGATCCCGCTGCTGCTGACCGCCGTCCGCACCACGGCCGCGTCCTGGGAGGCCGACGGCCTCGGCCACAAGCTCGACCCCGACCTGCGCCTGTGGCTCAACTCCGACAAGGCCGCCCGCTACACCGGTCCACCCCTGCAGCGCCCGCTGGCGCTGCGCGGACTGAGGGACCTGCAGGAGCCGGACGCGGCGCTGCTGTGGCTGGCCGAGGTGGAGGCGCTGCCGCTGCCCGCCGTGGCCCGCCGGCTGGGCCTCGACCCGGCGGCCGCGTCCGAGGAACTCGCCCAGGTGCGGGCCCTGTTCCGGGACCGCTGCCACCGCAACCACCTCGACACGCCGATGGGCGCGAAGTGCCGCAGCTACGCCCGGCTGCTGGACGCGGTCACCCGCTCGCCCGCCGCCGGCACGCCCGAGGACCTCTCCCGGCACCTGGCCACCTGCGTGGAGTGCGCGGAGGCCGCCGCCTGCCTGCGGCTGCAGGGCGGCGGACTGCCCGCGGCCCTCGCCGGCGGAGTGATCGGCTGGGGCGGCCTTGCCTACCTGGAGCGCCGCCGGGCCGCCGAGGTGAGGCTGGGCGCGCGCCGCCCCGAGGCGGCGGACACCGAGACCGGAGAGCCGAAGGAGGGCGCAGCCAGGGCGCGGGTCGTGCGGGGCGGCCTGCTCGCCGCGGCGGTCCTGCTGTCCGCGCTGGCGCTGGCCGTGTCGATGATGCCGTTCGGCGGCTCCGCGAGCGACACCGCGCGCGTCGACGCCGGCCGCCGGCCGGTCGCCGACTCCAGCGCTTCCGCGCCGTCCGCCGTGCCGTCCGCCGTGCCGTCCGCCGGGCCGTCCGCCGACCCCGCGCCGTCGGCCTCGGCGTCCGCATCCCGCAAGCCGTCCGCGAGCGGCACGGCGACCAGGTCCCAGCGCAAAACCCCCGACCCGGAGCCCCAGGGCACCTCCTCGTCCACCGCCCGCGGCAGCGACACGCCCGCCCCCGGCACGAGCGAGCCGGTGACCTGCCGGGTCCGGTACGACCTCCAAAGCCAGTGGTCCGACGGCTTCCAGGCCGCCGTCACCGTCACCACCGCCCGGGCCCTCGACACCTGGCGCGTGGCCTGGTCCTTCCGCGACGGCCAGCAGGTCGGCCAGATGTGGGACGCGACCGTCGACCAGAGCGGCTCCCGCGTCACCGCCACCGCCCGCGACTACAACAAGTCCGTCCCCGCGAACGGCACCCTCTCCTTCGGCTTCGTCGGCTCCTGGCACGACAAGAACTCCACGCCGTACGACTTCACGCTCAACGGACACAGCTGCGCGAAGGCCTGACCCCGAGGGGCGCGCCTTAGAAAATGCGTTGACGCATCGCCGCGAAGGCGGGCTAGAGTTGCGGCGATCCACACGGTGGCCGGTGGCCGCCGTTCGCCGAGCATGCGCACAGAAGGAGGTGTTGACCGATGACCGTCGTTGCGATGGGCGTTGCCCGCATCCAGCAGTTCATCAAGTCCACCTCCGTGGCCGCCGGCTGACACCTCGATTCCTGCCGCGCCCGTGCGCGCGCCCGCCGGGGCCACCCTTGCGAAGGGTCTCCCTTGACTTCCACCTCCGCATCTTCCGCGTTCTCGGCCCTGGCTCCCTACGGCTGGGACGAGGCATGGGCGGACGCGTTCGCCCCGTACGCCGCACAAGGGCTGCTGCCCGGACGGGTGATCCGGGTCGACCGCGGGCAGTGCGACGTCGCCACCGCCGACGGCGTGCTGCGCGCGGACACCGCGTTCGTCACCCCGCACGACCCCATGCGGGTCGTGTGCACCGGCGACTGGGTCGCCGTCGAACCCGGCGGCAGCCCGCGTTACGTACGGGCGTATCTGCCGCGCCGCACGGCCTTCGTGCGGTCCACCTCCTCCAAGCGGTCCGAGGGGCAGATCCTCGCCGCCAACGTCGACCACGCGATCGTCGCCGTGTCGCTGGCCGCCGACCTCGACCTCGGCCGCATCGAACGCTTCCTGGCCCTGGCCTGGGAGTCCGGGGCGCAGCCGCTGGTCGTACTGACCAAGGCCGACCTGGTGCCGGACGTGACGGGGCTGTCGTATCTCGTCCAGGACGTGGAGACGACGGCGCCCGGCGTGCCGGTGCTGCCGGTCAGCGCCGTGACCGGGGACGGGCTCGACGTCCTGGCCGCCGTCGCCTCCGGAGGGACGTCCGTCCTGCTCGGGCAGTCCGGGGCGGGCAAGTCGACCCTCGCGAACGCGCTGCTCGGCGAGGACGTGATGGACGTACGGGCCACCCGGGACGTCGACGGCAAGGGCCGGCACACGACCACCACCCGAAACCTGCTCGCGCTGCCGGGCGGCGGCGTCCTGATCGACACGCCGGGACTTCGGGGCGTCGGTCTGTGGGACGCCGAAAGCGGGGTCGGCCAGGTGTTCTCCGAGATCGAGGAACTGGCCGGACGGTGCCGTTTCCACGACTGCGTGCACCACAGCGAGCCGGGATGCGCGGTGCTGGCCGCCATCGAGACCGGTGAGCTGCCCGAGCGGCGGCTGGAGAGCTACCGCAAGCTCATGCGCGAGAACGAGTGGATCGCGGCCAAGACCGACGCGCGGCTCCGTTCGGAGATCAGGCGGGACTGGAAGCGGAAGGGAGCGGAGGGGCGGGCGGCGATGGAGGCCAAGAGGGGGCGTTGGCGGTGACGCTGCCCTGCCTCGGCGCGGGCCTCGCTGGAGGCTGCGGGCCTGGCTGGAGGCTGCCGCACCCAGGCCCCCGCTTCGGCCTGAACGGCCTCGTCCTCCCCCAAGCCCTACGAGCAGGGGATACCCCCAGACGGGCCGGCGGGTGACCACCACGTCCGATTTCCGCCAGCGGCACCCCCGGCCGGAGGCGGACACTGGAGAGCGTGATGGACGAGGACACCAGGTACGAGGCCGTGCGCAGCCGGGACGGCCGGTTCGACGGGGAGTTCTTCTTCGCCGTCGAGACGACCGGGATCTACTGCCGTCCCAGCTGTCCGGCCGTGACGCCGAAGCGACGGAACGTGCGGTTCTTCGCCACGGCCGCCGCCGCGCAGGGGGCGGGCTTCCGGGCGTGCCGGCGCTGCCGCCCGGACGCGGTGCCGGGGTCCGCCGAGTGGAACGTGCGGGCGGACGTCGTCGGGCGGGCGATGCGGCTGATCGGCGACGGCGTGATCGACCGGGAGGGCGTCGCCGGGCTCGCCGCGCGGCTGGGCTACAGCGCGCGGCAGGTGCAGCGGCAGCTCACCGCCGAGCTCGGCGCCGGGCCCGTCGCCCTCGCCCGGGCCCAGCGGGCGCACACCGCGCGTGTCCTGCTACAGACCACCGGGCTGCCGATCACGCAGATCGCGTTCGCGGCCGGGTTCGCCAGCGTGCGGCAGTTCAATGACACGATCCGGGCCGTGTACGCGGCGACGCCGAGCGAGCTGCGCGCCGCCGCGCCCCGGGCCAGGAGCCGGCGGGCCGCCGCGCCCACCGCCGGGATTCCGCTGCGGCTCGCCCACCGGGGGCCGTACCAGGCCGGGCCCGTCTTCGACCTCCTGGAGCGCGAGGCAGTGCCCGGCGTCGAGGAGGTCAGCGGGCCGCCGGGCGGGCGGACGTACCGGCGCACCCTCCGCCTGCCGTACGGCACCGGGATTGTCGCCGTCGACGAACGGCCCGGCGCGGCGAAGGCCGCATCCGGCGCCCGTCCCGGCGGCTGGCTGGAGGCCCGGCTGCACCTGACCGACCCGCGCGACCTGACGACCGCCGTGCAGCGGCTGCGGCGGCTGCTCGACCTCGACGCCGACCCGTACGCCGTCGACGAGCGGCTCGCCGCGGATCCGCGGCTGGCCCCCCTGGTCGCCGCCCGGCCGGGGCTGCGGTCACCGGGTGCTGCGGACCCCGAGGAGGCGGCGGTGCGGGCGCTGATGGGACCGGCCGAGGCAGAGCAGCTGGTCCGGCGTTACGGCAAGGCGCTGGACGCCCCCTGCGGCAGCCTCACCCACCTCTTCCCGGAACCCGCCGTCCTCGCGGAGGCCGAGCCGGACGGCACCCTCGGCGCCCTGGCCGCCGCCCTCGCCGACGGCACCCTACGGCTGGACCCCGGCGCCGACCGGGACGACGCGCACCGGGCGCTGCTCGCCCTGCCCGGCGTGGACGCCGCCACGGCCGCCGCCATCCGCACCCGCGCCCTCGGCGACCCGGACGTGGCCCCGCCCTGCGTAAAGGTCCCCGACAGCTGGCGGCCCTGGCGTTCGTACGCCGTGCAACACCTGCGGGCGGCGGGGGAGCTGGATTTGCGATGACCACACCGACGTACGGGACGACCACCGAGATGACGTACTGGACGAGCCTTGGCAGCCCCCTCGGCCCGCTGCTCCTCACCGCCGACCCGGTTGGCGTGCTGACCTCCCTCTCCGTGCCCGGCCAGAAGGGCGGCCGCACCGTCCAGGACGACTGGCGGCACGACCCCGGCCCCTTCCGCGAGGCCGAGGAGCAGCTGCAGGCCTACTTCGCCGGCGAACTCAAGGAGTTCCGGCTCCCGTTGCGCACGCACGGCAGCGCGTTCCGCGAACGGGTCTGGGCCGCCCTCGCCACCGTTCCGTACGGGGCGACCACCACGTACGGCGAGATCGCCGCCCGCATCGGCGCCCCCCGGGCCGCCGTCCGGGCCGTCGGCGGTGCCATCGGCGCCAACCCCCTCCTCGTCCTCCGCCCCTGCCACCGCGTGATCGGTGCGGACGGCTCCCTGACCGGCTACGCGGGCGGCCTGGAGCGGAAGGTCCAGCTGCTCACCCTGGAGGGCGCGCTCCGGACGAGTAGGTCCTGACCGGGGGACCGACGCTCAGGAAGGCCCGCCCGCCGGCCGGTCGTCCTCCAGCCCCCAGCTGTGGATCCGCCGCGGATGGATGCGGATCACCTCCTCGCTGAAGTGGGGGCCCAACTCGTGCGGACCGACGAGGAGTTCGGCCTCGCCGCGGATGTCGACGCCGCGGACCTTCCAGGGGTTGAGGCTGACGACGTCGTCGACGACCAGGGCGACCTTCGGGTTGTGCCGCAGGTTGCGCCACTTCTTGGTGCGGCCCATCGCGAGGCCGCCGATCAGGATGGTGCCGTCGTCCTGCGGGAAGAAGCCGACGGGGTTCGCCTGCGGCTGCCCCTGGGGGTCTACGGTGGCCAGCCGCCCCAGCCGCTGCGTCTTCAGGTAGGCGCGCTCGGTCTCGGTGAATTCGGTCATGGCAGCAGCCAAGCACTCCGGTGCGGCCGGCGCATCGGATCCTCGCCCCAGGCCCGCGGGCCCACTTTGGGGTTGGGCCGGGCGGGTGGTCCCGGCGGTGAGGTTCCGCCGCCGGGCCGTCCCCGTGTGGCACGGTCGCCTCCTCGGGGCCGGCGGCAAGGGCGGACGCGCAGATGGTGACGGCCGGACGGATCCTCGCGGCGCTGCCGCCCCTGCTGTGCGGGACGACGGCGACGGCCAGGGCGGCGGCCGCCCCGCCGCCCGGGTGAACCGGCACCTGGGAGGCCGCCGCCTCCGGAACCGCCCCCCCGCGCTCCCCGGCACCTCCATCCGCAACGTCGTACCAGCGTCGGTGGTGGACTCCTGCGTCCCCTGCGCCTCGGCGCGGTCACGGCGGCCCGTGAGGCCGTGCGGCAGCAGGTCAACGCCCTGATCCGCGGCGGCGGTCTGTTCGACGCGGTCGCCGACTTCGACGCCGCCGTCCGCGACCCCGGGCGGCCGGACCGGATCCGGGCCGCCTATGACCCGGGCGACCACCTCCACTTCAACGACCCGGGCATGCGGGCCCTGGCCGACGCGATCGACCTGGCCGCGCTCAGGTGAGGGGCAGCCCCCAGCGGGGCGCCTCCCCGTTCGGCCGTACGGGCGCGACGGTCAGGTCGGGCCGGTCGCCCTTGGCCGTGATCAGCACCGACTCGCCCTCCTTCAGGGCCACTTGGACCGTGCCGTCGCCCGCGTCGGCGTACCGCAGCGGGCGGCCCCGCCCGTCCCGTACGTCCACCGGGCCCGCGATCCCGTGCCGTACGACGCAGGGCGCGCCCGCCTCGCTGACCAGCCGAACCCAGCGGGTCCTGCCGCCCTGGCGGACCGCGCTCAGCAGGAAGGCGCCCTGGGTACGGAAGCCGTGCACGGTCAGGTCCGCCCAGGCGGCCGGGAGCGCGGGGAACACCCGGACGATCCCGCCCCACGACTGGCACACCATGTCGTGCAGGGACTGGGCCGCCGACAGCGGTGTCTCGATGACCGGGCCCGACTCCTTGTACATGGTGTTGGGCTGGATGAAGCGGGCCATCAGCTCGCCGAGGTACTTCAGGGCGTCCTCGCCCTTGCCGAGCAGCGCGGACATCGAGGCGGCGCCCGTGAAGGTGTAGCCCTGCAACGCGCCCTCGAAGCCCACCCAGTGCGCCAGCGACTTCTCGATCAGGGCGCGTTCCTCGGGGGTGCGGCCGGTCAGCTCGTACAGCGGGTAGATCGCGAGCAGGTGCGAGTAGTGGCGGTGGGACTTGGCGAAGGGGATGTCCGCGCCGATCATGAAGCCGTTCTCGTCCGTCGGATACGGCGCCCGCCTGGCCAGTACCTCGCGCCAGCGAGGGGCCGGCTCGTCGTCGATGCCGAGGAGTTCGGCGGATTCGAGAAGGGTGCGGCAGCCCCACGTCAGGAGCATGAGGTCGTAGTTGCAGTCCCGCGAGTTGCCGCCGTACTCCGGGGAGAAGGTGGCAGGCAGGTGCAGCTTGCCGTCCGGACCCGGCTCCAGGAAGTGCAGGTAGTAGCTGACGGCCTTGCGCAGGAGGGGGAAGAGGACGTCCCGGAGGATCGACTCGTCCATCGTGTGGCGGTAGCTGAGCCAGACGTTGTGCAACGCCCAGGTCAGATTGCCCACTTCGGGCGTCGGCGGGTCCTGGCCGGGAATGCCGACGCCGTAGCCGGTGAGGGTGCCGGCCGCGCCGTTGACCAGGTGGGGGTCGGTGGTGCGCGGGATGCCGAGCGAGTCGGCGCGGTACTGCGGCGCCACCTCCTTCGCGAGGTTGTCCCGGAACTCGCTCAACGCCCGGGTGATCGCGTCGAGTTCGAGGTGGTTGGAGCCGTGGATGAGCCAGTACTCCAGCTGCGCGTTCAGGTTCCACCAGGTGTTGGGCCAAGGGGTGGGCTCCAGCCAGGGGCCGCTGGTGGCCATCACGGGGGCGTCGCGGCGGGCGGCGGACGCGGCCTTGTACAGCTGGATCCAGTAGAAGCGCTGCAAGCGGGCGTCGGGGAGGGACAGGAAGCTCTTGCGGTAGTAGGCGTGCCACCAGGCGCGGTGGGTCACCGCCAGGGCCTCGTAGGGGAGTCGGGCGGCGGTGCGCACCGTCTTCAGCGCCCGGTCCAGCGCCGTGGTCTGCGGGTAGGAGTGCGCCACGTGCACGTACAGCGTCCGGGTGCGGCTGCTGCTGCGCTCCCGCCATGCGGTGACGTGCTGTCCGCCGGCCAGCAGCGGCTGTACGGCGGCGGTCACGCCGTCGTGGTCGGCGACCTCGGCCGGCGGGTTGCCCCGGTAGCCGTCCGGCAGGGGCTTGAAGGCGGCCCGCGGGCTGATCGCGTCGGCCGGGTGGAACACCCAGCGGAAGCCGCGCTCGCCCTCGCTCGGCGTCACCTCCACGGCGAGCACCGAGCGGTCGGTGTGGACCAGGGCGCGCAGCGCGAGCGTGCCCTGATCCGTCGTCACCGTGCCGGTCAGCTCGGCGTCGTGGAGCACGAGCCGCCAGTCCAGTGACGTGATCCGGCCCACCGGCTCCAGGGTGAAGTGCCCGATGGGCAGGCGGGCGAGGCCGAAGAGGGAGCCGAACTCCGGTCGGTGGTCCTGGACTTCGGAGTGCTGGACGTTGAAGCGCACGGCCGGGAAGGAGTCCGGCTGCGCTCCCGGCTCGGCGTAGATCCCGGAGCCGAGGAAGCCGTTGCCCAGGAAGGGGCCCTCGTACCAGGTCGTCGGCATGCGCTGCCAGACGAGGTCGGCGTCGTCGAGGACCGTGCGCCAGGGGTCGGCGGGAGTGCCGGGGGCGGTGCTCCCGCGGCCGGAGGGGGCGGTGGCGCCGTCGGTCGCCGTCGCCTGCGCGGGCAGCCCTCCGGTTACCAGCGCGCCGCCCAGGGCGGATCCGGTGGCAAGGACGGTACGTCTGGACGGGCTGGGCACGGTGCCTCCAGGCAGCTCGGTGATTCATCGGAGCTTTTCTTCGAGGCAACGTAAGGAAGGGAAGTGTGCCCGTCAATACGACGGTAGAGATCCGATGTGTCAGCTCCAGATGAGCGCACCCAGCCAGACCCCCGCGATCAGCAGGCAGGTGAACAGCTCCACGAGCACACCGGAGCCGCCCGCACGCATCACCGCGCGCAGGGCCGTCATCGCCTCGCCGTGCCCGCCCAGCCGCAGCCGTTCGTGGAGGTAGATACCGCCCAGGAAGCCCGGGATCGCGCCGAGCACGGGGAGGAGGAAGAAGCCGGCGAACGCCCCGGCACCGGCGTACACGGCCATGCGCGGTGTCGCGCCGCTCTCGCGCAGCCGCCGGGGCGGCAGGGCCCAGCGCACCACCTGGGAGACGAAAAGCACGACGGTCGCCCCCACCAGCACACCCCAGGCCACCGGCTGAGGGTCCGTCAGCGCTCACCACAGGACCGCTGCCCACACCAGCCACGACCCCGGCACCCCGGGCACCAGCACTCCGCACAGGCCGAGCACGACGACCACGCCGACCAGCAGGAGCTCCCACACCGCCATCTGCCCAGGGTGCCCGAGCCGTCCCGCTGGCGCAGGTCAGCCGTGTCCGTCCCGGGCCACCCAGCGCGCGGCGGCCCGAACGCCAGAGCGATCTTGGAAGGCACAGGGGAGTCCCAGGATGGCGGCCCACACTCGGGACCGGCCCGAACGGCGGTGTTTCGGCCGTCCAGAACGTGACCCGGGCCGGGGCGTGCGACGGCACGCAGGGGATCCGGTGCCGGGTCACTCCGGTGTCGCCGGGCGGTTCTCCCATGGGGGTGGAACCGCCCGGCGACTTTGATACGCATCGGCATTCGACGCGTCACCCGACGCGCCGTTCGAGGCGCGGGCATCGGCCGGATTTCCGGATGCCCCGTTTTCATACGGCCCGCGCGGTGGACAATTGGGGGCATGAGCCAGCAGGGGGAAAGGCCCACCGGTCACGAAAATGACTGGTGGGGGCAGTTGTACGACGACTCCACCGAGGACACGGGTCCCACGGCCGCGGCCGATTCCCTGGACGACCGGTTCGCCTCGGCGGCGGGCGCGTTGGGGAGGACACCGCCGCCGACGCGAACGGAGCCGGCGACTCCGGAGGACCGGGTTCCGCCCGGCGACCGGCCCGGCACACAGGCCCCGATCACCCGCCCGCCCTCGACGGAAGCCGGGGTACCCCCGCCACGCACGGCCCGGCCCACCGGGGAGACCGACGTCCCGTCAAGTACATGGCCCACCGGCGATGCCGACGCCTTGCCAAACTCCCGGGCCACCGGAGGGACCGAGGCCCCCGGGAGCGCCCGGCCCGCAGGGGGAAGCGAGCCTTCGGAGAGGGCTTGGGCGGCTGGGCAGGGCGAGCCTTCGCAGAGGGCTTGGGCGGCCGGGGAGAGTGAGCCTTCGGAGAGGGCTTGGGCGGCCGCCGGGGAGGCCGGTGTCCCGTCGAGTGCTCGGCCCACCGGTGGTGATGCCGACACCTTGCCGGGCTCCCGGGCCTCCGGCGAGGGCGGTGCCGCACCGGACGCCGGTCCGGACTGGTGGCGCCGGGCCCCCTGGGAAGCCCCGCCCGAGGCACGTCCGGGGCCGGTGAGCTTCCCGGCCGCTCCGAAGCCGACGAGGTCTGCCGAGCGGGGACCTCGGCAGTCGGGTTCCGCAGAGGGGACCCGTCAGCCCCGTATGTCCTCCGCGACCGGCCTCGGTCCGCCCACGGACGCCCCCGTCCCCCCGGTGCCCGCCTCCCGCAGGCCCCCCGGCGCGCCACCGCCGCCCCCCAGCCCTCCGCCCGCACGGCAGGACGGCCCGACCGACGCCACGCCGGCTGCCCCCGCATGGAACGGCACCGCCGAATCCTCGGCCACCGCAGAGGGCGCCCCACCGGACCGGAACGGCTCCGTGGCCGGTCCCGCGAGCAGTGATCCCGCGTCGACGCCGGCG